>CAYYCN010000016.1:0-43545 GCA_964470355.1 uncultured Sphaerotilus sp.
TGTGGCCCAACGCGCGCATCTCGGTGATGGGCGGTGAGCAGGCCGCCAGCGTACTGGCCACCGTGCGCCGGGACGGCATCGAGGCCAAGGGCGGCCAGTGGAGTGCCGAGCAGGAAGAGGCCTTCAAAGCGCCGATTCGCTCGCAGTACGAGGTGCAGGGCCACCCCTACTACGCCAGCGCCCGGCTGTGGGACGACGGCGTGATCGAACCGGCCGACACCCGCCGCGTGCTCGCCCTGGCCTTGAGCGCCAGCCTCAACCGCCCCATTCCGGACGCCCGGTTCGGCGTGTTCCGGATGTAAGACCCTCCTCGCCACGCGTCACACCGCCGAATCTGCACCGTTCCTCACGTCCCCGGAGCCTCCGCCATGACCGCCACGATCGAAGTTCGCCGCCCCTCGTCGCACGTGGCCGAGGTCTGGCTGAACCGCCCCGAAGTGCGCAACGCCTTCAACGATCAGGTCATTGCGGAGCTGACGAGCACGTTCCTGGCCCTGAGCGCGGAGCCGGACCTGCGCGCCGTGGTGTTCGCCGGCCACGGCAAGGCCTTCTGCGCCGGCGCGGACCTGAACTGGATGCGCGCCATGGCCGACTACACCTGGGCGCAGAACCAAGCCGACGCCCAGGCGCTGGCCGACATGCTGTGGGCGATCTGGTCCTGCCCGGTGCCGGTGGTGGGCCGACTCCACGGCGACTGCTACGCCGGCGGCGTGGGTCTGGCCGCCGTGTGCGACATCGTGGTGGCCGCCGAGCCGGTGCAGTTCTGCCTGAGCGAAGCGCGCCTGGGTCTGTTGCCCGCCACCATCGGTCCCTACGTGATCCGGGCGATGGGCGAGCGCGCCGCGCACCGCTGGTTCACCACCGCCGAACGCTTCAGCGCGGCCGAAGCGCACCGGCTGGGTCTGGTGCACGAGCTGGCGTCACCCGAAATGCTGGACGAGAAGGTTCAGGCGGTCGTGTCGTCTCTCGTCGGCAACGGCCCGCAGGCGGTGCGGGCGTGCAAGCAACTCGTGAAGGATTTGGCAGATCAACCGCTGACCGCACAATGGCGTGCAGACACCGCACGCCGCATCGCCGACATCCGTTGCAGTCCGGAGGGCCGGGAGGGCGTGAGCTCCTTCCTTGAAAAGAGGCCTCCCTCATGGACCTGAACCTGCCCTTCCATCTTCCCGCCTTGCCCGCCTCGCTGCTTCCCGCCGTGGGCCAGCAGGTGGGCGCCGCGGCTGCACACCTGGACACCACCCAACTGTTTGCCATGGCCGCCGCGCTCGGCTGGGCCAGCGGGCTGCGGCTGTACGCCGTCGTGTTCCTCACCGGGCTGGCCGGCTGGCTGGGCTGGGTGCCGCTGCCCTCGGGGCTGGCCGTGCTGCAGCACCCCGCCGTGCTGGGCGCTTCGGGCGCGATGCTGGCGGTGGAGTTCCTGGCCGACAAGATCCCCTACATCGACTCGCTGTGGGACTCGGTGCACACCTTCATCCGTGTGCCGGCCGGTGCGGCGCTGGCTGCCGGCATGCTGGGCGCCGACGCCGGGGCCTGGCAGACCATCGCCGCGCTGATGGGCGGCACGCTGGCGGCCACCTCCGCCGTGGCCAAGGCCAGCACGCGCGCGGCCATCAACACCTCGCCCGAGCCGTTTTCCAACGTCGGCATGTCGCTGCTGGGGGATGCGGCCGTGCCCGCGATGCTGTGGCTGTCCTGGAACCAGCCGGTCGTGTTCTTCGGCGTGCTCGCCGTGGCCGTCTTGGTCGCCTGGTTGCTGATCTATTTCCTCTTCAAGTTCGTGCGCGGCATGCTGCGCACGCTCGCCAACCGGCTGGGGCCCGCCAGCCCCGTCTGACCGGCCCGAGGCCGGGCCTGCCCAAGGAGTGTAGGACGATGTTTCGAAAGATCCTGATCGCCAACCGTGGCGAAATCGCCTGCCGCATCGCCCACACCGCCAGACGACTGGGCATCCGCACGGTGGCCGTGCATTCGGACGTGGACCGCCACGCCGCCCACGTCCTGGCCTGCGACGAAGCCGTCTCGCTCGGGGGCGACAGCGCCGCCAGCAGCTACCTGCGCTGGGACGCCATCCTGGAGGCCGCACGGCGCACCGGCGCCCAGGCCGTGCACCCGGGTTACGGCTTCCTGAGCGAAAACGAGGACTTCGCCCGCGCCTGCGTGGACGCGGGTCTGGTCTTCATCGGCCCGCCGCCCGAGGCCATCGCCGCCATGGGCAGCAAGGCCGCCGCCAAAGCCCTGATGGAAAAGGCCGGTGTGCCGCTGGTGCCGGGCTATCACGGGGTGAACAACGATCCCGCGCTGCTGGCAGCCGAGGCCGAACGCATCGGATATCCGGTGCTGATCAAGGCCAGCGCCGGGGGTGGCGGCCGAGGCATGCGCCGCGTCGACCGCGCCGAAGACTTCGCCGCCGCACTGGATGCCTGCCAGCGCGAGGCCCGCAACGCCTTTGGCAACGACCATGTGCTGGTCGAGCGCTACGTCACCCGTCCGCGCCACATCGAGATCCAGGTGTTTGCCGACAGCAAGGGTCAAGTGGTCCACCTGTTCGAGCGCGACTGCTCGGTGCAGCGCCGCCACCAGAAGGTGCTGGAAGAGTCGCCCGCCCCTGGCCTGAGCCCGGAGCGCCGCGCCGCCATGGGTCTGGCCGCTGTCGAGGCCGCCCACGCGGTAGGTTATGTCGGCGCCGGCACGGTCGAATTCATCGCCGAACCCACCGACGACGGCGACCTGCGCTTCTACTTCATGGAGATGAACACGCGGCTGCAGGTCGAGCATCCGGTGACCGAAGCCGTGACCGGGCAGGACCTGGTCGAGTGGCAACTGCGCGTGGCCGCCGGCCAGCCCTTGCCGCTTCGGCAGGATCAATTGCGCCAGCACGGCCACGCCATCGAGGCCCGCCTGTGCGCCGAGAACCCCGACGCCGGTTTCCTGCCCGCCACCGGCACGCTGCACGTCGTGAACTGGCCCGAGCACGTGCGCTTCGCCCGCAATGCCGACGGTAACCCGGAGCACCCGCCCGCCCCAGTGCGCGTGGACACCGGCTTCGGTGAAGGCGACACCATCAGCCCGCACTACGACTCGATGGTCGCCAAGCTCATCGTCTGGGGCGAAACGCGGGAGCAGGCACTGGCGCGGCTCGACGTCGCACTGGGCCAGACGCACCTGGACGGGCTGGCCACCAACGCCGACTTCCTGCGCCGTGTCGTGCGCAGCCCGGCCTTCTCGCACGCCGATCTGGACACGGCGCTGATCGAGAGGGAACGCGCCTCGCTGTTTCCCGACACGGCACCGGTGTCCGAACGAATCGCCTTGGCCGCCGCCACGGTGGCCCAGATCGTCGCCGAGGAGGAAGCTCCACCCTCCGCATCGGGGCAGGCTCCGGCCTGGACCGACCCCTGGCAACGCAGGGACGCCTTCCGCGTGCAGGGTCTCTCGCGCCGAACCTTCGACTTCCAGTGGGGCGGAGAGCGGCACACCGCCGTGCTGGAGCGCCTGCACGATGGCGCCCGCCGCCTGCGCCTCAGCAACATGAGCGATCTGAGTAAGCTGCTGAACTGGACTGTTCTGCCCGCCGCGTCTTCGCTCCCGACCCGGTCCTCCCATGGCGGAGGTAGTTCCTCGATTTCTCTGATGCTCGAACTCGGCGCCGAGCGCACCACCGTCCACGTGAACCGCTGGCCAGGCCACACCGTAGTCCACACCGACACCGGCTCGGCCGAACTGCTGGCGGTGGACGCCCTGACGCAGGTCGACGACGACGCCGGCGCCGCCGGCCAGCTCACCGCCCCCATGCCGGGCAAGCTCATCGCGTGGAAGGTCGCTCCGGGCGAAGACGTGAAAGCCGGCCAGCCGCTGGCCGTCATGGAGGCCATGAAGATGGAGCACACCCTCACGGCCCCCCGCGACGGGCGGGTGGAACTCTGCCTGTACGCCGTGGGCGATCAGGTCGCCGAAGGTCAGCCGGTGCTGCGCCTGGCCGAGGTCGATTGACCCCCACGGAGCCTGAAGGAGCATGAGATGACCCTCACTGTGCCCCCCCCGCCGGCCGTGCCGCTGTCGGCCCGCCCCTCCATTCCCTCGCTGCCACGCCGCGTGCGCGTGATCGAGGTCGGACCGCGCGACGGCCTGCAGAACGAGAGCCAGCCCGTCCAGACCGCCACCAAGATCGCCCTCATCGAACGTCTGCAACGGGCGGGCGTGCAGCACCTCGAAGCCACCAGCTTCGTCAGTCCGAAATGGGTACCGCAACTGGCCGACGCCGCCGAAGTGATGGCAGGCCTGACGCGCGCACCCGGTGTCACGGTGGCCGTCCTCACGCCCAACATGAAGGGGCTGGAAGCCGCGCTGGCGGCCGGCGCGCACGAAGTCGTGGTGTTCAGCGCCGCCAGCGAGGCCTTCGCCCAGCGCAACATCCACTGCAGCATCGCCGAGTCGATCGAGCGCTTCCGGCCCGTGGTGCGGGCGGCGCTGGACGCGGGGCTGGGTGTGCGGGGCTCCATTTCCTGCTCGGTGGGTTGCCCCTACGAAGGTGACATCGCGCCTGAACGGGTGGCGGAAGTGGCCGCCCGCTACCGCGATCTGGGCGTGGTGGACGTGAGCGTGGCCGACACCATCGGCGTGGGCACCCCGCGCCGCGTGCAGGCCGCGCTGGAAGCGGCGATGCGGCACTTCGACGTCACCCACGTGGGCGGGCACTTCCACGACACCTACGGGCAGGCGCTGGCCAATGTCTACGCGAGCCTGGAACTGGGCGTGGCCACCTTCGACGCGAGCGTGAGCGGGCTGGGCGGCTGCCCCTATGCGGTCGGCGCCACCGGCAATGTCGCCACGGAAGATCTGGTCTACCTGCTGCACGGCCTGGGCATCGAAACAGGGATCGATCTGGCGGCCCTGGCCGACGCCGGACAGTTCATCCGCAGCGCACTCGGTCAGGCAAGCCAGTCGCGGGTGGCTCGGGCCCTGGCCCGCTCCACGGCGGCCGGATAGGCTCGGCTCAGCGGCTCAGCGGCTCAGCGGCTTTTGGCGCCTTTCAGCCGCTCAAGCCGCCTTGCCGCGAACTTCACGCGCAGCCTGCAGGAAGGCTTCCAGCAGCGGAGAGCCGCTGAGCAGTCCATGTCCGTCGCGGTGGAACTCCGGATGCCACTGCACCCCCGCGACAAAGGACGATCCCGTGCCGCGCAAGGCCTCGACGATGCCATCCTCGGTGGAGCGGGCCTCCACGCACAGCCCCTCGCCCAGGCGGTCGACG
The DNA here is from genome assembly GCA_964470355.1 of uncultured Sphaerotilus sp. Taxonomy (GTDB): domain Bacteria; phylum Pseudomonadota; class Gammaproteobacteria; order Burkholderiales; family Burkholderiaceae_C; genus Sphaerotilus. Next base: position 5,252 of record CAYYCN010000016.1, read on the forward strand.
GCCTGGTGGTGGATGCTGTTGACCTTGCCCCCCGGCAGACCTCGGTAGATGACCTCCAGCTGGGAGCCCGGCTCGAACCGCACGTGGTGAAACAGCTGGTCATAGAGCTCGGCATCCACATGGGGCCGGGCGTCGGGGTGCAGGCTGGCGATGTCCTGGATCAGCGTGCCGCCATGCGCCACGTTGAGCAGTTGTGCCCCGCGACAGATGCCCAGCACCGGCTTGCCCTGGGTGATGAACCCTTCGAGCAGGTCGATCTCGTAGCGGTCCCGCACCGCGTCGCCGGCCCATTCGGGGCGCCGGGCCTCCTGTCCATAGGTTTCGGGACTGACGTCGGCTCCGCCCTGCAGCACCAGGCCGTCGAGCGCGTCCACGTAGCGGCGCACCGAGATCTTGCGCCGGGCCACTTCCGCGTCGTGTCCCCAGGCGGGCAGCATGAACACCAGCGCGTTGTGGGCGATGACCCAATGCGCGATCGACTGCTCCAGGTACTGCAGCGTCTTGTCGCGAAAACCCAGTTCTCGCGGTGGCTGGTGCATCAGTCGGGCCGAAAGGCCGATGCGCAAAGGGGGTAGGGAATGGGGCACGGGGAACTGCCGGATGCTCGGGAGAATTGTGAACCAAGACCTCCTTGGGTGCGGCATTTCCGACGATGGCTCACGCCTTCAGGTACTCCAGCTTGCCGCCCAGCCAGCGCGTGACCAGATCCTGAGCGGCCCGAGGGTGCTGGTCAAGCAACCTCGGCGCGAGCGAACGGGCCGTGTCCAGCAGGGGACCGTCCTCCTGCAGATCGGCGAATCGCAGCAATGCGTCACCCGACTGCCGGGCGCCCATGAACTCGCCCGGACCGCGGATCTCCAGATCGCGCCGGGCGATCTCGAAACCGTCGGTGGTCTCGGCCATGGCCTTGAGTCGCTCACGACCGGTCTGCGACAGCGGCGAGGTGTAGATCAGCACACACACACTGGCCACCGCCCCTCGCCCCACCCGACCACGCAACTGGTGCAACTGGGCCAGACCGAAGCGTTCGGCATGTTCGATGACCATCACGCTGGCGTTGGGCACATCCACGCCGACTTCGATGACCGTCGTGGCCACCAGCACCGACAAGCGGCCTGCAGAGAAGTCGGCCATCACGGCGGCCTTTTCGCCGGACGGCATGCGCCCATGCAGCAGGCCGACGCCGGCAGGCGCCAACGCCTCGCTCAGCCGTGCGTGCGTCTCGGTGGCGTTCTGCAGGTCGAGCGCCTCGGACTCCTCGATCAGCGGCACCACCCAATAGACCTGCCGGCCCTTGGACACCTCTTCCTGCACCCGCTCGATCACGTCCTCGCGGCGGGTGTCGGCAAACACCCGGGTGACGATGGGCGTGCGCCCAGGGGGCAACTCGTCGAGGGTCGAAACGTCCAGATCGGCAAAGTAGGTCATCGCCAGCGTGCGCGGAATGGGCGTGGCGCTCATCATCAACAGATGGGGCTCCAGCGACGGACCGGCTCCGCGTCCGGCGCGGGCCTCTGCGTTCAGGTCTGCGCTCGAGGCCTCCAGCGCCAGCTTGCGCCTGAGCTCCAGCCGCTGCGCCACACCAAAGCGGTGCTGCTCGTCGATGATGGCCAGCCCCAGGCGGGCGAAGTGCACGTCGTCCTGGATGACGGCGTGTGTGCCCACGACCAGCTGGGCCTCGCCGGACGCCACGCGCTCCAGCATCTGGGCACGGGCCTTGCCCTTGCGGCTGCCCGTCAGCCAAGCAACACCGATGCCCAGCGGCTCCAGCCACTGCAGCAGCTTTCTGAAGTGCTGTTCGGCCAGGATCTCGGTGGGGGCCATCAGGGCGCACTGCCAACCCGCATCCATCGCCGCCGCCGCCGCCAGGGCCGCCACCACGGTCTTGCCCGAGCCCACGTCGCCCTGGAGCAGGCGGTGCATGGGCTGCGGCCGGGCCAAGTCGGCCTCGATCTCGGCCACCACGCGCTGCTGCGCCCCGGTCAGCTCAAACGGCAGGACGGACAACAGCCGATCACGCAAAGGCGGCTCCTGCGGCCCACCACCGGTCTCTCCCCGGGAGGGGCCCTCCAGCGACGTGTCGCCCACCTCCCCCACCGCCCCTTCCGAGGGACTTCCCGACACGGATCGGTCCCGGACCTTCAGAACCGGCGCCCGCAGCTTGGCCCGCTCCCGCTGGGCCTGCAACTGCGAGAGCTGCTGCGCGAGCAACTCCTCGAACTTCAACCGGGCCCAGGCCGGGTGGCTGCGGTCTTCCAGCGCCATCACGCTGGCCCCGGCCGGCGGGTGGTGCAGGAAGTACAGCGCCTCCTTGAGCGGCGACAACCGCACCAGGTCGCGAGGCAGCACCCCAGGAGGCAGCAACTCGTGCAACGGCGCCCGGGTCAGCGCCAAGGCCACCGCCCGTCGCAGGTAGGCCTGCGGCAACTGCGCACTGGTGGAATAGACCGGTGTCAGGGTGTCGGCCAGGGGCGTGCCGGGCTGCACAGCCCGCACCTGCGGGTGCACCATCTCCCGCCCCCAGAACCCCCCGCGCACTTCCCCCCGGGCTCGGGCCAACGCCCCTTCGGGCAGGGCTTTCTGCTGGTTCGGATAGAAGTTGAGGAACCGCAGCAGCAGGGTGCCGCTGGGGTCCTTCAAGGTCAGCAGCCACTGCCGGCGCGGCCGCAACTCGATCCGCGAAGCGGTCACGGTGCCTTCGATCTGCACCACCGCTCCTTCCGGCGCCTGGGCGATCGGCGTGAGCCGTGTCTCGTCTTCATAACGGATGGGCAGATGCAGGGCCAGATCGATGTCCCGGCGCAGGCCGAGCTTGTCCATGGCCTGCAAGGCGGGCGAACGAGGCTTGATCCCCTGGGCCTCGGTGGAGGGGGAAGCACCCTCCCCCCGGGAGGCTTTGGAACGGCGAGCGGCTGCAGGCATGAAACAATTCTCCCCCTTCCCGCCCCGATGCCCGGCCCCGCCCGCGCACCCGCTCTGCATGACCTCCAGCCCCACCGGTGAACTCACCGTCGCCGACTTCGATTTCGACCTGCCGCCCGAACTGATCGCGCAACAGCCCGCCCCGGAGCGCACCGCTTCACGCCTGCTGGACGGCACCGGCGCGACGCCGGTGGACCGGGTGTTTGCCGACCTGCCCAGCCTGCTGCAACCCGGCGACCTGCTGGTGTTCAACGACACCCAGGTGATCCGCGCCCGTCTATACGGCGCCAAGGACACCGGAGGCAGCGTCGAGGCCCTGGTCGAACGGGTGCTGCCGCCGGTCACGCACGGCGGTGAGGTCCGCCACGAAGCCTGGGCTCACCTGCGCGCCAGCAAGTCGCCCCGGGCGGGTCAGACCGTGTGTTTCCGCCAGGGCGACATCGAGGTGCGCGCCGAGGTGCTGGGCCGCTGCGGTCCGGAGAACGGCCTGTTCCACCTGCGCTTTCCGTCGGATGTGTTCGCTTGGCTGGAGCGCATCGGCCATGTGCCGCTGCCGCCCTACATCACCCACGACGACACGGCCGACGACGCACGCCGTTACCAGACGGTCTTTGCCCGCCACCCGGGGGCCGTGGCCGCGCCGACGGCGGCGCTGCACTTCGACGAGCCCCTGCTCCAACGCCTGGAAGACCTGGGCGTGCAGCGTGCGGGCGTGACGCTGCATGTCGGCGCGGGCACCTTCCAGCCGGTGCGGGTCGACAAGATCCACGAGCACCGCATGCACAGCGAATGGTTCGAGGTGCCCTCCGCCACGGTCCAGGCCATCGCCCGGACCCGTGCCGCCGGCGGTCGGGTGGTGTCGGTCGGCACGACCACGCTGCGGGCCCTGGAATCCGCTGCCGCTGCGCCGGGCGCCACAGCCGACGCCAGCGGCCGTCGACTGCCCCTGCCCGGCGCCCGCGAAACCGAGATCTTCATCACCCCCGGATTCGAATTCCAGGTGGTGGACCGCCTGATCACCAACTTCCACCTGCCCAAGAGCACACTGCTGATGTTGGTCAGCGCACTGGCCGGCCACGCCCGGGTGCGGGCCCTGTACGCGCATGCGATCGCGCAGCACTACCACTTCTTCAGCTACGGCGACGCCATGCTGCTGGACCGACTTCCCACACGCACTGCCGAAGAGGGAAGACCGCCCGGATCCTGAAGCGGGCGCAGCGCCCGGTGCATCTGGGAACCCATCGATCGTCCCGTCGATGCAGTCTGGAACAGCCACTGTTCCAGACTGGCAATTCCACTGTCCACCTTGATCTCCCGCAAGTTACGGCAGCGGTCGTGCCGTACCTTGGCGCCATCGCAACCCGTTGTCGCTACTCGCATCCTCTGGAGGTCACCGTGAAGTCTCATCACTCGCTCGTTCGCGCCAGTGCGCTCGCACTGCTTCTTGCCGCTGGCCTGGGAGGCGGTTTTCCAGCCTGGGCCCAGGGCGGGGCCGCCGCCAAGCCGACGATCGTTTCGGAGAGAGGCAAGGCCCAGGCCGCACAGGAACTGCTTGGCGACGCGGCGGATCATCTGCGCAAGCACGGTCCGGAAAAATCGTTCGCGGTGTTCAACGATCGCCAGGGCGGGTTCGTCCGGGGCGAGCTGTACGTTTTCGCCGTGGACACCCAAGGCCACATGTACGCCCACGGCGGTGAACCGGCCGGACTCGTGGGCCTGAACGTGAAGGATCTGCGCGATGCGGAAGGCAAGCCGCTGATCCAGGAAATGCTGGACGGAGCCGCCGCGAAGGGGGAAGGAACCGTCGAGTACAAGTGGCTCAACCGCACCGACAACCGCGTCGAAAGCAAGACCACCTATTTCCGCCAAGTGGATCAGTACGTGCTGGGCGTGGGCTACTACACCGCACGCGGCACCTCGGAGCAGGCCAAGGACCTCCTGTCCAAGGCCGTCGCCGAGGTCCAGAAGAACAGCCGGGGCGCGTTCAAGCGCTTCAACGAGCCGGCCGGCGGATTTGTCCGGGGCGACCTCTATGTCTTCGCCGTGGGACTGGAAGACGGCAAGTTTCTCGCCAATGGCGCCACACCCTCGCTGACCGGCATGGGCGCCCGGGATTTGCGTGATGCCGCCGGCACCCCGCTCATCCAGAACATGATCCAGCTCGCCCAGGAAAAGGGCAGCGGGCAGGTGGACTACGTGTGGCGCAACCCGGTGACGAACAAGGTCGAGGACAAGCACACCCTGGTGCAGAAGGTGGGCAAGTACTTGGTCGGCGTCGGCTTCTACACGAAGTGATCGCCTGAAGACCCTCGCTGCGGAACGCAGCCTCGTCACGAAGAAGGCCGCCCATTGGGCGGCCTTCTGTGTTTCACAAGCGCGGCGGGGGCCGTTCAGCCCTTGGCCAGCTGCTCGTCGACGGTTGCGCAGTTGGGGGCGCAGACCGCCTCGTTGCGCCCGAGCAGCCGGCGGCTCTTGAGCATGTTGCGTGGTCGGTGCTTTCCGCACAGGAAGCACGACATGGTGCCGGAGGCAAAGGCGCCCTGCGCCGCAAAGGGCGAACCAGGCGTCTTGTTTCGATAACGCAGGCCGTTGGCGTCGATCTTGTCTTGGGGGGTGCGGTCTTCGGACTTGGTGCTCATCGCGAGGTGTTCAACGGCAAAGGACATCAGCCGGCCCTGTTGAAGGCCGGCATCAAGGTCAAGGCACGAATCTTGACAGGTTTGGAAGCTGGTGCCTACCCGAACGAAAAAAACCCAACATTATCTGGAGGCCGTTCTCCCCCTGCGCACCGACTTCGCGTAACAGATAGAAACCAAATGTAAACTACCTATTCAGGAGGATACAGAGTGCCGATACAAGCAGACCAGGGAGTGCCTGTCCGAGGTCTGGTCAGGCACTCCACTCTCGGGAGCTTGGGATTCAGGCTCCGAGCCCTTCGACGCTCTTGCAGTTCTCGCAGGTTTCGCACGTACCGGGATGCCGCTCCATTCAGGCGCGGGGCGGGTTGAGTGTGTTTGCGGGGGAGACGTAGACAGGGCCTTCGGGGACATTGAGTCACAACCCAGCAGTTCAAGACTCTGAGACCTCATGCACACGCCTTCGACATCATCCCGCCGGCCCCATCTGGCCATTCTCGGCATCCGCGGCATTCCCGCGGCCCACGGCGGCTTCGAGACCTTCGCCGAACGGCTCGCCCTGCACCTGCGTGACCGCGGCTGGCGCGTGACCGTCTACTGCCAGGAAGACACGCAAGGCAAACTCTTTCAGGACGAGTGGGAAGGCATCGAGCGCGTGCGCATTCCGTGCGGCAAGGAAACGGCCGCCTCGACCATCGTGTTCGATTGGCGCGCCATCGCCCACGCCAGCCGTCACAAGCCGGACGTGGCCCTGACCCTGGGCTACAACACCGCGGTGTTCTGCGCGCTGCTGCGCGCCGCCGGGGTCCCCAACGCCATCAACATGGATGGCATCGAGTGGCAGCGTGACAAGTGGAGCGGCCCCGCCAAGGCATGGTTGTGGCTCAACGAGTGGGCGGGCGCCCGACTGGGCAACCACCTCATCGCCGACCACCCGTCGATCGCAGACCACCTGGCCCAGCGCGCCGACCCGGACAAGATCACGGTCATCCCCTACGGCGCCAACGAGGTCCTGAGTGCCCCGACCGAACCCGTCACGGCGCTGGGCCTGACGCCCGGCAAGTTCCTGACCGTCATCGCCCGCCCGGAAATCGAGAATTCGCTGCTGGAAATCGTCCAGGGCTTTTCTGCCGAACCCCGGGGCGTGACCTTGGCGGTCCTGGGCCGCTATTCACCGGACACCCACCCCTACCACCGCGCGGTGATGGCCGCGGCCAGCCGCGAAGTCAAGTTCCTGGGCCCGGTGTACGACCCCAAAGTGGTGTCTGCGCTGCGCTTCCACAGCCTGATGTACGTGCACGGCCACCGGGTGGGCGGCACGAACCCGTCTCTGGTGGAGGCCCTGGCCGCCGGCAATCCGGTGCTGGCGCACCGCAACCGCTTCAACCGCTGGGTGGCCGGCTCGGACGCGGCCTTCTTCGACGGCACCGAGGAGGCCGCCGCGGCCTTCGACATGCTGCTGGAACAGCCAGCCCGGCTCGCCGCCATGTCACGGGCCAGCCGCCAACGCTTCCAGGAGCGGTTCCGCTGGGGACCGGTGCTGCAGCGGTACGAACACCTGCTGTGGCGCTATGCCCGCCGTCATCCGGGGTGGACCCCGTCGATGGAACCGCAGGATCTGCGGGACAGCGCCGTCCTCGGTGCCGGCCTGACCCGCAGCCAGCTGCCCCGCAGCATGGCCGAATGAGGGGGATCCAGATGAGCCGAACCCTCTTTCGCATGCACTGGCTGCCGCTCGTGGCCTCGACGCTGGTGCTCGCGGCCTGCCAGCACACCCCTCCGCGCCAGGAGGTGGTGCCAATGGGAGCCGCCCAGGACGACGCCGCCCTGCGCCAGGAGTCCGGACTGCCGGGCGCCCTCGACACCGCCCCGGGCTACCTGCTCCAGGCCGGCGACGAAATGGAATTGCGCTTTGCCGACCACCCGGAACTCGACCAGACCCTGCGCGTGCGCCCGGACGGTTTCGTCAACGTGGCCATGATCGGAGGCCTGCGCGCAGCCGGCCGCACCCCGGAAGCACTGGAACGCACGATCCTGGCCCGTTACCAGGAACTGAGTGGTGGCGCGGGCGAGCGCGCCTACCTGATCCAGGTCGGTGATGAACTGGAAGTGAAATTCGCCTACCTGCCCCAGTTCAACGAACGGGTGAACGTGCGACCGGACGGCAAGATCACGCTGCAGCTGGCAGGCACCGTCAAGGCGCGTGGCCTGACCCCCGAAGCCCTGCAGCAGGAGCTGATCAAGCGATACGCCCGGGTGCTCAAGCGCCCTGAACTGGCGGTGATCATGCGCACCTTCAGCAGCCGGTCCGTGCAGGTGCGAGGACCGGGCAACACCACCACGCTGGCCCGCTCCGGGCTGGACAACCTGCAGTCCACGCTCACGGTGAAGTCGGCCCAGGCGTCGCAGGTGTTCGTGGGCGGCGAGGTGTTGCGACCTGGTGTCATCAACTGGCGTCCCGGCCTGACGCTGGTGCAGGCCCTGACCGAGGCCGGTGGCTCGCTGTCGTCGGCCCAGCTCGACGGAATCATCGTGCTGCGCAAGGTGCCCGGCAAACAACCACTGGTCATCCGACGCAACCTCGTGGCGGACATGACGGGCCGCGGCACCAACGACATCGTGCTGGAGGCGTCCGACGTGGTCGTGGCACCGCAGAACGCCGCCGCCTCGCTGGCGCAAAACCTCGACTTGTACGTGTTCCGCCTCATTCCGTTCCTGCGCAACAGCTCCTTCGGCTTCTCCTATGCACTCCGTGACAGCAACAACTGACGTGGCCGACCTGTTCGCCCCCACCCCGGCCTCGTCCACGGGGTTCACCTCCCGCGACGCCCTGCAGTTGCTGTTCAAGCATGGCCGCATCATTGCCGGCTGCATGGCAGCCGTGACGGCGCTGGTGTGGGCCGGGGCCTCCGTTCAGCCCGCCACCTATGCCAGCTCGGCCAAGCTCTGGGTGAAGACCGAACAGCAATCCGCACCGGCCTTCCTGACGGGGCTCACCCCCAACCGGGATGTGAGCGCACCGGACCCCTCCAACCGCAAGATCGAGACGGAGATGGAGTTGCTGCTCTCGCGCGACAACGCCGAGCGCGTGATCGCAGAACTGGGTGTGCGTCCAGAGCAGCTCATCCGTTCACCGATCCAGGTGATTCAGGACCGCCTGCCCAAACTGCCGGGCCTGCCCCAGAAGGAGCCCACCGAGAAATCTCGCCAAGCAGCCCACCAGGCCCTGGTCGACGCCTTCATCAAGAGCTTCAAGCTCGAAGCGCTGCGCTCCAAGAGCGCCGACACCACCTCGAACGTGCTGGAGATCCAGTTCACGGCGGCGGACCCCGAGCTGGTGCCCAAGGCGATCAACTCGATGATGAAGGCCTATCTGGAAGTGTCCTCGCTGCAGAACCGGCAGTTGGGCGAAAAGACCTTTGCCCTTCTGGAAGCCAAGGCCGAAGAGGCGCGGCGGGACCTCGCGTCCTCGGAGCAGGCCCTGGTCGGCTTCATGGCCAAGAACGGTGACCGCACCTCGCGACAGGCCGTCGGGGGCACGGGTGGCGGCTCGCCAGCCGTGGCCACCATGAAATCACAATCGGCCGATCTCCAGGCCAAGCTGGACGATCTGCGCCAGATCTACACCGAGGAAGCGCAGAACGTGCGGGCCCTCGACCAGTCGATCACGGCTCTGCAGCAACGCATGCGCACCGAAGTTCGCGCCAACGCCGAGGCCGACGCCGAGCTTTCGCGTCTGGAGCGCCAGCGCAATCTGGCCCAGGACCGCTTCGTCGAGCTGCGTCGCCGCCTGGACCAGATCGACCTGTACCTCAAGGTCAACCCCTCGGAAGCGGAAAGTCGCGTGGTGACCCAGTCCGCCGACGTGCCGACCGCACCGGACAACAAGAAGCGCCAGATCGCCTTCCTGATGGCCCCCGTGGGCGGCCTGCTGCTCGGTCTGGCCCTGGCCGCGATGCGCCAGATGTCCGACCGCCGCATCGAAACCCCGGAAGAACTGCGCCGAGCGCTGGGCATCGAGGTCCTGGCCGCCGTGCCGGACCTGTCCGCAGAAGGCCCCGTCGCGCACCAGCTGGACGCCGCCGATGCCGCGGGCAATCCCCTGACCGTCGACCCCACCAGCACCCAGTCCCGATCGGCGCCTGTGGAATCGTCGGATGGGGTGACGCTGCTGCCCGACGCAGAGGAGTTGCAACGGCACCTGGACGCGGTCGAAAACGCCCGCCGCCGGGCCATCGACGGCGCTCCGCTGGTGGGAACGGCCCAGGCCCACACCGAACCGGCGCTGCGCACCGTTCGCGCCAACGACCGGGGCCTGTTGATGCACCGCCTGGCCTTGCGGGTGCGCGAGCAGCTGCCCGACCGCGGCCTGGGCCGTGTGCTGGTCGTGTCGAGCTCACGTCCGGACGAAGGCAAGAGCGTGATCGCCCGGGCCCTGGCCAAGCGCCTGGTCCAGCAGCACCGGGGCCGCGTCCTGCTGATTGACGGCAGCGCCGAGGATCCGGCGGGACACGCCGGCAGCCGAGCCAAGAGCCGTCCCGGTTTCTACGACCTGCTGCGCGAACCCAAGGCCCACGCCAGCGCCGTGGTCAGCCGCAGCGACGCCCGCCTGCACCTGCTGGGTGCGGGCCCGCACCGCGACGCCAGCCTCGTGTACCACGAGTCCACGGTGAGAGATCTGTTCGCCAAGCTGCGCGAGCGTTATCACTGGACCGTGGTGGACGCAGGCGCCCTGCCCCAGATCGGCAGCCTGGGCCATCAGGCCGACGGCGTGCTGCTCGTGGTGGACGCCTCCAGCACCCGCCGCGAAGTGGTCAAGGGAGCCATCGACGGGGCACGCCTGCCGGCCGGCAAGTTGCTCGGCGCGGTACTGAACCGCCGTCCACAGTACGTTCCCGCCTGGGCGTATCGACACTGGCTCTGAGCGAAGCGGAAGACGCCCTTGATGTCCTTGTCGTCCCTGACGCTTCCCCCAGGCCGCATCGGTTCGGTGCTCACGACCACGTTCGTGGGGCTGATGTGTGTGGCCATGTCGGCCCTGCTGCTGGAAGGGGCCTGGAGTTCGATCACCCTGGCCGTGGGGGTGATGATCGCGCTGCGCGTGCAGGTGCTGTTCGCCAAGCTGGGCTCGATCCGCCGGCTGATGATGTTCCTGCTGTTCATGTGCGCATCACTGGACATCAACAAGGCCGTCGATCCGCCCCTGGAGCAGTTCTACTCGCCGGGGCTGTACATCACGCTGGCGCAGGCGATCGTGATCCTGTGGACCCTGCTGTGGATCGGCCAGCGCCTGCTGGTGGAGCGCCGCGGGCTGCCCGTCACCAAGCTGGACCTGGTGGCGTTTGCCTTCCTGTCCTGGACTTGGATCTCCACGACCTACTCCCCATCGGGGCACCTGGCGACCTCCAGCGCCGTGGCCTACACCTTGTGCGTGCTGGGCTTTTACGTCGTCTCCCACAGCCTGACCGACGCCACCGACCTGCGCCTGGCCATCCGCGGCATGGTGTTCACGTTCCTGGCGCAGGCCGGATTCTCGGCCGCACAAATGGTCAAGAAGGGCCCGATCGAGGTGCCCGGTCTGAAGGTCTTCAGCATGGCCTCGATGAACGTGGGCTATGGCGAGACGTCGGCCTTCCGCCCCTTCGGCCTGTTCGACCACCCCAACACCATGGCCGACTATGTCCTGTGGCTGATCCTGCCCGCCCTGGCGCTGGTGCTCATGGGACGGGACCGCATCGCCCGCGGCGTATGGTGGTGGGCCCTGTTCGTGCTGGTCGTCGGCACGGCGATGCTGCTGGCGTCGCTGTCCCGTGGCGGTTGGGCTTCTCTGGTGCTGGGCGTGATCGTGCTGGCGGTGGTCTACGCCCGGCAGGGCCTGCTGACCCGGCGGCACGCCGTGGTGGCCGGTGGACTGATCGTGCTGGGCCTGCTGGCTGTGGCCCTGGTGTACCCGCAGGTGTTCCTGCGACTGACGGAGCCCGATGCCCGATCGCTGGAATCCCGGGCCCTGCTCAACGATCAGGCGTTCGCGATCATCCGCGACTTTCCGCTGTTCGGCACCGGACTGGGGGGCTACAACTGGATGGCGCCGAGCCACATCCCATCGTCCTGGGCGGACGTCTCACCCGATTACCACAAGATGCTGTTGCAACTGGTGGTGCACAACAGCTACCTGCTCACCGCCGCCGAGCTCGGCATTCCCGGCGCCATCGCCTGGTTCCTGCTGCTGGTGCTGATGGCACGCCAGGCCTGGCCGGTGAGGCAGTGGGGCAGTCCCGCATACATGGCCCTGGGCATGGGGCTGGGGGCGGCCATCGTCGCGCACATCCTGTACCTGGCCTCCGACAACTACTACATCGACATCCGCATCGCCCAGCTCTGGCTGGCCTGCGGCACGCTCCAGGCGCTCACGCTGCAAGCCCGGGCCGCCCGGACCCGGGCAGCGCTTCAGGAGGCCACATGCCGCTGATCAAGGCCATGACGTCTTCGTTCGGGGCCCGCTTGCTGATGGCGGGGTTGAACTACGGCCTGTTCTGGGTGCTGTCGCATCGCCTGGGAGGAGCCGAGCTGGGTGGCTTCTCGCTGCTCATGAACGTGTTCTACCTGCTCCAGACCTTGCCACTGCTGGGTCTGGCCACGCCACTGACACGGCGCATCGCCACCGAGCCGCAGCATCTGGCCGAAGAAATGAGCACGGCCATGGCCGTGGCCCTTCCGGTGGCCGCCGCACTGGCGCTCGGATGCGGACTGACGGGCGAAATCGGATACCCGGACTTCATGCACGGCGCGTTCTGGTTGCTGGCCGCCGGCGTGATCCCGTCGGCGTGGATCCTGGTGATCGAGGTCACCCTGATCGGCCGGGAACAGATGAGCACCGTCGCGCGGGTGCAAGCCCTGGAAGCGCTGGGACGCACAGTGGCTTCGGTGGCGGTGGTGCTGCTGGGGGGATCGCTGAGCGGCCTGTTTGCCGTGTTTCTGGCCGGGCGGCTCCTGGCCGCACTGGTGTACCTTAAGACGGGAGGCCTGCCCCGCCCCCGCCGCAGCGCCGTCCGACGCGAACTGTGGCGGCGCAACTGGGCCGAAGTGCCGGTGTTCCTGGGCATCGGCCTGCTGGCGGCCGTGGCTGGGCGCATCGACCTGATCGTGCTGTCGCGCATGGCCGGGCTGGAAGCCGCAGGCCAGTACGCTGCCGCCGCGCGCCTGTACGAAGCCGCCCTGATGCTGCCGACGGTGGCGGCGATGGTCATCCTGCCGTCCCTCGCGCGCCTCTACATGACCGATCGGGAACGGTTCGCGACGGTGCTGGGGCAAAGCCTTCGGGCCTGCCTGGTGGTGGGGCTGGCGGTGGCCTTGGCGATCGCGGCCCTGGCCCAGCCCGTGATCGACCTGCTGTATGCCGCCCACCTGCGCGAAGCCGGTGTCTTGCTGCAATGGCTGATCTTCGGCGCGGTGCTGATGACGCTGGACCAGATGCTGTCCTCCACCATGATCGCCGCACACGCCCAGAAGGAGGACCTGCGCACGCTGGTCCTCGCGGTCGGGGGCCTGCTGGTCTTCCTGGTGGTGGGCATCTCGCTGTGGGGCCCGCTGGGGGCGGCCATTGCCGTCCCGGCTTCGCTGGCGGTGCGCGTGGCCTGGCGCCTGCGCTGGCTGATGTCCGAGCACGCGGTGCCCGGCCTGCCCAGCCAGTTGCTGCGCACGGTGGTGGCGGCGGCCGGAGCCGGCGTGGCCCTCCATTTCTCGCTGCCGATGGGCAGTTGGTTTGCCCTGCCGATCACGCTGGGGCTGTATGTCACCTTGTGCGTGGTGCTGGGCGTTCTGCGCCGGCACCACCTCGCGTTCTTCAAACCCCTGATCCAGCGGATCCGTCCTCGTTCGCACGCCTGATTGGCCACCGGTCCCATGCGCATTCTTCACCTCGACCCCGATGATCTGGACAACCCGCTGGCAGGCGGTGGGCCTGTGCGCACCTACGAGATCTGCCGGCGCCTGGCACGGCGCCACGAAGTCACGATCCTGACCCCCACCTTCGACGGGAGCACCCCCGAAAAGGAACGCGACGGCATCCGCTACCTGCGCCTGGGCCGCAAGGTGCGCCACCACGGATCGTCCCACCACCTGACCTACCTCGCGGCGTTGCCGGCCGCGGTCCGTCGCCACGACTACGACCTGCTGGTCGAAGACTTCATGCCGCCGGGATCGGCCACCTTCAACCCGCTGTTCCGCAAACGTTCGGCGGCCCTGGTGGGCTCGGTGCAGTGGTTTTACGCCCGCAGCTACACCGAATGGCTCAAGCTGCCGTTCCACTGGGGCGAAGAGTACGGGGTTCGCCTGTACCCCTCCCTGGTGGTGCTGAGCGATTCGATGCGCCGGCGCATGCTCCAGAGACACCCCAGCGCGCACATCCGCGTGATCGGCAACGGGGTTGACGACAGCCTGTTCGACCTCGATCCGACCCCAGGCCGGGGCCTGCTGTACCTGGGTCGCCTGGAAATCCACACCAAGGGCATCGATCTGCTGCTCCAGGCTTACGCCGGCATTCCCGAGGCCGAGCGCGAGCCCCTGACGCTGGCCGGCACCGTGCAGGAGCCCGAACACCTGCAACGCCTGATCGACCAGTACCAGATCGGCCCGTGGGTGCAGGTGCTCGGCAAGTACGACGCCGACCAGCGGGCCGCCCTGCTGCGCGGCTGCCGTGCCCTGGTCATGCCCTCGCGTTACGAGACCTTCGGCATGACACTGGCCGAGGCCAACGCGGCCGCCCGCGCCGCCGTGCTGTGGGACTCGGCCCCGATGACCGAGGTGGCCTCGCCATCGAGCTGGCGGGCACGCATGCCGTTCGCGCCGGAGGTCCTGACCCAGGTCCTGCGCCAGGTCCTGTCCACGGGAGACGACGAGTTGCTCCAACGCGGGCTGGCGGCCCGCGCCTTCGCTCAGCGCTATCGCTGGGACCTCATGGCCGATGCCCAGGAGCAGTTCTATCTGGAAGCCCACGACCGACAGGTCAAGGCGCGCCGACGGGAGGCCGCATGAGCGCCGTGGAAGTGCTGCGCGCAGCCCTGCGCCGCTGGGTGCGCCCCGACGCCCGCAACTCGCTGGCCGTGGCGTTGCTGCTGGCCGGCCACGACCGCTGGCCCAAGCGGATCGAGGCATGGCCTCAGCGCCGCGTGCTGGTGATCAGCCCGCACCCCGACGATGAGGCCATCGGCTGTGCCGGTGCGGTCCTGCGCCACGTGGCGGCCCAGGCCGAAGTGCGGGTGCTGCAGGTCAGCGATGGTGCCAACGGCAGCCGCACCCTGTCCGACCCGAACCTGTCGCCTGCGCAGCGCCAGCGGCTGAAGGACGAACTGGTCGCCACCCGCCACCACGAGGCCCTGCGCTGGGGCGATGCGGCGGGCGTCGCGGAAGTGCATTTCCTGCACGCCCCGGACGGCGGCATCGGACCCCACGCCGATCAGGTGGAACGGCTGGTGGAAGGCCTGCAGACCTGGCAGCCGGAGCTGGTGTATCTGCCCTTCGTCACCGACTTGCTGGAAGACCATTGGCAGACCAGCCGCCTGCTGGCGGCCGCCCTGTCGCGTTGCGGCGCCTGGAAACACCAACTGGTGCTGCGCGGCTACGAGGTCTGGGCACCGTTGCCAGCCAACCGCGTGGCCGACATCTCCGACCTGGCCGAACGCAAACGGGGCTTGCTGGACCTGTACGCCAGTCAGATCGCCGACGTCGACTACCGGCGAGCCATCGAGGGGCTGAACACCTACCGCTCCATGTCTCTGCCGGCCACGGGCATCGGCCAGGCCGAGGCCTTCTTCGAATGCAGTCTGGACGGCTGGCTGGACATCGTCCGGCGCAGCGCCTGTCCGCCCCCCGCCTTTCCCGACACCAGACCCGGCCCGATGACCGAGGACCGAACCACTGGACACGCACCATGAACCTGAGCCTTTCCGACCCCTCGGCCACCGCCGCGCCGCCGAGCTCACCCGCCCTGGACCGCCCCCTGAGCTGGTCCGAGACCCGTGCCCTGATCCGCTCGGACATGGTGCGCCTGCTCGAGCACCTCGAATCTCCGGACCAATGGGGACACCGGCTGTACTGCTTTTTCCTGCCGGGCTTCCAGGCGCTGTTCTGGCATCGCGTCACACGCCACCTGCTGCTCAAGGGTTGGCGGCACAGTGCCCGCACGCTGTCGCTGATGGCGATCTACCTGACGCGCGCCGAAATCCCGCCGACCACGTCGATCGGCCCGTCGGCCTTGATCGCCCACGCCACCGGGGTCTATGTCTTCGGGCGCATCGGCGCTCGGGTGACGATCCGCGGTGACGGCGGATTCGGCGGCGGATTCGGTGCCGAAGACATCGGTGGCGGCCCCGGCTACCCCGTGGCGGGCGACGATGTTGCGGTGGCGTTTGGGGCCAGAGTCCTGGGCCCGGTGCGGGTCGGAGACGGCGTCAACATCGGGCCGGGTGCGCTGGTGACGAGCGACATTCCCGCGGGCTCGCTGGTGATGTGGGCCAAGCCCCGCGTGATCGCGGGTGGCGCCCAGGTCGACGGCGGCGCACGGGGGTGATCGAGATGAACACCCCCGCACACCCCCCCAAAGCCAGCGTCCGCGTGCACCCGGTGTCCCCCGCCGACGAACCGCCCATGAGCTGGGCCGAGATGCGTGAACTCATGCGATCCGATTTCGAACGGGTGGTGGACACCATGGGAGGCCAACGCTCGCTCGGTCGTGTCCTGTACTGGAGCCTGCTGCCGTCGCGCCAGGCCCTGCTGTGGTACCGCCTGGGTCGCTACCTGTTCCTGCGCGGCTGGCGCAACACGTCTTGGCTGATCTTCCTGGCCGCGACCTACCTCACCCGCATCGAGATTCCACC
Organism: uncultured Sphaerotilus sp.; assembly: GCA_964470355.1. Lineage (GTDB taxonomy): Bacteria > Pseudomonadota > Gammaproteobacteria > Burkholderiales > Burkholderiaceae_C > Sphaerotilus. Next base: position 21,684 of record CAYYCN010000016.1, read on the forward strand.
GACCACGGCCATCGGGCGCTCGTGTTTTCTCGGCCACGCACCGATCGTGCTGTGCGGGCGCATCGGCCATCACTTCACGCACTTCGGTGACGGGGGCATGGGCGGAGGCATCGAGCAGAAGGACATCGGTGGAGGTCCGGACCTGCCCGTCATCGGTGACCACGTGATGTGCGCCATCCGGGCCCTGGTGCTCGGCCCGGTGCACATCGGCGACGGCGCCCAACTGGGGCCGACCTGCACGGTGACCCGGGACGTGCCGGCCGGAGCGGTCGTGGCGGCCGCCCCGGCCCGCATCCTCAAGCCCACCACCCAGGCGACCCCCGAAGCCGCAGCCCCGGCGTCCCACGCCCCATCCCCCAAAGACGAGGAAGTTGCCGCATGACCCCCGCCGCCCCCAAGCCCGTCGAGGCCAGCCTCATCGTGGTCAACTGGAACGTGCGTGACCTGCTGCGCCAGTGCCTGCAGTCGGTCTATGACGCTGGCGGTCTCGCGCCGGAACAAGTTCAGGTGATCGTCGTGGACAACGATTCGCGCGACGGCAGCGTGGCGATGGTGCGAGCAGAGTTTCCCCAGGTGGAGCTGGTCGCCAACGCCGACAACGTCGGCTTCGGCAAGGCCAACAACCAGGCGCTGCCGATGTGCCGGGGCCGCCACGTCGTGCTGCTGAATCCGGACACCCAGGTGCTCGACGGGGCCTTGAAAAAGCTGGTCGACATCATGGACGCCGACCCGTCCATCGCCGTGCTGGGCTGCCGACTGCTCAACGGGGACGGCTCGCTTCAACGCTGGACCGGCGGGGCCTACCCGCGCCTGCTCAACCTGTTCAACCACTACTTCTTCCTCGACCAGCTGCTGCCCCGCTCCCTGCGGCCGATGCCGCTGTTCCTCGACCGTGACGTGCCCCAGGACACCGACGTGGACTGGCTGTGCGGGGCCTTGATGGTCATGCGCACCCACGAGCTGCAGGGCCAGCTGTTCAACCCGGACTACTTCATGTATGGCGAGGACATGGAGCTGTGCCACCGGCTCAAGCAAGGGGGTGGACGCGTGGTCTACACCCCGCGCGTGTCCATCGTCCACTACCAGGGCGAAAGCATGAAACAGCAGCAGGAAAGCAACGTGCTGTTGTCTGCGCTGAAAGGTCCGCGCCAGTTCTACCGCCAGATGCGAGGCGGCAAGGGCCTGTGGCTGTACGACCTGATCACCGTGGGAGGTTTTGGCCTGCGCTGGGTGCTGTACCGCGCCGGGGCGCTGCTCAAGCGCTCCAGCGCCGCGCAGCTCAACGAAAAAGCCCGCTCCAGCCACGACCTGATGCACCGCGCCCTGCGCATCATGCGCGCCTGACGGGAAACGCCCCATGCCCTCCTCCCGCCCCCCCCGCAGCGCCCGGGAGCGCCTGATCCGCGACATGCTGAGCCGCGACCGGCGTGCCCTGCGGGATCCCGCGCGCCGCGAACGCCTGCGCCTGCTGCTGGGCGGGGGCCTGGCCGCCACCCTCGCCACCGGTGCCTGGATGAAACTCGGTCCTGGAGGTGAGCTGTGGCCCAGCGCCCGCGCGGCCGCCACGCACACCGGTCCTCACGGTTTTGCCGTGCAGGTGAACACCGCCAGCCCGGGCAAGCCGATCGCCGCCGGACTGCTGGGCCACAACGTGCAGTGGGTGGACCGCGGCGACGACCTGCTGCAACCCGACGGGCGCCTGCGCCCCGAGATGCTGGAGGCCGTGAAATCGCTCCAGCCCGCCGTGCTGCGATTTCCGGGGGGTGCCCAATCCGATCGCTACCACTGGCAGCGCGGGATTGGCCCGCTCGCCCAGCGCCAGACCAACGAACACTTCCACAGTCGCCAGCAGCAGGCCAGCGTCATGGGCACGGCCGAGTTCCTCGACTTGTGCGTGCAAACCGGCGCGCGGCCGCTGCTGACGATCAACGTGCCGAGCGGCTCCCCCGAGGAGGCCGCAGCCTGGGTGCAGGCCGTCAACGTGGACGGACTCCTCTCGCCCCGCACCGGCGAGCGCCTGCCGGCGGTCCACGAATGGGAAATCGGCAACGAACCCTACCTGAAGGACGAAGCCCAGCCCACGCTGACCCTGGAACCGGAGGCCTTCGCCGCCAAGGCCGATGCCTGCATCCGGGCCATGCGCGCAGTGGACCCGAATCTGCGCATCGGCCTGCCGCTGTCGACCGACACACGCAACGGCATTCCCGTCGTGCACTTCCCCCGCTGGAGCGAGCGGGTCCTGGCACACCTTCACGAGCGGGTCGACGTGGCCTGTGTCCACAACGCCTACTTGCCGTTCGCCTACGACCGTCTGGACGACCCGGAGGCCGTCTACTGGGCCACGATGGCCGGCACGCGCACGGTCGCGCGCGACCTCGACGCGTTGCACGCTCTGCTCGCCCGGGTCCGACCGGACCTCAAGGCCTTGCCAGTGGCCCTCACCGAATACCACGCCATCTTCAGCCTGGGGCGCGGCGCCACAGACGAATGGACCGGCAGCCCGCTGGCCGCGCTCTACGTGGCCGACCTGCTTCGTGTGCTGGCCGGACGCCCGGACGTGATCCACGCCGACCTGTGGTCGCTGTCGGGCAATTGGCGCTTTGGGGCCATTCACAGCGAAGGCTGGCTGCGCCCGGTGGGACAGGTCCTGCAGATGCTGGCGCCCGTCCTGCAAGGACAGCTTCTGGACGCCTCGCGCCAAAGCGAGAGCACCGCCACACCGGCAGCGGGTGTCGTGGCGGCCGAGCCGGACCTGCCGCTGATCGAGACCCTGGCCACCCGCGCGGGCACGGGTGCTTCCACCGTCTGGCGGGTGCTGCTGTTGAACAAGCACCGCAGCCGCGCGGCCACAGGCTCGGTCGATCTGCAGGGGGTCCAGGCCCGGACCGGGGCACTTCGGCTGCTGCACGCCCCGGATCCCCTGCGCAGCGAGGACACCCGCGACCTGATGGTCCGCACGCAGGTGGACCTCACGCCCGCCCTGATCGCCAACGGCACCACCCGGTTCCACGTGTCGCTGCCCGCCGCCAGCGTGGCGGTGCTTGAGATCACGGCCTCCTGACCCCGTCGGACTGCACACCATGCGCCTCTCCTCCCCGACCCCACGTCGCCGCATCGGCGTGGACTTCCACACCTTCGACGGCATCTTCCAGGGCAGTCGCAGTCACCTGCTGGGCATTTACCGCGAAGCCATCGGCATGGCCCCGGAGTTCGACTTTGTGTTCCTGCTGGGCGAGCCGGACCGCCTGCGCGACGAAGAGCCGGCGTTTCGGGCGGCGCATGTGGAGCTCGTGCACATGCCCCACCGATCCGGCACGGTCCGCCTGGGGTGGCAACTGGCCCAGGCACAACTCCGCCAGCGACTGGATCTGCTGCACGTGCAGTACCGACTGCCGTTTGTCCCCATGGGTCCGTGTGCATGCACCGTGCACGACGTGTTGTTCGAAACGCACCCTGAATTCTTCACCCCCTCGTTCGCGCGCATGGCGCGCTGGACCGGTCGACGGGCCGCTCGGCAATCGGCCCTGCTGTTCACCGTGAGCGACTACTCGCGCCGGGAAATGGCGCGGCTGTACGGACTGGACCCGGACCACATCGCCATCACCGGCAACGCCGTCGACCGCAGCCGCTTCTTTCCGGGCCAGGAAGGCCAGGATCTGGTGATCGCGCGCGGACTCGAACCGGGCCGTTACCTGTGCACGGTGGGACGGATCGAGCCGCGCAAGAACCACCTCACCCTGCTGCGGGCCTATGCCCGGCTGCGTCAGGTGCCCGGGTTGAAGGTGCCGCCGCTGGTGGTGATCGGCCAGCGAGACTTCGACGATCAACCCGTTTTCGATGAAGTCGAGCGCCTGGACCTGAAAGCCGACGTGCACTTCCTGCAGGATGTGCGCGACCGGGAGCTCCCGGCCCTGATCCGACACGCCCAGGTGTTCGCCTACCCCAGCTTGGCCGAAGGCTTCGGCATGCCGGTCCTGGAGGCCATGGCCTGCGGCGTGGCGGTGGTGACCTCCAACACGACCTCCTTGCCTGAGGTGGCCGGACAAGCCGCGCTCACCGTCCCGCCCACCGACGAGATCGCCTTGGCCGACGCTCTCACGGACCTGGTCACCCGCCCGGACCTCAACCGCGACCTCGCGGCCCGCGGCCTGGTTCAGGCCCAGCGGTTCCAGTGGAAAGGGGCAGCCGAGGTGTTGGTCGACGCCTATCGCCGGCACTTTGGCCTGGCCGATGAAACGGCCACGAACAGGGCCTGCGCCTGACGACAGAAACACAGCGGCAACGCCAAATCGTTACACTTGGTTTCAATCAGATCCCCTCAACACGCCCATGTCCATCCGCCGATCCAACCCTTCCCCCTCGGCTGATCTCTCGTCTGCGGCCGGTCCGGTCACCCGCGATTCGACGGCGCGGCGCATGGCGGCCCACGGCCCCACCCAGCCGGCTCGTCGGCGATTCCTGCTGGGTGGCGGCATGGCCGTTGTCGCCAGTGCGCTGCCAGCCTGCGGCGGGGGCGGAGACTCGGACGCCGACACCCCGCACAGCTTCACCGTCACGGTGGACACCACCCAGATCGGTGAAAGCTACAACGCCTACCTGATGGGGCACAACGTGCAATGGACCGCCCTGGGCGACCACCTGGTGGACGACAACGGCGATCCGGACCCGTCCATGGATGCCGCGCTCGTGGCCGTCGCACCGACGGTGATCCGCTTTCCCGGCGGCGAGCACGCCGATGTCTACCACTGGGCGTCGGGGATCGGGGATCAGGCCCTGCGCACCGAAAACATGCACCCGCAGACGGGAGAGTACGAGTCCAGCGTGTTCGGCACGGCGGAATACCTCGATCTGTGCCGCCGCACCTCCGCGCTGCCGGTCATCACCGTGAACGTGCCGACGGGCACAGCCGCAGAGGCCGCCGCCTGGGTGAAAGCAATCAACATCACCGGCATGACCGCCTCGACCGGTGAGGCCTTGCCCAAGGTCGAGTTCTGGGAAATCGGCAATGAGCCGTACCTGGACAGTTCGACCCTGCCGGACCTGGCCTTGAGCGCCGAGGAGTACGCCACCAAGGCCATCGAGATCATCCAGGCCATGAAGGCCGAGGACGCCTCGATCGCGGTGGGCATCCCCCTGTCGACCGACAGCCGCAACGGCACGCGGATGGTCCGCGAGCTGAGCTGGACCGTCACGGTGCTGACCTTGCTCAGCCGCGCGGGGGTGGGCATCGACTTCATCACCACCCACAACGCCTACCTGCCTCTGGCCTACGACAAGCTGAGCGACCGCACCGCCACGTACTGGGCCACGATGGCCGCCAGCCGCGCCGTCGCGCAGGACCTCGACGCCCTGCAGGCGCTGGTGACCGACAACTGGAGTACGGGCCTGCCGATCGCCCTCACGGAATACAACGCCCTGTTCAGCCTCGACACTGGGGCGAGCGACGAATGGACCGGCAGCCCGCTGGGGGCCTTGTACGTGGCCGACCTGCTGCGGACGCTGGCCACCCGCTCCGACGTGGCCTGCGCCAACCTGTGGTCCCTCTCGGACAACGGCCGCTTCGGGGCCATTCACGCCGACGGTTGGCTGCGCCCCACAGGTCAGGTCATGGCCCTCATGTCCGCGTTGATGCGCGGACAGCGCCTGACGGCCCAGACATCCGCCACGACGGTCAACACCGTCAGCGCTGGACTGGTCCCCGCCGTGAGCGGACTCCCGGTGATGGAAACCCTCGCATCGACCGCCACGGCCGACTCGGTCCAGACCGTGTACGTGCTGTTGATCCAGAAGCACCTGGAGCGGGAGGGCAACGGCACCGTCGAACTCGCCGGCTGGAACGGATCGGCCAACGTCAAGGCCACGCTGCGCCGCCTGCACACCTCGACGCCGTTCGCCAGCGACGATGTCCAGACCCTGTTCACTTCGGACAGCCAGGACGTGTCGGTGACCGACACCGGCAGCGCGCTGCGCCTGGCCGTGACACTGCCCACCTGCTGCGTGGCCTTGCTCGAAGTTTCGCGCTCGGTCGGATGACACTTCCCGGAACGGGAAACGCCCCGGCTCAGAACTGATAGGCCATGCGCAAGCCGCCCCAGTGCCGCCCTTGCACGCGGATGGGTGCGGTGGCTTCCTTCAGCAGGGCGAAGCGGCCTCCGCCCATGTCGCGGCGGTAGGTCTGCAACAGGAACGGCCGCACATTGCGCGCCGAGGCCAAGCCCGTGCGATCGTTGAAGATGCGCCGATACCGGCTGTGCGCGGTGTCCCAGGCCAGATCGCCGCGCTGGGGCTGACAGTACTGCTGGTTGTGCGTGGGCACGTAGCCGTTGCGATCGGCCACGATGCAGAAGACCACCTTGCGGTCGAACCCCAGCATGCGTTCCTGGACGGCAGGAAACAGCCGGTCGGCCAGCGCGACAAATCGCGTCACATGCTGCGCCGGACGGGTGTTGGGCATCGCCACGTAGTGCTCGTCGAACAGGTCCTGCAGGCTCACCTGCCCGGAGGCCAGCGCCTGCTCCAGCAGGTCTGAAATCTGCGTTGCCGCCTCCTGAACGGCGCGGATGAACGGCGTGTCTTCCGTTTCCATCCCGCTGTGGGCCAGATCATCGATCAAGCGCTCCGACACCCCCAGGAAGCGATCGCTGCACGCCTGTGCCGATTCGAGAAACTGCAGCGCCTCGGCCATCTGACCGCTCAACTGGTGCGTCAGCGCCGAGACGTTGTCGCAAATCGAGCGGCTCGTCGCCGCGGCGTCGTTGATGCGCGAGACGTCGGCCTCCACCTCACCAAAAGCGCGGTGAATGGCCCCTTGCTGTCCCGAAACGCCGGCCGGGTCGATGCGGATGTCGCGAGAGAAGTTCTCGATGCGCTGGTCCAGCTGGGCCAGCGTGCCCATGATGGTCTTGGAGGAGGTTTCCACGCGGCCGGCCAGGTCCTTGACGGCCTCGGCCACCACACCAAACCCGCGGCCGGCCTCCCCCGCCCGTTTGGCTTCGACGGACGCGTTGAACGCCACCAGGCGCGTCTGCAGCGCGATCTGGGAGATGTCCCCCGCGGCGTCCGACACATCGTGCAGAACCTCCACGATCCCCGCCACTTCCTGGGCGACCTGAGAGATGACCTCCCGCGCACGCGCCACCGCCTGCAAGGCCTCGGCGGTCGCCTCTCCGATGGCGCCCTGGGCGTGCTGGACCCCTTTCAGGTCGCTGGCCAGATCCGTCATGGACTGCACTTGCGCGTTCACCAGCCCCTGGGTGTCCTCGATCGCCCCGCGGGCCTGCGCAGCGTCACGGCCAATGGTAGACACCTGCGGAACCAGGGCACGCACCACCTGGAGGGCATGCGCCTGCTCGGCGCTCGCGGGCACGGTGTCGGGCGTGTTCACAGGAGCCGTCGGGGCCGGTCGACGAAGCAATGCAAGCATGGCGCTGGACTCGCTCGGAAGATTCACCAGCTGCGCAGCTTGGCACGCAGGCGAGCGATGGACTGACTGTGGAGCTGGCACACCCGCGATTCGGTCACCCCGAGCACCGCCGCAATCTCCTTGAGGTTCATGTCCTGTTCGTAGTACATGCTCATCACATACTGTTCGCGTTCGGGCAGGTTCTTGATCGCCTCGATCAGCGCCGAGCGCATCCGGAAATCGTTGAGCTGCGCCAGCGGATCGCCCGCCTCGTCGGCCACATGGCGGTCGAGGTAGTCGTTGTCGCCGTCGTCCCCCCCCATGTCCTCCAGGTAGATCAACTGCGTGCCGCGCACACGGTTGAGCAGGTCCTGGTAGTCGGACAACGAGATGCCCATCTCCTTGGCGATCTCGCTTTCCGCAGGGGCTCGGCCCAGGGTCTGTTCCAGCTTGTGAACCGCGGACTCGATGTCCCGCTGGTGTTTGCGGTTGCCCCGGCTCATCCAGTCGGCACCCCGCAACTCGTCGAGCATGGCGCCCCGGATGCGTTGGGTGGCAAAGGTCTCGAACTGCACGCCCTGGGCCAGGTCGAAACGGCTCAGGGCATCGGTCAGGCCGATCATCCCGACCTGGATGAGGTCGTCGATCTCGACGTTGGCGGGCAGCTTGGCGATCATCTGATGCGCCAGCCGGCGAACCAGCGGGCTGTACTGCTTGAGCATCGTGTTGACGTCGGGGCGGCCTGTGGCGGTGTACATGGTCGGCTCCACGAAGGGGTCAGGTCATCGACGCCTGGCGCGGCGACGGCAAAGCCACACGCAGGAAGTCGCGCTCGGATTCCGCCGGGGACAGCACAGCAGCGGCGTTGAGCAGGTGTTCGACCATGGCGATCAGCCGGGTCGAAGGCAAGGCGGTGGGCGGCTCGGCCGGATCGATCTGGACCCAGTCGTGCTGCAGCCCACCCAGGAACAGGTCGGCGCAATGGGCCAGGCGATCGGCCACCAGCCGTGCCTGGGGAGAAGCCGGCGGCGCGCACATCAGCAGGTCGTGCGAGTGCCAGTCGGCGCGTTGCGCGAAGATCTTCAAGGCCGCGTAGGCATGGGTCATGGCTTCCGCGCGGTCGTCACACAGGATGACGGGACGCGGGCGGCTGATGCCCTCGTCGCCCCGGCCAAACATGCGGGCCAGTTCGAGCGCGCTGCCGTGCACCAGCACCACCTGGGTGCTGGGAACCGATTCGGCAATCGCATCCAGGAAGGCTCGCGTCGAACCGGCTCGGTCGACCCAGCGGGCCGGCAACCCCCGGGCGGCCAGGTAGGCCACACGGTCGGACAAGGGCTCGATCCCCTCGGAGAGATCAAAGTTGGCCAGCTCCATCGGGGCGCCGCCCCGCTCGGAAACGTCGACCAACAGCGTGTCGAGTTCCATCTCGTCGAGCGCCGTGCACAGGCGTTCGATGAGCACGCCACCATAGGCGATGAAAGGATTCGACACGACCGGCACAAAGCGCATCGCGCGCGAAGAGAACATGCGGCGCAATCCGTCGGCCTGATCGGCCGGAGCGGTGCGGCGAAACGACGTGGGGTGGGGCATCGGGCGGCTCATGATCGTCTCGTCGTTCGGATCAGAGAGCCGCGGGGCCTTGGGCCTCACCCGCCGGGCGAGCGCGACGGCGCTTGGCCGGCGCCGCCGGGGCCGGGGTGGTGAACATGAGGTTGACGTCGTTGACGTCCATGCGCCAGGCTTGAGAGCCGGTGCTGCGCAGAGCGCGCTGAATGAGCGCGGACGCGGTGAGCCGGTGCCAGTCCTCCGGCACCCGCTGGCCGTTGGCCACGGCCACGATCTTCAGGCGGTTGCGGATCATGGCGTCGAGCGCCGGGCCGAGCTTGACGGCTTCATCCATCTTGGACAGCACGATGCCCTTGGCCTGGCTGGCCTTGTAGGCGCTGAGCACGTCCTCGATCGACTCCCCCTGTTGGGCGGCGTTGACCACCAGCAGGCGCTTGATGGCACGGTGTTGCAGCATCTCCAACAGCTCGCGAGTGCGGGTGTCGCGCTGGGCCAGACCGGCCGTGTCGATCAGCACCAGCTTCTTGGCCGACAGCAGATCGAGCAGATCCTCGAGCGCCACCTTGTCGTGGGCGGTGTGCACCGGAACGCCCAGGATGCGCCCATAACCACGCAGCTGTTCGTGGGCGCCCAGACGGTAGGCATCCAAGGTGATCAAGCCCAGGTGCGCAGCGCCGTGCTTGGCAGCAAAGGCCGCGGCCAGTTTGGCGGTGGAGGTGGTCTTGCCCACGCCGGTCGAGCCGACCATGGCGTAGACCCCGCCCTGGTCCTCGATCGGGGGCTCGTTTTCACACGCGTTGAGATTACGCTGCAGCACCGATCCGGCCCAGATGAGCTCGTCGGAAACGTTCTCGGGCATGGAGTCGCCGAGCTTGCGGATCAGTGCTGGCGAAAAACCGCAGTCGATCAGGCGCGTGATGAGCTGGGCCTGACGCGGATTTTTCTGCATCCGCTCCATGAAGGCCAGGGCACCAAAGCGCTCCTCGATCAGGCCTTTCATCGCGCGGATCTCGCTCATCATGTCGCTCTGGTCGCGCGAAGCGCTGCGCTCCGAGCGCGAGGCGCGCAGGGGCGTCAGGTCCGACTCGGCGAAACCGTCGTCCAGCGCCGCCGGCGCCGTCTCCTGCGGGGCCACAGGCTTGGACACGCGGGTCGCAGGACGTGGGGCGGCGGCACGCTCCACCGGCGCCACAAACGCCGTGGTGTCCGCGAGGTCCACCTCGGCTGAACGGGTGCGGCTGGCCGACGCCAGCATCTCCGGATAACTGGGCTGAGGCATCGCCTCACCCGCTTGCACACGCTGGTTCAGGCGCTGTGCCAAAGTATCGGGCGACACCGGCACCGGCTCAGAGGTACGGGCCTGCAGCTCAGCCTCGCGCTTCTTGAGCATGCGCTCGCGCACATAGTCCTGGAAAGACAGCGTGCTCATGGCCAGGGTGCCGACGTCTTCCTGGACCGGGTTGGGGGACACCGGTGCCGCCGTGCCCGGACGGTCCGTGGCAGCCGGGGACGCGGCGCCCCCGCGCAGGCGAGCCAGGAGGCTGCGGCCCTGGGCCGGCGTCTCCTGCGGCCGTGCCGCGGCCGCCGCAGCGGCGAAGGCCTGGCGCGACAGCGGCGCCGGCTCGTGCATCGGAGCCTCCATGCGCTCGATGGCATCGACGCTTTCCGGGGGCATGGCGAGCACCTCGATGCCCTCTGCACACGGCTTGGTCGACAGCACCACCGCGTTGTCCCCGAAGGCCAGACGGACCTTCTGCATGGCGTCGCGTGAGTTGCGACCGATGAATCGCTTGACGTTCATGCTTGGGCTCCGATGATCGAACCGATGCGGATCGAATGGGTGTCAGGAATCTCGCTGTGGCTCAGCACACGCAGGCGCGGCGCCGAGCGGCGCAGCAGCCGCGCGACATGGGAACGGATGGCATCCGGCACCAGCAGGCAGGCGGGCTGGCCCAGGTCTTCCTGGCGGCGGGCGGCATCCACCGCACCGCGGGCCAGGTGGTCGGCCACGCCCGGATCGAGCGAAGCCCCGTGCTGCGACGTCAGGGCCTGGGTGAGCAGTCGCTCCAGGTCGGGCTCGATGGCGATGACATCGAGTTCGCGCTGCGGCCCATAGATCTGCTGCACGATCGCAGGCGCCAGGGCCATGCGCAGGCGGCGAGCCAGTTCGGCCGGATCGACCACCTGTGCGGCGTGTTCGGCCAGCGCCTCAATGATGGAGCGCATGTCCCGGATGTGCACGCCCTCTTCCAGCAAGAGCTGGAGCACCTTCTGCAGGGGGGCAATGCCGATCATCTTGGGAACCACGTCTTCTATGAGTTTGGGAGCCAGCTTCGTCACGTGCTCCACCAGGGCCTGGGTCTCGATCCGCCCCAGGAGCTTGGCGGCGTGAAGCTGCATCAAGTGTGAGAGATGGGTCGCCACAACGGTCGAGGAATCAACCACCGTGTACCCAGCCATTTGGGCGCTTTCTTTCTGGCGCTCATCGATCCAGACGGCAGGCAACCCGAAGGCCGGATCGGTGGTGGCCTGCCCCTGCAGCGGCGAGGAGGCATGACCGGGATTGATGGCCAGGAACATGCCCGGGAAGGCCTCGCCCTCGCCCACCACGGCGCCACGCAGGGTGATGCGGTAGGTGCTGGGGCGCAGTTCCAGGTTGTCTCGGATGTGCACGGCCGGAGGCAGGAAACCGACGTCCTGCGCAAACTTCTTGCGCACCCCCTTGATGCGGGTGAGCAGGTCGCCGCCACGGTCCTTGTCGACCAGGGCAATCAGGCGATAACCCACCTCCATGCCCAGGGTGTCCACCGGCTGCAAGTCGTCCCAGCTGGCTTCGGCATTGGCTGCGGCTTCTTGCTGCGCGTCACCGGCCTTGACGGGCTCGACCGGCTTGGGCGCCTGGTCTCGCTTGTGCATCCAGCGCGCCAGAGCCGCCATGCCCCCACCGACCATCAGAAACACCAGGTTGGGCATGCCCGGGATGATCCCCAGCATCAGGATCACACCCGACGCGATGCCCACGGCCTGCGGCGACTTGAACATCTGACCCATGATCTGGGTCCCGACGTCTTCGTCCTTGCCGACACGGGACACCACCATCGCAGCCGCCACGGAGATCAGCAGCCCAGGAATCTGCGCCACCAGTGCATCACCGACGGCCAGCAGGATGTAGCTGCTGGCGGCCTCGCCGGCCCCCAGACCATGCTGGGCAACCCCGATGATGAACCCACCGACGATGTTGATGAACAGAATCAACAGGCCCGCCACGGCATCGCCGCGCACGAACTTCGAAGCACCATCCATGGAGCCGAAGAACTCGGCCTCGTCCTGCACCTCGGCCCGGCGCTTCTTGGCACCGGCCTCGTCGATCAGACCGGCATTCAGGTCCGCATCGATGGCCATCTGCTTGCCGGGCATGGCGTCCAGGGTGAAGCGAGCACCCACCTCGGCAATGCGCTCCGCGCCCTTGGTGATCACCACGAAGTTGATCACCACCAGGATGCCGAACACGATCAGACCCACGGCGAAGTTGCCACCGATCAGGAAGTGGCCAAAAGCTTCGATGACCTTGCCGGCCGCCCCAGGCCCCGTGTGCCCCTCCATCAGCACCACGCGGCTGGACGCCACGTTCAGCGACAGACGCAACAACGTGGTCAACAGCAGCACCGAGGGAAAGGCGGCGAAATCCAGCGGCTTGACCATGTACGCCGCCACCAGCATCACCATCAGCGCCGAGGCGATGTTGATGGTGAAGAAGATATCCAGTGCAAAGCCGGGCAGCGGCAGCACCATCATCGCCAGCACGATGATGATGAACACCGGCGCGGCCACGGCCTTAAGTGCAGTGCCGTGCGTGCCGAAGAGAGACTGGAGTTTGAGGAACAGCGGGTTCATGCGATGCCTTGAGGGCATCTCCCCGGGCGCGTGGCAGCGCCCTGGGGAGACATGTCCGCATTTTTCTTGACGGGCCCGGGAACTTGAGGGGGATAAGAGAGGGGATCACCCCGGTGTTCGATTGGCTGATTCCCGCACTGAAAGAACTGACGCCCCCCCCTTCACAGACTGGAAATTCCGGTCGCAATGACTTGACATTGACGCTTCAGGATCTCGACGAACTGCCCTCGCCTCATGCGCACCCAGAACCTGACGCCAACTCCACTGCACGGCGTGTTGAACGCTTCTCTTCACTCCTCCGCGTCCCCGAGATCCCTGACTCGCGGGTATGAACACCATGTCGACAACTTGCGCGGAGTGTCGATTCTTCTGGTCGTCCTGACCCACATGTCCACACTCCACCTTGTGGACACAAGCCACAACGCCATCGGGTTTTTGGTGGCAGGAGCCACGACCTGGTTTGTCTTCCTATCGGGTTACCTGTTCTACCGGACGGAGCACGGTCGCTTCAACTACGCAACCTACCTTCACAAGAAGTTCAAGTCGGTCTGGTCTCCCTATCTGGTATTCATGGCCCTGTGCGTGGTCCTGGGCATCCTGAGGTCTCGCCCGGCAATTCACGACATGTCGACCGCAGACTACGCCCTGTGGTCGGTGTTCGTGGGTGGGGAACTGGTGGTACCGCTGTGGTTCATCCCCATGATCTCGCTGTTCTTCTTGGCCAGCCCGATCATCATGAAACTGGCCGACCAACGTGGCGCAGTGTCCTTAACAGCAGTCCTCCTGTACGTGTCGCTGTGCTCAGGGCGCCCAGCCTTCAACCTCAACCCCGTGCTGTCCGCCATCCATTTCGCAGGTTTTTACATGCTGGGAGTCGTGTGTGGGAAGCACGCCGCTCGACTTCAAGACCTCTGCAAAAGCGCTCAAGGATGGATCTGGATGTCGGGGGGGTTGCTGGTCTTTTTCTTCGGTTTTTCCCTGCACGACCCCAGCCTCTGGCCCGCAACCTTTCAAGGTGCATGGGGACGGGCCAACCCGGTCGAGTTAGGCAAGCTGGGATTGCTGGTGACCAGTTTCGTGGGGTTCAGTCGATGGCTCGGTCACCCTGTGCCGGCACTGGCCTACTTGGCCAAGATCAGCTTCGGCATCTTCTTCGTACACGGATTTGCCGAAGTGGCGTACTCGTATTTTGAGCGCTTTGCCCGGATGGACGACGCTCGCTGGACTCCTGCGATCGAGTTCATTTTTGTCCTGGGCCTGTCCATCCTGGTCGTAGAGGTCATTCGCCGCACGGCCAAATCGGGAAGTCGATATGTCGTGGGTTGCTGATCACACCAAAGCCCTGTGGTTGCTCACCGGACTGGCGGCGACCCACGCGGGTGCAGATGCGCAGGACTTGCATGTCCTGGTGCTCGGCGACTCCGTTTCAGCCACCTGCACCCAGCCGGCGAGACCGCCGCTTCGATCGACATCCGGCGTTTGCGAACTGGATGCGTTCTGGCACCAGATCCCCAACCTGCACACGCCCAGAGGCAAGACGCCCGTCCAATTCACCCCTCTCATCGCCCGATCCTCATCGGTCTCCGACTGGCAACCCTCCAAACCCATGGGGGTCCGCCTTCAGGGACTGATTGAACACGCCGTGGCCACGGGCGTTCGCTACGACTATGCGATCTGGCAACACGGCGCCCGGGATCGGGGCATTCACCGCCAGACCTACTTTGGCCACCTGTTCTCGCTGATGAAACACGTCAGCAGCCAGATTCCCGTGCGCCGCTGGCTGATTGCCACACACAGCGCCTGCGGTACCCCAGCCTACCCGCCCGTGGCCAGAGCCCAGGATCAAGCAGGAGACTTTCGCCTCGCACATCGATATCCAGGGGCCAATCTGGACACTCTTCCCCCCGGATCGTGGCAAGCGTTCGGCTGCGGACTGACCCCTGTCGGTGAGACGGCGCTGGCTCAGCGCTGGGCGCAGGCCATCGCCAAATCGGATGAGGAGGCCCAGCAATTGGAGGCCGAATCACTGCTGACGCTCTTCCGGGGATTGACCGCCTCGGCAGACCCCTGAACCGGAAAGAGCACCCCGCTCCCCCAGGCTCACGCCCCCGACGGCGCCACATGGTGCGGATCCAGCTCCGGCGGGATCGCCACCGGCTGGAGATCAGCCGGCCAGCGCGCGCGACCGGCAAGGGCCTCGCGCAGCTGGAACACGTGCGCCAGCACCTGCGCCACCGCCGTGAACAACGCAAACGGGATCTCGCGATCCAGTTCACCATGCGCATACAGTGCCCGGGCCAAGGGGGGCGCCTGCAGCACCGGCACCTTGGCTTCCTTGGCGATGTCGCGGATCTTCAGCGCCAGCAGATCGGCCCCCTTGGCCACGATGCGCGGAGCGGACATCGTGCCCTCTTCGTACTTGAGTGCCACGGCGTAGTGGGTCGGGTTCATCACCACCAGATCGGCCTTGGGAACGGCCGCAAGCATGCGTCGACGCGAGGCCTCGCGCATCTTCGCCTTGATGCGTCCCTTGACTTCCTGATTACCTTCTTGCTGCTTGAATTCTTCTTTCACCTCCTGATGACTCATCTTCAGGCGCGAATGCAACAGGAAGCGCTGCAGCGGCACATCGATGAGTGCGGCCGCCGCCAGCACCAGCACCAGCAGCCAAAGACCGGAGGAAATGCGCCCCAGCGCCGCATCGAAGGCGGCCGGCAAAGGCATTGCCTGGGTCATCACGAAGTCGTCCAGGTGCATCCAGAGGTAGGAGCCCCCCACCAGCCCCAGGACCAGCGCAATCAGGCAGGCCTTGAGCATGTTGCCCATCTGCGCCTTGGAGACGATGTTCATCAACCCCGTCAGGGGGTTGAGCTTGGAGAACTTGGGGGCCACAGGCTTGAGCGTGAACAGCCATCCGCCCGAAAGCACAGCCGCCGCCACCGACACCACCGCCGTGATCACCGCCAACACCACCCCGATGCCCAAGGCCGGCAAGACCAGGGCGGACAGTCGGTCCGCCATCGCATCCGGATTGGCCACGGTGCGCACGTCAAAGCGCAGCCCGGCACGCAGGTGGTCACGCAGCCAAGCCGACACCGAAGGAGCCGCCGCCACGATCACGCCCAGGGCCGCCCCCACAACGGCAAAATGCGCCAGATCCCGCGAGCGCGCCACCTGACCGTCTTCGCGTGCCTTGCGAAGCCGGTGTGGGGTCGGGGCTAACTGTTTGTCCTGATCGGCCATGAACGCGGAAGCGGGTGAGCAGGGTCACCATTTTTCCGGCCCATGGTCAGGACTTGAGCGAGATAAGCACCGCCATTCCAGCGGTGTTCCGGATCGCCAGACAGGCTGCGTCAGGCGGCAGGAGGGTAGCCCTCATCGTCCAACGCCGCACGGACCACGGCATCGCTCAACGCGGTCTCGAAGCGCACGCGGTGGGTCGGCAGGTCGATCTCGACACGCCCCGTCGGATCCAAGGTCTCCAGGGTCTTCTTGACCGTGGCCACGCAGTGGCCGCAGGTCATGTCAGGCAAGGTGTATTCCAGCATCACGGGCTCCTCGGGCAAGCAAAGGGATGCCCCCGACTGTACCGAGCCGACCCGCAGTCTGCCGTGCCGGATGTCAAACCCGGACCGGTCCCGTCGCGTCCTGGAGCCAAAGCTCGTTGAGGTCCTTGAATTTCCATTGTTCCGGCTGCTCCACGCCGACGATGCGGTCCTGGCTGCGGCCGCCCGACAGATCCACGATGCTCACCGGGGTGCGCATCATGGATTTGGTCGAGAAAAACACCTTCACCTTGGGCGTGACCAGCGACTCGTCGTTCTGGTCCACCACCACACCCAGACGGCCAGACTGCAGGCGCACCAACGTACCCAACGGGTAGATGCCCACCGTCTTGACGAAGGCCTGGAAGATCATCGGATCGAAATGCCCCTTCCACTGCGCCATCTGGCGCACGGCTTCGCCCGGATCCCAGGCGGACTTGTAGGGCCGCGCGGAGGTGATCGCGTCATAGACGTCACACACCGCCCCCATCTTGGCGTGCAGGCTGATCCGATCGGACGACAGCCGGTTGGGATAGCCGGTGCCGTCGATGCGCTCGTGATGATGCAGGCACACGTCCAGCGCGATGCCTGGCACGCTGCCCTCCGCCGCCAGGATCTGGTGTCCGAGCTCGGGATGCTTCTTCATCAGGTCAAACTCTTCGTCGGTGAGCTTGCCTGGCTTGTTGAGCACCTGCAGCGGAATCTGCGCTTTGCCCATGTCGTGAAGCAACCCGGCCAACCCGAGCATGCGAATTTCTTCGGACGGCAGGCCCAACGTGCGCCCCAGGGCCACCATCAGCGTGCACACCGCGACGGAATGCAGATAGGTGTACTCGTCGGCCGATTTCAGCCGCACCAGACTGGCCAGCGCGCCCTGGTTTCGGGACACCGATCCAATGATGTCGTCGACGACCGACACACAGCCATCCATGTGGATGGCCTGCCCCATGCGAGCCTCGGAGAACAGGCTCTGCACCTTCTGCTTGGCCTGCTGGCACAGCTGGGCGGCACGGCGATACTCTTCCTGGGGCGTGACCTTGAGCTCGGGCAAGGGCGCGGCCACGGCCTCGACCAGCTCGCGCTCGACCTGTTCGGCCACCTCCTCCTGCGTCAGCCCCCCTTCGACATCCAGTCCCCGGGCGGTGTCAATCCAGACCTCCGGAATGCCGCATTCCAGCAAGCGGCGCAGGTCCTGCGGGTCCTTGAGGACAAACTTGGAGCGCCAGAACGGGTGATCCATCCACGAACCGCACAGTTCATGGAGGAACATGCCGAGTCGCAACTGGTCGGTGCGAATTCGCTTGAGCATCGGAGGGACGGAGCCGGTCTGCAGTGCTAATCTGGGGAAGTGCCAGTATCAACCAGCCCCTGCTTTCGAAACCCCGGAAAAGCCCGTGCCAGTCGCGCAGTCTGCACGATTGCGCTGCACTTGACCCGCCCGACGGGGCCGGACCGTGCGCGTACCACGCCCTTCCCCCTGACGACCCCGACCGCCCTCCAGCGCGACTGAACCATGACACTGACCGAACTCCGCTACATCGTCGCCGTGGCCCGTGAACGCCATTTCGGCCGCGCGGCCGAGGCCTGTTTCGTGTCCCAGCCCACGCTGTCGGTGGCCATCAAGAAGCTGGAAGAAGAACTGGAGGTCAAGCTCTTCGAGCGGGGAGGCAACGAGGTGAGCGTCACCCCCCTGGGCGACGAGATCGTCCGGCAGGCCCTGGTCACGTTGGAGAACGCCGCCTCCATCAAGGAAATCGCCAAGCGGGGCAAGGACCCGCTGGCTGGCCCGTTGCGCCTGGGCGTGATCTACACGATCGGCCCCTACCTGCTGCCCGAACTGGTGCGACACACCATCGCCCAGGTCCCGCAGATGCCGCTGATGCTGCAGGAGAACTTCACCGTGCGGCTGCTGGAAATGCTGCGCACGGGTGAACTCGACTGCGCGATCCTCGCCGAACCGTTCCCCGACACCGGCCTGGCCCTGGCGCCGCTGTACGACGAACCGTTCATGGTGGCCGTGCCCCGACAGCATCCCCTGTCCGACCGACAGGAGATCTCGTCGACCGAACTCAAGCAGGAGACCATGCTGCTGCTGGGCACGGGCCACTGCTTCCGGGACCACGTCCTGGAGGTGTGCCCCGAGTTCGCCCGCTTCGCCAGCGACGCCGAGGGCATCCGCAAGAGTTTCGAAGGCTCTTCGCTCGAAACCATCCGGCACATGGTCGCCGCCGGCATGGGCATCACCGTCGTGCCCCTGCTGTCGGTGCCTCGTGCCCTGCGGGAGGATCCGGACGGACTCGTGCGATACCTCCCGTTTTCCAAGCCGGTGCCCACCCGTCGGGTGGTGCTCGCCTGGCGGCGCAGCTTCACACGCTACGAGGCGATCGCGGCGCTGCGCAACGCCATCTACGCCTGCGATCTGGCCGGGGTGCACAGACTCACCGCCTGACGGGCACACGGCACACATTTCCGGGTTGGGGCTCAAGCCCCCGTGGCGACTGCCGAAAGTCCTCAAGCCGACGCGCTTTTGCGCGATGAGAGCTTGTCGCAGCCATGCCCATACCCAAAAAAACCCCTCCTGCCGTCAGCCGTCCACCAACCCCAGGACGCTCCACCGCCCCGGGCAAGTTGGCGGCCCCTTCGAGGGGAACCGCGCCTCGAACCGGGCGCAGCGGTGAACCGGCGATGCCGGAACCGGAGGGCCGGAGCGCCAGCGCCCGGCGGGCAAGCGAGCGTCGGCAGGTCGATCGCCGGAAATCCGTGCTGGCTTCGGACGAATCCCTGGCCAGCCACACCCGGGCCCGTCAGTTCTCCGCCGTCCTGCGGGGCGTGCCACTGGCGGCCAGCACCACGCTGCTGAACTCGGTGGTGATCGCCGGCATCCTGCCGGGACACCTGCCCCAGGCCCTGCTGCTGGGCTGGACCATCACGATGGTCATGCTGTGCCTGTGGATGCTGCAGCAGTGGCGCACCTGGAAGTCGGTCACCCAGCCCAGCCGCGTGTCGGCCAGGATTCTGAAGATCGTGACCCTCGAGGCCGGTGTCACCGGTGCCCTGTGGTCCGCGCTGCCCGCCATGCTGTTGGCCCGGGTCAGTCACGTGGACTTCGGACTCATCACGGCCACCTTCACGGTGATGCTGCTGGTGGGGACGGTCACGCTGTCGTCGCTGCCTTCGGCGGCGTATGCCTTCATGACCACGCTCAGTCTCGGGGCCATCAGCGGATTCCTCGCCGGCGAAGGGGCGGTTCAGATCCTCGGTCCGGTGCAGTGGGTGCTGTGCTGTGCGGCTGCAGCCGCCAGCGTCTCGGCCATCGGTCGCACCCTGCAGGCCCGTGTGAGCGCCGAAGTGCGCGCCGACCACCAGAACCAGCTCATCGGACTGCTGCTGCGGGACTTTGAAGAACACGGCAGCGATGTGCTGTGGGAAATCGACGCCGCCGGCCGGCTGTGCCGCGTGACCGATCAGTTCGCCCAGGCCCTCGGCAAGCGCATCGAACAGGTCGAGGGCCGCTCCTTCCTGGCCCTGCTCGGAGAAATGCAGCAGGACCTTTCGGACAGCGACCGCGAATCCTCCCAGAAGCTGCACGACCACCTCAACGACGGCCAGCCCTTCCGTGACGTGCTGCTGCCGCTGCGGGTGGGGCGCAACGATCGCTGGTGGTCGATCACCGCCAAGCCCGTGGTGGACGACCGGGGCATCTCGCTGGGTTGGCGTGGCGTGGCCCGGGACGTGACGCAGGCCCGCGTGGCCGACAAGAAGCTGGCGTGGCTGGCCAACTTCGACCCACTGACCAGCCTGACCAACCGCGCCCGCTTCCGCTTCCTGATGGACGAGGCCCTGCGCCATTGCCAGCGCAACGGCCCGCGCGGGGCCGTGCTGTGCCTGGATCTGGACAACTTCAAGGGGGTCAATGACACCTTGGGCCATCCGGTGGGCGACGCCCTGCTGGTCGAGGTCGGCAAACGCCTGCGCGCGGCGGTGGGCAAGCACGACGTGGTCGCACGCCTGGGCGGTGACGAGTTTTCCGTGCTGGTGCGCTCGTGCTCCGAAGAAGGCGAAATCCGGCAACTGGCCCAGAAGGTGCTCGACAGCTTCGTGGAGCCTTGCAAGGCCCTGGGCTCGATGGTGCCGGTGCGCACCTCGATCGGCATCGCCCGTTACCCGCAAGACGGCATGACGGTCGACCAACTGATGCAAAACGCCGATCTGGCCCTGTACGACGCCAAGGCCAACGCCACCGGCTCGATGCGATTCTTCGTCCAGAGCATGGGCGATCAGGTCAAGCGCAAGCTGGTGCTGGAGCGCGACCTGCGCCACGCGCTGGAAAACAATCAGCTCAGCCTGCACTTCCAGCCCAAGGTCGATCTGGAAAACTGGGAAGTCACCGGCTTCGAGGCCCTGTTGCGCTGGAACCATCCGGTGCACGGCAACATCCCGCCCACGGAGTTCATCGCGGTGGCCGAGGAAGGGGGCCTGATCCTGCAGATGGGCGCCTGGGCCATGGACCGCGCCTGCCAGGTGGCCGCCACCTGGCCACCTCACCTGCACGTGGCGGTCAACATCTCCCCGCTGCAGGTCATGACCGAGCAGTTGCCGGCCACCGTGGCCCGGGCGCTCCAGATGAGTGGCTTGGCGCCGCGCCGGCTGGAGCTGGAAATCACCGAGTCGGTCTTCATCAACGAAACCCGCGGCACGGTGGATCGGCTGCACGCGCTGCGCAAGCTCGGGGTGCAGATCGCGCTGGACGACTTCGGCACCGGCTACTCGTCGCTGGCCTACCTGCGCCGCTTCCCCTTCGACACGCTCAAGATCGACCGAGCCTTCGTGCGCGAACTGCTCACCAGCCGCGACGCCCGCGCCATCGTGCGCAACATCCTGGCCCTGGCCAAGGCCCTGCGCATGAACACGGTGGCCGAGGGGGTGGAGGAGCCGGCCCAGGTGGGGGTGCTGGAGGCCGAGGGCTGCGATCTGGTGCAAGGCTACTTCGTGGCCCGCCCGATGCCTGAGGAACAGGTCATGCCGTTTGTCATGGACTTCCAGGGCCGCCGACGCCCGGTCCTGCCGCGGGGCTTCCAGTTGGGCAACACCCAGATCATGGAACTGAGCGCGCAGATGGATCTGCAAAACCATGCCACGGCGGGCATGCACTGAAGACGGGGCCGCCCGGGGATGGGCGCCTTGCGGATAATCCGGACATGGCCACCTTGTCCGCCGACCCGACCTCGCGCTTGTCGCTTTACCTGGACCTGATCCGCTGGAACCGCCCTGCGGGCTGGCTGTTGTTGCTGTGGCCGACCCTGTCGGCCCTGTGGCTGGCGGCCGGCGGGTTTCCGGGCCTGCACCTGCTGACCGTGTTCACCCTGGGCACGATCCTGATGCGCAGTGCCGGCTGCTGCGTCAACGACGTGGCCGACCGCGACTTCGACCGCCACGTCAAGCGCACGGCGCA
>CAYYCN010000017.1:0-42468 GCA_964470355.1 uncultured Sphaerotilus sp.
GGCCGAGAACCAGACGCTGGCCTCGATCACCTTCCAGAACTATTTCCGCATGTACTGCAAGCTCGCGGGCATGACCGGCACGGCCGACACCGAGGCCTACGAATTCCAGGAGATCTACGGCCTCGAAACCGTGGTGATCCCGCCGAACAAGCCGACGATCCGCAAGGACGAACTCGACTTGGTCTACAAGACCGACCGCGAAAAGTACCACGCCGTGGTGGCCGACATCCGCGACTGCTTCGAGCGCGGCCAGCCGGTGCTGGTGGGCACGACCTCGATCGAGAACTCGGAGCTGGTCTCCAAGCTGCTGGACCAAGCCAGCCTGCCGCACCAGGTGCTCAACGCCAAGCAGCACGCCCGCGAAGCCGAGATCATCGCGCAGGCCGGCAGCCCGAAGATGGTCACGATCGCCACCAACATGGCGGGTCGCGGCACCGACATCGTGCTGGGCGGCAACGTCGAGAAGCAGGTGCAGATGGTCGAGGCCGACGAGAGCCTGTCCGACGCCGACAAGCAGCAGCGCATCGCCCAGCTCAAGGGCGAGTGGCAGTCGCTGCACGAGCAGGTGAAGTCGCTGGGCGGCCTGCGCATCGTGGCCACCGAGCGCCACGAGAGCCGCCGCATCGACAACCAGCTCCGCGGCCGTGCCGGTCGCCAGGGCGATCCGGGCAGCTCGCGCTTCTACCTGTCGCTGGAAGATCCGCTGATGCGCATCTTCGCGGGCGACCGCGTCAAGGCGATCATGGACCGCCTGAACATGCCCGAGGGCGAGGCCATCGAGGCCGGCATCGTCACGCGCAGCATCGAGAGCGCGCAGCGCAAGGTCGAGGGGCGCAACTTCGACGTGCGCAAGCAGCTGCTGGAGTACGACGACGTTTCCAACGACCAGCGCAAGGTCATCTACCAGCAGCGCAACGAGTTGCTGGAGCAGACCGACGTGGAAGCCCAGGTCACGCACCTGCGCCGCGGGGCGATGACCGATGTGGTGCGGACCTACGTGCCCGAGGAGAGTGTCGAGGAGCAGTGGGACCTGCCGGCCCTGGAGCAGGTGCTGCGAGACGAGTGGCATGTGGAGGTGCCGCTGCAGGCCACGGTGGGTGCCAGCGATGCGGTCACCGACGAGGACCTGGTCGAACAGGTGGTTCAGGTCGCGGACGCTCATTTCAACGCCAAGGTCGAGCTGGTCGGTAAGGAACAGTTCGGCTCCTTCGCCCGCATGGTGCTGCTGCAGTCCATTGACACGCATTGGCGTGAGCACCTGTCGTCACTGGACTACCTCCGTCAAGGCATTCACCTGCGCGGTTATGCCCAGAAGAACCCCAAGCAGGAATACAAGCGCGAGGCTTTTGAGCTGTTCAGCCAACTGCTCGACACGGTGAAGATGGAAGTCACGCGAGTCCTGATGACGGTGCGTGTGCAGACGCAGGAACAGGCCTCCCAGGCCGCCGAAGCCATCGAAGAACGGGCCGAACACTTCAGCCAGGTGACTTACACCCATCCCAACGAGGATGGCAGTGTGACGCAGGAAAGCGACAGCGCGGCATTGTCCGGCGAGGTCCCTCGGGTGGGGCGCAATGATCCTTGCCCGTGTGGCAGCGGTCAGAAATACAAGGCCTGTCACGGCCGACTGTCCTGAACCGGCGGATCGCGGTCGATCTCTTGGACGGCCCCTCGCTTGCGGGGGGCCGTTTTACTTCCTGAAGAACTGGCCTAGAGTGGATGTCTTGATACAAACTCTCACAAATTTGTGTCAATGCGAAACCACTTTTCCTGCTTCAGGAGGACTCCATGGCAATCAAATCACTGGCAGCTGCGGGCCTTGCGGCCCTGTGCGTCCTGGCCACGCCGGCACATGCCGGGCTCTATGACCTGGGTGAGCTGAACGCGACGAACTATTCGGCCGACTTCAGCAACAAGGTTTACGGCGGTTTCACCGACACCTACGCCTTCACGCTGGTCCAGGACTCGGTTGTGGGGGCTTCGGTGACGAATGTGTCGCTCTACGGCATCAATGACATCACCGACTTCGCGGCCACGCTGGATTCCCAGGCCCTGAAGTACAAGGTGACGGACGAGGGCGTGGTGGTCGTGGATCTGCTGTACGGCACAGCGCCTGCTGGAGCCGGATCCCACAACCTCACGGTCTCGGGTGTGGCACCGACCACGGGGGCCACCTATGGCGGCAACATCACGGCAGCGGTTCCTGAAGCCGAGACGTACGCCATGTTGCTGGCGGGTCTGGGCGTGGTGGGGTTTGTCGGGCGCCGTCGCCGGGCACGCTGAGTCGTTCTCGCCGGTCCCCGCGGGGGCAGGGCCACGGCCGATGTGAACCGGGCAGGCGGCATTGGGGGTCTGGATGAAGGGCACTTCTACAATGGCTGCACTTCATCCGGGTGGCACGCCTGCTGCGGCCCGTTCGTCCTTGTGTCCTGTCTGCTGCGTGAGCCCTGCCATGCCTGTCAATCTCACGGCGCCCGTCGCCTCGTCTCTGCATCCTGTTCCTGGCGTTGAGCTGGGGGTCACCATGGCCGGCGTACGCAAGGCCAACCGCCGTGACCTGACGGTGATCACGCTGACCCCAGGTTCCAGCGTGGCGGGTGTGTTCACGAAAAACCGGTTCTGTGCGGCACCGGTGCAGATCTGCCGCGACCACCTGGCGGCGGGGCCTGCAAAACGCGCCATCGTCGTCAACACCGGCAATGCCAACGCGGGAACGGGTGATGACGGCCTCGTGCGCGCCCGCGCCGTGTGTCTGGCGTTGGCCAAGGCCCTGAGCGTTGCGCCTGAGGAGATCCTGCCGTTCTCCACGGGGGTGATCATGGAGACGCTGCCCAGCGACAAGATCATGGCGGGCTTGCCCGCTGCGCTGGCCGATTGCAAGGCCGACAACTGGGCCGTGGCTGCCGAGGGGATCATGACCACCGATACCCTGCCCAAGGCGGCGTCGCGGCAGGTGCAGATCGGTGGCCGGACGGTCACGGTCACGGGGGTCAGCAAAGGCGCCGGCATGATCCGGCCGAACATGGCGACCATGCTGGGCTTTGTGGCCACTGACGCCGTGATGGCTCCCGAGCTGTTGCAGCCTCTGGTCAAGGAGGCCGCGGACCAGAGCTTCAACCGCATCACCATCGACGGCGACACTTCCACGAACGACAGCTTCGTGTTGATCGCGACGCATCAGGCCGGACACGAACCGATCACCTCGCTGGAATCCGCCGACGGTCGGATCCTGCGCGATGCCGTCGTGGCGGTGTCGCAGCAACTGGCCCAGGCCATCGTGCGCGATGGTGAAGGGGCCACCAAGTTCATCACCGTGCAGATCGACGGGGGGCGAACCGAAGCGGAGTGCCAGCAGGCCGCCTATGCCATCGCACACTCGCCGCTGGTCAAGACCGCTTTTTTTGCCAGCGACCCCAATCTGGGTCGCATCCTGGCGGCGGTGGGTTACGCGGGCATCGATGATCTTGACCAGACGCTCATCGATCTGTACCTGGACGATGTGCACGTGGCCCGTCAAGGCGGTCGGCATCCGGACTACCAGGAAGCCGATGGTCAGCGGGTGATGAAGCAGGCTGAAATCACCGTGCGAGTGAACCTGCACCGGGGCGATGCCTCGGCCACGGTGTGGACTTGCGATCTGTCTCACGACTACGTCAGCATCAACGCGGACTATCGCAGCTGAACTGGACCGGCCAGACCCGTCGGGTCGACGAAAAAAACCGCGCCATGGCGCGGTTTTTTCTTGGGGATTCCGATCTGAAAGAGCGCCGCGACGGGCGCCCGGTTCAGCCGTGATCGACCTGCAGTTGGCCCTTCTGGATCAGGTCCTGGATCATCGACATGCTGTCGCCTCCCGGCAAGGACACATCGGCCAGGCGGATGGTCTGGTCGGTGGCGCCCGCATCGAATCCGTCGGCATAGCCGCCCTTGCTGCTGACGCTGATCAGGGTGTCGGAGCCGGACTGCTCGACGTGCAGGAAATTCGAGAGGTTGCAGGCGTTCTCGCCCTGCAACAGGTCGCGCAGGTCGAGCACGTCGCCTTCCTGGCCGGACCCCTTGAGCACGAAGTCGGTGATCTGGTCCTCCGCCGTCTGCCCTTGGGTGCCTGCGTCGGCCAGCGACCAACGGAACACGTCATGACCCAGCCCGCCGGTGAGCACGTCGCTGCCGGCTCCCCCCTGGAGCGTGTCGTCGTTGGCGCCGCCGTCCAGCGTGTCATGGCCCCGGCCGCCCGAGATCTGGTCGCGTCCGTCGGAGCCGCTCACCTGGTCGCGGGCGTCGGTGCCTTCGTAGGCCACGCCGGTGCGCACGCTCCAGCCGCTTTCCGATGAGGCGTCGGCGACGATGTCCTGCAGGTCGGACAGTTCAGGGGCCTGATCCGGCGTGAACAACGCGAAGGCATCCGTGCCGAGCGTCTGGTAATCGCTGTCCGGTGCGCCCGAGGGTTTGAGCTCGATGCGCAGCGAGGCGTGACCGCCCTGGTCCCAGTAGTCGATTTCGATGGACTGCAGGCCGTCCGCCAAGGTCACGCCGGAGTGGACGTGGGTGGCCACGTACTGGTTCAGGTCCGTCTGGGCGATGGTTTCGCCGCCGATGGTGATGCGGTAGCCGTCGTCGGCCGTCACGCGCAGGTCGTAGCAGCCCCCCTCGAAATTCGCCTGACCCACCATGCGCAGGATGGCGTCGGTGGTGTCGCCCACGCCGGTGGTGGCTGTGATGACTCCGGCGTTGTCGGCTTCCGTGCCGTGGAGGAACCGGTCGAGGTTGTGGCCGGTGACGGTGGATCCGGCCGCGTAGGCCTGTGAACTCTGGCCGAGGTCGTTCGAGAACAAGGCCGTGGCGGTGCCGGCTTGGAGCCCGAAGTCGATCTCGTGTGCCTTGAACGTCGCGTCGGCGGCTGTGGACGGTGCGGATCGGGCGCTGTCCACCAGGGTGCGGTCGCCTGCCCGGCCTTCGATGATGTGCTCCAGGTCTCCCAGGCTGTTGAGGTTGGCACTCTGGCTCGATGCGCAGTTGCCGCTGTCGTCGTACCGGGCACTGCCGTCGTCCGCGTGCTGGCGGGTGTTGCCCGAGAAGGTCGGGTCGGACGAGCGCCCGCTGCGGTTGTCGTTGTAGCCGTAGTACTCGCCCGCCAGCCCCATGGTGTCCGGGGCAATGGCTTGCAGGCTGCTGGCCAGCACGACCGGCGCGGTGTCCACGCCGTTGCCCAGCACCAGGGTGACCGATCCGGTGCTGACGTCTCCATCGGCGTCCCGCACCTCGTAGGTGAAGGTGTGGGTGACGCTCTCGCCGGAGGCCTCCAGGGCGGCGCGTGTGGTCGGATTGACGGCGAAGGTGTAGCTGCCATCGGCTTCGCCCACGAAAACGCCGTCCGGGCAGTGGGTGTCGCCCCAGGAGAGGGTGCCCGGGAGGTCCGCTCCGCTTTCGGTCTGCACCTGTCCCACCAGTTCCGGGGGCAGTTCGACCGGCGTGACGCTGCCGTAGATGCCGTAGGTGTTGCTCGACGAGTTTTCGGCGGTGCGGATTTCGGTCACCAGCTGGCCGCTGGCGTCCTTGAACCCCAGCAGGTTGAGCTCGTAGGACTGGCCGGCCACGACAACGGTCACCGTCTGCGCAGGCAGCTGGATGATGTCGCGCGAGGCATCGGCGTCGCAGCTGTTGGGCGTTTCGGTGTGCACCAGGTGTGCGGTGAGCTCCACCGGAGCCGACACCCCATTGATGTCCACCACCAGCGAGATCTTCAGGTCGGTCGAGGCCAGAACCGACGAAGACGACGAGATGGCCTGGTTCACGTGGTTGAACTCAGCGATCTTGAACACCTCGCCGGCCTGGACCGTGCTGCCGCCGGGGGATGTGAAGGCGGTGTTGTCGGTCAGGTCGTAGCCGGAGTTGCCGGTGCCGCACTGGGAGGCGGAGGTGCCCCAGCGCAAGCGGTCGGCGAGGGTGTCGTGGCTGTCGGTGTCCGCACGGGTGACCTGGGCCGTTCCGTTGCGGTAGCTGTCGTTGACGAAGCCAGCGTCGAGGTCGTGCACGGTGATGCTCACCGGTGCGGTTGAGACGTGGACCGTCGTGTGGGTGGCCACCGGCGAGTCGTCCTCGACGACCACGCTGAGCGTGCCGGCGGAGACATGGGTGCCATCGGACACTTGCACGCCCACGTCGAGCGTCAGCACGTCCTCGCCCTGCACGGGATGGTCCAGCGGCGCCGCGAGTTCGACGCGGTATTGCCCGGCGTCGTCGATCTGCACGGTCAAGGCTGTGGGCCCCTCGGCCGAGCCGACGTGACCCACGAGGGTGTGGGAGCCTTCGCCGGTCCAGACGATGGTGTGCCCACCGCTGGTCAGGGCGGCCGTTGGCGCCGTCAGGCTCACCTGCAGGACGTCGCCCTCCTGGTCGGACAGGGTCAGGTGGCCTTCCGTCACCCGTGTGGCACTGGCGTCGTCGCCGGTGTGGAGGCCGCTGTCGTCGGCCAGACCCTGGTTGAGGTCCTCTTCGGACACCCGAGCGATGGCGTGGCCGACCTCCGGCGCGGAGCTGTCGATCAGCAGCGTCGTCACGGCCGAAGCGGCGGAATCCACGGCCACGTGCTCGAATCCACCGCCGGTTGTCCCGGCAATGGACACCGTGTATGCCTCTGTGCCCTCGGTGGCGTTGTCGACCAGCGTCTGGATGTCGAAGGTGACGGAACGGGTGCCTGCGGCGAGGGTGACGCTGGTGACGGCGGTGAAGTCCGATCCGTCGCTGGCGGTCCCGGTGTAGATCAGTTGCACCGTCAAGTCGGAGGCGGCTTCGCGCGACAGCGTGAGGGTGTAGCCGTCGGCGCTGTTGCCTTCGAACACCTCTCCTGGGCCGGTGAGACCCACGATCACAGAGTCCTCCATGCCAGGCGTCGTCGAGTCGGGTTGGGCAGGGTCCACGTCATCGACGATCGTGGTGGTGACCTCGGCGGCCTCGGGGTTCACGGCGACGGTCTCGAATCCGCCGCCTGTGACTTCGGCGATGCCGATGGTGAAGGCTTCGCAGCCTTCGGCCAGCGGATCGTCGATCGTGGCGATGTCGAAGATGGCCGACGAGGATCCAGCGGGAATGGTGACGGTGGCGACACCGGTGAAGTCCGAGCCGTCCTGGGCCACGCCGGAGTAGGTCAGCGAGACGGTGACGTCGGTGAGGGCGGGATGATCCAGGGTCAGGGTGTAGCCGGGCGCGACTTCACCCTCGGTGACGGACTCCGGGCCGGTCAGGCTGCACAGCAGCGTGTCGTCGCCAGGATCGCCGCCGCCAGGTGCGTCGTTGTCCAGGATGACGGTGGTGGCCGAAGGGTGGTCCGGGTGCAGGCTCAGCGCTTCGAATCCTCCACCGACGACGGAACCGAGGTCCAGACCGATCTGGATCGACTCGTTGCCTTCGGCCCAGGCGTCGTCGAGGATGTCCAGGGAGAACTCGACGCAGTTCTGGCCAGCCGGGATGGTGACGGAGGTGACGTGCGTGAAGTCCACTCCGTCGGAGGCGGTGCCGGAGAAGGTGAGCGTGACGGTGAGGTCGGTGACGGCGGGCTGTGAGAGTCCGACGTGGTAGCCGGAGGCGGTGACCCCTTCCATGGTTTCATCGGGGCCACACACGCCGATGAGGACGGTGTCTTCGCTACCGGGTGTGCCCCCACCGGGGTGGGATGGATCGACGTCGTCCACGATGGTGGTGGTGACGCTGGCGGCCAGGGGGTCGATCTCGGAAGTGGCGTAGCCGCCGCCGGTGATGTCGGCGAGGGTGACGGTGAAGGCTTCGCAGCCTTCGGCCAGCGGGTCGTCGATCGTGGCGATGTCGAAGGTGGCCGACGAGGATCCAGCGGGAATGGTGACGGTGGTGACACCTGTGAAGTCCGAGCCGTCCTGCGCCACCCCCGAGTAGGTCAGGGAGACGGTGACGTCGGTGAGGGCGGGATGATCCAGGGCCAGGGTGTAGCCGGAGGCCACTTCTCCTTCGGTGACGGAGTCGGGGCCAGTCAGGCTGCACAGCAGCGTGTCGTCGCCGGGATCGCCGCCGCCGGAGTCGCCGTTGTCAGCGATGGTGGTGGTGACGGAGCCTGCCGCGGGATCCGCGGCGACAGCTTCAAACCCACCACCGGTGATCTCGCCGATGGAGACGGTGAAGGATTCGGAGCCTTCGGCCAGGGCATCGTCGATCGTGGCGATGTCGAAGGTGGCCGACGAGGATCCAGCGGGAATGGTGACGGTGGCGACCCCGGTGAAGTCGGATCCATCCTGGGCCACACCCGAGTAGGTCAGGGTGACGGTGACATCGGTCAGTGCAGGCTGGTCGAGCGTGAGGGTGTAGCCAGAAGCCACCTCACCTTCAGTGACTTGGTCCGGACCGGAGAGGCTACACAGGACGGTGTCCTCGGTGCCGGGCGTGCCACCACCGGGGTTGGACGGATCGACATCGTCCACGATGGTGGTGGTGACAGAGCCCGCAGAAGGATCCGCTGCGATGGCTTCGAAACCACCACCGGTGATCTCACCAATGGAGACGGTGAAGGCCTCGGATCCTTCAGCCAGGGCATCGTCGATCGTGGCGATGTCGAAGGTGGCTGAGGTTGCACCTGCCGGGATGGTGGCTGTGGTAACCCCGGTGAAGTCGGATCCATCCTGGGCCACACCCGAGTAGGTCAGGGTGATGGTGACGTCGGTGACGGCGGGCTGGCCCAGCGTGAGGGTGTAGCCCGAAGCCACCTCACCTTCAGTGACCTGATCCGGACCGGAGAGGCTACACAGGACGGTGTCCTCGGTGCCGGGCGTGCCGCCGCCGGGGTTGGACGGGTCGACGTCATCCACGATGGTGGTGGTGACGGAGCCTGCCGCGGGATCCGCGGCGACAGCTTCAAACCCACCACCGGTGATCTCGCCGATGGAGACGGTGAAGGCCTCGGATCCTTCAGCCAGGGCATCATCGATCGTGGCGATTTCGAAGGTGGCGGATGAAGAGCCTGCCGGGATGGTGACTGTGATGACACCGGTGAAGTCCGTACCGTCCTGCGCCACGCCCGAGTAGGTCAGGGTGACGGTGACGTCGGTGAGGGCGGGCTGACCCAGCGTGACGATGTAGCCGGAGGCCACTTCACCTTCAGTGACCTGATCCGGACCAGAGAGGCTGCACAGGACGGTGTCTTCAACGCCGGGCGTGCCGCCACCGGGGTTGGACGGGTCGACGTCGTCCACGATCGTGGTGGTGACGCTGGCGGCAGCCGGGTTGATGGCGACGGCTTCAAACCCACCACCGGTGATCTCACCAATGGAGACGGTGAAGGCCTCAGAGCCTTCGGCCAGGGCATCGTCGAGGGTGGCGATGTCGAAGGTGTCCGAGGTTGCACCTGCCGGGATGGTGACTGTGGCCACACCGGTGAAGTCCGTACCGTCCTGCGCCACGCCCGAGTAGGTCAGGGTGACGGTGACGTCGGTGACGGCGGGCTGACCCAGCGTGACGATGTAGCCGGAGGCCACTTCACCTTCGGTGACCTGATCCGGACCAGAGAGGCTGCACAGGACGGTGTCTTCAACGCCGGGCGTGCCGCCACCGGGGTTGGACGGGTCGACGTCGTCCACGATCGTGGTGGTGACGCTGGCGGCAGCCGGGTTGATGGCGACGGCTTCAAACCCACCACCGGTGATCTCACCAATGGAGACGGTGAAGGCCTCAGAGCCTTCGGCCAGGGCATCGTCGAGGGTGGCGATGTCGAAGGTGTCCGAGGTTGCACCTGCCGGGATGGTGACTGTGGCCACACCGGTGAAGTCCGTACCGTCCTGCGCCACGCCCGAGTAGGTCAGGGTGACGGTGACGTCGGTGAGGGCGGGCTGACCCAGCGTGACGATGTAGCCGGAGGCCACTTCACCTTCAGTGACCTGATCCGGACCAGAGAGGCTGCACAGGACGGTGTCTTCACCGCCAGGCGTGCCACCACCGGGGTTGGACGGATCGACGTCGTCCACGATGGTGGTGGTGACAGAGCCCGCAGAAGGATCTGCTGCGACGGCTTCAAACCCACCACCGGTGATCTCGCCAATGGAGACGGTGAAGGCCTCAGAGCCTTCAGCCAGGGGATCGTCGATCGTGGCGATGTCGAAGGTGGCCGACGAGGATCCAGCGGGAATGGTGACGGTGGTGACACCTGTGAAGTCCGAGCCGTCCTGCGCCACGCCCGAGTAGGTCAGCGAGACGGTGACGTCGGTGAGGGCCGGTTGACCCAGCGTGACGGTGTAGCCGGAGGCCACTTCACCTTCGGTGACCTGATCCGGACCGGAGAGGCTGCACAGGACGGTGTCCTCGGTGCCTGGCGTGCCGCCACCGGGGTTGGACGGATCGACGTCGTCCACGATGGTGGTGGTGACAGAGCCCGCAGAAGGATCTGCTGCGACGGCTTCAAACCCACCACCGGTGATCTCGCCAATGGAGACGGTGAAGGCCTCAGAGCCTTCAGCCAGGGGATCGTCGATCGTGGCGATGTCGAAGGTGGCCGACGAGGATCCAGCGGGAATGGTGACGGTGGTGACACCTGTGAAGTCCGAGCCGTCCTGCGCCACGCCCGAGTAGGTCAGCGAGACGGTGACGTCGGTGAGGGCCGGTTGACCCAGCGTGACGGTGTAGCCGGAGGCCACTTCACCTTCGGTGACCTGATCCGGACCGGAGAGGCTGCACAGGACGGTGTCCTCGGTGCCTGGCGTGCCGCCACCGGGGTTGGACGGATCGACGTCGTCCACGATGGTGGTGGTGACAGAGCCCGCAGAAGGATCCGCTGAGATGGCTTCGAAACCACCACCGGTGATGTCGCCGATGGAGACCGTGAACGACTCGGAACCCTCGGCGAGTGGGTCGTCGATCGTGGCGATGTCGAAGGTGGCCGACGAGGATCCAGCGGGAATGGTGACGGTGGTGACACCTGTGAAGTCCGAGCCGTCCTGCGCCACGCCCGAGTAGGTCAGCGAGACGGTGACGTCGGTGAGGGCCGGTTGACCCAGCGTGACGGTGTAGCCGGAGGCCACTTCACCTTCGGTGACCTGATCCGGACCAGAGAGGCTGCACAGGACGGTGTCCTCGGCGCCAGGCGTGCCACCACCGGGGTTGGACGGATCCACCTCGTCCACGATGGTGGTGGTGACAGAGCCCGCAGAAGGATCCGCTGCGATGGCTTCGAAACCACCACCGGTGATCTCACCAATGGAGACGGTGAAGGCCTCGGATCCTTCAGCCAGGGCATCGTCGATCGTGGCGATGTCGAAGGTGGCCGACGAGGATCCAGCGGGAATGGTGACGGTGGCGACCCCGGTGAAGTCGGATCCATCCTGGGCCACCCCCGAGTAGGCCAGCGAGACGGTGACGTCGGTGACGGCAGGCTGGCCCAGCGTGAGGGTGTAGCCAGAAGCCACTTCACCTTCAGTGACCTGATCCGGACCGGAGAGGCTACACAGGACGGTGTCCTCGGTGCCTGGAGTGCCGCCACCGGGGTTGGACGGATCCACGTCATCCACGATGGTGGTGGTGACGCTGGCGGCCAGCGGATCGACTTCGGTGGAGAGGTAGCCGCCGCCCGTGACTTCAGCGATGGAGACGGAGAAGGCCTCAGAGCCTTCGGCCAGGGCATCGTCGAGGGTGGCGATGTCGAAGGTGGCGGATGAAGAGCCTGCCGGGATGGTGACCGTGGTGACCCCGGTGAAGTCCGAGCCGTCCTCGGCGGTGCCGCTGTAGCTCAGCTCAATCGTGACGTCCTGCAGGGCCGGCTGGGACAGCGTGATCGTGTAGCCGGTGGCCACTTCGCCCTCCACGACGCTGTCCGGTCCGCTCAGCCCGACGGTCAGCACGTCGTCGCCCGGCGGGGTGACGATGGTGTCTTCCACGATGACGGTGGTCACTTCGTAGGCTTCGGGATGGGCCGCCACGGCTTCGAATCCACCGCCGCTGTAGCCGGACAGGGTGATCTGGAAAGACTCGCCATCGTCCGCGACGTCGTCGGCCAGGGTGGCGATGTCGAAGGTGGCCGAGCTGGCGCCCGCCGGAATCGTGACGGTGGTGACGCCGGTGAAGTCGCTGCCATCCTCGGCGGTGCCGGAATAGGTCAGCTCAATGGTGAGGTCTTCTTCGGCCGGCTGCGACAGGCTCACGGTGTAGCCGCTGGCCGTCTGGCCTTCGACCACTTCGCCAGGACCGGTCAGGCTCACCAGAACCGTGTCTTCCGCGCCGGGCAACGTGCTGCCGTCCGGGGTGACGTCGTCCTGGATCAGCGTGGTGACGGAGCCCGCATCGGGATCGATGGCGATGCTCTCGAAGCCGCCTCCGGTCGGATCCTTCAGCGTGAGCACGACGGTTTCGGCCCCTTCGGCCAAGGCGTCGTCCTGGATGGGCAACTCGAAGGTCACCGAGGTCTGGCCTGCCGGAATCACCACTTCCTCGACGGCGAGGTAGTCGGAGCCGTCAGAGGCCGTGCCGGTGTAAGTGATCTGAACCGTCACGTCCTCCGTGGCGGGCTCGGACAGGGTGAGGGTGTAGGTGCCGCTGCCGGCGTCTTCGCTCAGCTCCGACGGGCCGGTGATGCCGATGGTGGGTTGGCGGGGGGTGTCTCCACCGCCGGTGTTGCCGCCATCGCCTCCGCCCGTGTCGCCGCCCGAGTTGGTGCCGGTGACGAGGCCCGTGCCGGTCTCGGCGCCCGTGGCGTACTCGATGGCTGAACTGGTGAGCGTCTGCGTCGAGTAGGCGTACTCCTGCGGGGTCACGATTTCGATCACGCGGTCCACGCGCAGTCCGCCCAGCAGTCCACCGTCGGCGGAGCCTCCCCCTTCCAGACCGGCCCCCGGCGCGTCGAACTCCAGTTCGCCCGCATCCGCCACCACCGGAAACGCGTGCGCCAGGCCCGGGCCGCCATGGATCTCCACGATGCCGTTCTGGGCAGTGAGGATGACGTCGCCCTTCTCCACATCATCTCCGCAGCGCACGGTGTGCACCTTGCCCTGGGCGTCGCGCAGCACGGCTGCGCCCCACACGCCCACCACCTTGCCTTCGGGCAGGCGCATCGGCACATAGTCCGGATCCAGGTGGTGGTTGACCTTGTGGTGGTGGCTCTTCTTGAACAGCGATTTCGAGCGTTTGAACCCGCCGCCGCCCGATGGTTTGCGCAGCACGTTCATCACGGGCGTGGGAACGGGCGGGGCCTCGCAGGACAGATCGGGATTGTTCGACGGCGTTTGGGCTTGGCTCATGTGACGTTTCCTTTGGCGCCCGGGCATGGGCGAGCAACAGGAGGCACCCCACTGGAAGGGGGCCTTACGTCAGCTGTATCGGAGCAAGGGCCAGCGCACTTGAGCCGCACCGGTCAAGTCCGCCGGTGCCGAGCGTGAGCGGTTGGGCAAGAGACCGTTGGGCGGTGCCGGCCAGGGCGGGCCCGCCGGTGTGCGGCCGGATCCGAGGATCAGTCGTTTGCTGCGTCCGGGCCCGGGCAGCCGGGCAGCGGGCTGAACAGCGGCGAGGGCCGGGCGGACAGGCGGCCTTCGGCGTCGGGTCGGTACACGCCGCGGGCTTGCAGGTGGGGGTGGTCCGCGGCCTCGGCCACGTTCAACACGGGCGCAAAGCAGGCGTCGCTGCCCTCCAGGCGCTCGCACCAGTGCGAACGGGTCTGGCTGGCGAACAGCGCCCGCAGCCGGGCCTTGAGCGCCGGCCACTGGCGCCGGTCGTGCTGATCGGCGGGGGAGACGTCGTCCAAACCCAGGCGACGCAGCAGATCGGCATAGAACTGCGGCTCCAGAGGCCCCACCGTGACGAACCCGCCACACGCGCAGCGGTACACGTCGTAGAACGGGGAGTCGTGAAAGAGGCTCTCTCCAGGGGGCGCGTCCAGGTGCCCGCCCGCGCGCAACCAGAGCGCCAGCATGCCCATGGAGGCCACGCTGTCGGTGATGGCCGCATCGACCACGCAGCCCTGGCCCGTGTGGCGGGCCGACAGGACGGCACTCACCAGCCCGAAGGCCAGCGTGAGGGCACCTCCGGCGTCCCCCAGCAGCGTGGGCGGTACCCATGGCGTCTGACCTGGTGCGAGTCCCACCGACATCAGTCCACTCAGTGCCACGTAATTCATGTCGTGCCCCGCGGCCGAGGCGAGCGGGCCGGTCTGGCCCCAACCCGTCATGCGCGCGTAGACCAGCCGGGCGTTGACGGCTCCGGCTTCGGCAGGGCCCAGACCCAGGCGTTCCATCACGCCGGGGCGGTTGCCCTCGATCAGCGCGTCGGCGTGGGCCAGCAGCGCGAGCGCCGACTCCCTGCCGACGGGGGTTTTCAGGTCCAGCTCCACCACTTGCTTGCCCGCGTCCAGCAGGCTGTCGCCCGGACCGCCCAGGGCCTGGCCCATGGCATTGCCTCCGGGGCGTCGAACCAACGTCACCCGGGCGCCCAGCCCCGCGAGCATCCAGCCCGCCAGGGGGCCAGGCCCCAGCCCCTCGAACTCGACGACATGCAGGGTCTGCAGCGGGTGCATGGGTGGGCTCCGGTGAAAGTGAAGACGTCAGCGAACGGGAATCTGCTGGCCCCCGGGCACCGCCACCGCGGTGACGCTGTTGTCGGGGCTGCCATCGATCAGCTTGTCGGAGTACACCAGATAGACCAGCGCGTTGCGCTTGGTGTCCACCATCCGCACCACCCGCACGTGCTTGAACAGGAACGAGGCGCGTTCGTTGAACACCTCTTCCTCCTTGGGCAGGGCCCCGGCGTTGAAGGCGATCTGGCCCACCTGACGGCAGGCCACCGAGGCATTGGACTTGTCCTCGGCCAGACCCAGAGCGCCCTTGACGCCGCCCGTCTTGGCGCGAGAAAGGTAGCAGCTCACCCCCGCCACGCGCGGGTCGTCGAACACCTCCACCACCACCTTGTGGCTGGGGCCGATCAACTTGAAGGCCGTCGTCACGTCGCCGACTTCCTCGGCGTGAGCCGGCACCGACAGCGCACCGGCCACCAGGGCCAGCGCCGCGCAGATGAATCCACCCTTCATGAAAGTCCTCCGGTCGTCTTGAAAGGACCCCATGTTAGGGCGGGAACGGGTCAAGGCTTGAGGTTGAACTCGGCGGACATCTCGCCGGGGCTTTGGGCGTCGATGCGGCCGTTGCGGTCTCCCGGCAGGGAAATGCTGAACCGGCCGCCCACCAGCTTGTGGGAGGGATGCCAAGTCTTGCCATCGAAGCTGGCGCGGTCCTTGTAGGCGTAGACATCGCGCTTGACGCGCACTTTCAGCACGGCCTCGTCGGACTTTTCCAGCAATGTGCCCAGAACCTTGGCGTTCACCGGCAGGTCGGTGCCGGCGGGGTAGCGCAGCACGAACTCTCCGGAGGCCGGAGCGGGCTGGCCATAAGTGACCACCGGCAAACGGGCGATCTCGTCGGACGACGGCCCGGTGAGGGAGGCGCAGGCGCCGAGCATCAGCGTGGACAGCAGCGGCAGGGCGATCAGGCGACGGGTCATGTGCAGGCTCCTTGAGGGTTGGGAGACTTGACTCTACGGATGGGGGCTGAAGGGGGGCTAAAGATGGAGTGGTGCTTGTGGTCCGAGCGGCCGGGTTCTCGACATGTGACGCCGCTTCGTGGTCGCACTCACGCGCGATCACCTCGTTTCAATCCATACCTGCCGGTTTCCCAACAGGTGACCATGGCGCCCACCGACGGGGCCCGCGCCGAGCTGGTTTCAATCCACACCTGCCGGTTTCCCAACAGGTGACGCGCAGTCACAGCGCCGGTGACCTTGTCGAATGCGTTTCAATCCACACCTGCCGGTTTCCCAACAGGTGACCGTCGTCGTGCAGATCTCCGCACTCCGGGCAGCGGTTTCAATCCACACCTGCCGGTTTCCCAACAGGTGACGGGGATCTCTCGGCGGTGGCCGGCGACGCGGTAGGTTTCAATCCACACCTGCCGGTTTCCCAACAGGTGACCAGGCCGTGGATGAGCACATCGCCAAGCTGGCGGCGTTTCAATCCACACCTGCCGGTTTCCCAACAGGTGACCCACTATCGCCAGTCGTGGCATTACCAACGTCAGGTTTCAATCCACACCTGCCGGTTTCCCAACAGGTGACTCGAGTGGACCAAGCCGGGCGCCTGAGTGACGATGTTTCAATCCACACCTGCCGGTTTCCCAACAGGTGACTCCTGAGGCCCTGGCCGATGGAATGCTGACCGATTATGTTTCAATCCACACCTGCCGGTTTCCCAACAGGTGACATGGGGACGCCTGGGCGCGGCTCGGCACTGCGAATGTTTCAATCCACACCTGCCGGTTTCCCAACAGGTGACGGCAGACACGCGGATTGAATAGATTTGCAGACAAGTTTCAATCCACACCTGCCGGTTTCCCAACAGGTGACCCCAGACACAGTTGCGCAGTGATGCAAATAACAGCAGTTTCAATCCACACCTGCCGGTTTCCCAACAGGTGACCATACTGGTCTGGCCGCATCTCGACACCACGGGTGTTTCAATCCACACCTGCCGGTTTCCCAACAGGTGACCGGGATCGAACCCGCTTCGAGCACTTGCGACAACGTTTCAATCCACACCTGCCGGTTTCCCAACAGGTGACCGTGGAAGCAACATTGATGTTGGGCGAATAAGCGGTTTCAATCCACACCTGCCGGTTTCCCAACAGGTGACCCACTGCAATCCAGCCGGCTGCTCGGCCGGCATTGTTTCAATCCACACCTGCCGGTTTCCCAACAGGTGACAGCACCTGGGGCTGATTGCCACCGGCAACACGGCCGTTTCAATCCACACCTGCCGGTTTCCCAACAGGTGACGATTGAAGAGTGGGTTAAAGAGCAGGGTAGGGCAGTTTCAATCCACACCTGCCGGTTTCCCAACAGGTGACACTCTCCGGGTGCAACCATCGGCCCATAGAGTCCTGTTTCAATCCACACCTGCCGGTTTCCCAACAGGTGACGATACCAGGAGCATGTGGAGTCTTGTCGCCAGTGGTTTCAATCCACACCTGCCGGTTTCCCAACAGGTGACGCTTCTGGCCCTGTGCATGGTGCTGCTCGTGGTAGTTTCAATCCACACCTGCCGGTTTCCCAACAGGTGACAGCACGACTGGTCCACCTGGCTGCGCATGCTGGTTGTTTCAATCCACACCTGCCGGTTTCCCAACAGGTGACTTGGCTCCAGGCCGTCGAACGCCCACGGCAGTTGGTTTCAATCCACACCTGCCGGTTTCCCAACAGGTGACCATCACCCGCCGAGCCAGAGGGGTGGCAAGGGCAAGTTTCAATCCACACCTGCCGGTTTCCCAACAGGTGACCCCATGAGGTCGTAGGTGCGCGACGGGATCGTCTGGTTTCAATCCACACCTGCCGGTTTCCCAACAGGTGACGGTGGCTGGCTGATCAGGAGATTCCCATGGCAATGTTTCAATCCACACCTGCCGGTTTCCCAACAGGTGACACAATCGGGGAGAATCCCCGCCAGCCATCGAAAATGGTTTCAATCCACACCTGCCGGTTTCCCAACAGGTGACATCCGGAGTCAATCGGACGCTCATTAGTGCATGGGTGTTTCAATCCACACCTGCCGGTTTCCCAACAGGTGACCCGGGCGAGGTGTCGCTCAACAAGTGGGTCGCCCAGTTTCAATCCACACCTGCCGGTTTCCCAACAGGTGACCATCAGATTTTGCCAGCGACCCACTCCGTATTAGGTTTCAATCCACACCTGCCGGTTTCCCAACAGGTGACCTCTCCGGGTGCAACCATCGGCCCATAGAGTCCTGTTTCAATCCACACCTGCCGGTTTCCCAACAGGTGACCGTTCGTTGAGCTACCGACTCAGCCGGGCCTGATTGGGTTTCAATCCACACCTGCCGGTTTCCCAACAGGTGACCGCTTTCGGGTGAGGATGGCCTGGGCGGCGCGGTTGTTTCAATCCACACCTGCCGGTTTCCCAACAGGTGACAGCCGGCGATCGCGTGGTGTTCGTCGAGGATTGGGTTTCAATCCACACCTGCCGGTTTCCCAACAGGTGACCCGCCTACCCGATCCAGCACCCGGGCACCAAAATGTTTCAATCCACACCTGCCGGTTTCCCAACAGGTGACGGTCCACGCTGGAGGCCATGACGGCCACGGCCATGTTTCAATCCACACCTGCCGGTTTCCCAACAGGTGACGGGCATCTACGGCAGCTATGCCAAGGTGATCGATCAGTTTCAATCCACACCTGCCGGTTTCCCAACAGGTGACGAGCTCAGCCTGGACAGCTCCGAGCGGTTCTGGTTTCAATCCACACCTGCCGGTTTCCCAACAGGTGACACGTTCGCCACCATCTGATCCAGGTCGGACTGGGTGTTTCAATCCACACCTGCCGGTTTCCCAACAGGTGACGGGGCGGGTCGGGCGCGGGTGCATTCAACCGGCAGGTTTCAATCCACACCTGCCGGTTTCCCAACAGGTGACCAATCTGCATTGAGTTATTGCCAATATCCTTTACAGTTTCAATCCACACCTGCCTGTTTCCCAACAGGTGACCGTTTTTTTCCAGGCTGCCGCATGCCACGCAGAGTTTCAATCCACACCTGCCGGTTTCCCAACAGGTGACGGTCCCGGCCACGTTCCAGACGAAGTAGCCGTCCATGTTTCAATCCACACCTGCCGGTTTCCCAACAGGTGACGAAATGGCCGTGGGTGGCTGGATGGGATGACCATGTTTCAATCCACACCTGCCGGTTTCCCAACAGGTGACCGATGGGGAAGGACGAGTTCAAGCGCCAGTACCCGTTTCAATCCACACCTGCCGGTTTCCCAACAGGTGACCTCGACGCCGCACGGATACGCATCCACGGAAACGTTGTTTCAATCCACACCTGCCGGTTTCCCAACAGGTGACCAGAGAGGCGACGAAGGCGCTGGTGGCAGAGATGTTTCAATCCACACCTGCCGGTTTCCCAACAGGTGACAATCTGTACGGGCTCCCAGGAACCCTCGTCGAAATGTTTCAATCCACACCTGCCGGTTTCCCAACAGGTGACGCTGCAAGCATGATCGCGCCGTCCGTCTTCTCCAGTTTCAATCCACACCTGCCGGTTTCCCAACAGGTGACGGGCTGCCGTTCGTCCTTTTTACCTACGATGAGCCAGTTTCAATCCACACCTGCCGGTTTCCCAACAGGTGACCGCGGAACAGGCCGGCCACGATGTTGGGCACCTGGTTTCAATCCACACCTGCCGGTTTCCCAACAGGTGACTGCCACCCATCTGCTGGAGACGGGCTCCGACATCCGTTTCAATCCACACCTGCCGGTTTCCCAACAGGTGACCTTGAGCGATCAGGGCGCGCTCGAACTTCTTGGTGTTTCAATCCACACCTGCCGGTTTCCCAACAGGTGACGTTTCCATGTCGAGCAGATCGGGCAGCAGCCGGTCGTTTCAATCCACACCTGCCGGTTTCCCAACAGGTGACCCCCGAAGGTGCGTCGGACTTCCCGGGTGCCATGGGTTTCAATCCACACCTGCCGGTTTCCCAACAGGTGACTACATGACCGGCCTGCGCATCTGGCCGACGTTTGGTTTCAATCCACACCTGCCGGTTTCCCAACAGGTGACAGTCCGCGCTTCAGAAGGCTCGCGCCAAGGTTGAGTTTCAATCCACACCTGCCGGTTTCCCAACAGGTGACTGGGAGTGCCCGAGGTTGTATCTGTGGTTTCTGTGGTTTCAATCCACACCTGCCGGTTTCCCAACAGGTGACAGCCAGTCAATCGAATGGAAGGGCGCCCCGGTCAAGTTTCAATCCACACCTGCCGGTTTCCCAACAGGTGACCGGGCGCCTGCATTGGCCTCGCCGGTGGGCACCGGTTTCAATCCACACCTGCCGGTTTCCCAACAGGTGACTGCGCCAGGGCGGATGGTGCTGTATGGGGGCTTATTGTTTCAATCCACACCTGCCGGTTTCCCAACAGGTGACCCGGCGAGGTTTCGCTCAACAAATGGGTGGCCCAGTTTCAATCCACACCTGCCGGTTTCCCAACAGGTGACCCGAGACATTGCAATCGTCGCCCTGGCAGCAGTCGTTTCAATCCACACCTGCCGGTTTCCCAACAGGTGACCAGTGGCAGGTTGCGCTTGCCGGCCATGACCTCGCTGTTTCAATCCACACCTGCCGGTTTCCCAACAGGTGACTGCGCGAGTTGGCCAGCGTCTGACGCTGGGCCGTGCTCATGTTTCAATCCACACCTGCCGGTTTCCCAACAGGTGACCTAATCGCACCTATGTGTTGACGTTCTATGCCAGGTTTCAATCCACACCTGCCGGTTTCCCAACAGGTGACGACATATTGCCCATTAACAATACCGGAGGCACTGGTTTCAATCCACACCTGCCGGTTTCCCAACAGGTGACCGGAGGCACAGCTCAAATCCGAGATCAGCAACGTGTTTCAATCCACACCTGCCGGTTTCCCAACAGGTGACCGTTATCAACCCTGCCGAGGATCTGGCATGACCAACGTTTCAATCCACACCTGCCGGTTTCCCAACAGGTGACCAGCGAGCGCGAGCGCGCCAGCTGGTGTGGTGTTGTTTCAATCCACACCTGCCGGTTTCCCAACAGGTGACCGAACCAATGAAGTGGGTCGACGATTACGATGCTGTTTCAATCCACACCTGCCGGTTTCCCAACAGGTGACGTATGTCGAGGTTCGCAGATGTCACGACGACCAAGTTTCAATCCACACCTGCCGGTTTCCCAACAGGTGACCGCTCGTCACCGAGGGCCGCAGCCTCGGCCTGTGCAGTTTCAATCCACACCTGCCGGTTTCCCAACAGGTGACGACAGCACAGCCCGGTCGCGCTGTGGCTAACCTGGGTTTCAATCCACACCTGCCGGTTTCCCAACAGGTGACACTTTGAGCAGCGTCGGTGCTTTGCTGGGACAGTGTTTCAATCCACACCTGCCGGTTTCCCAACAGGTGACTCAAGCGCAAGCGTCTCTCGATCGAGACGTGGGTGTTTCAATCCACACCTGCCGGTTTCCCAACAGGTGACCGATGGCCTCGTTGTAGGCGTCCCGCACCTCGGCCAGTTTCAATCCACACCTGCCGGTTTCCCAACAGGTGACCAGATCGACGGCGGGTTTGGGCAGGGCCGTCCGAAGTTTCAATCCACACCTGCCGGTTTCCCAACAGGTGACTCCAGAAGTATGCCCAGGAGGTGTCGGTCACGAAGTTTCAATCCACACCTGCCGGTTTCCCAACAGGTGACCCTGGCGCTCAAGGGCGACGCGGCCATGCCTGGAGTTTCAATCCACACCTGCCGGTTTCCCAACAGGTGACCAGTGGCCACCGTCCTTCAGCTTGGCCACGGCGTAGTTTCAATCCACACCTGCCGGTTTCCCAACAGGTGACCTGGATACTGACCATGAGCGGATACGTCATTCGAGTTTCAATCCACACCTGCCGGTTTCCCAACAGGTGACGTCAGGCCTTGAACTGGCAGACGCTGTGACGGGGGCAGTTTCAATCCACACCTGCCGGTTTCCCAACAGGTGACGGACGGAGACGCCGCCGCCGACCGGCTGAAAACCGTTTCAATCCACACCTGCCGGTTTCCCAACAGGTGACGCGCAGCACGCCCGGCCCG
This sequence comes from uncultured Sphaerotilus sp., assembly GCA_964470355.1. Taxonomy (GTDB): domain Bacteria; phylum Pseudomonadota; class Gammaproteobacteria; order Burkholderiales; family Burkholderiaceae_C; genus Sphaerotilus. The sequence continues at coordinate 21,634 of CAYYCN010000017.1, forward strand.
CGCCGCAGCGTTGGCGTTTCAATCCACACCTGCCGGTTTCCCAACAGGTGACAGGGCCATCTTAGAGGCATCCCTGACAAACCCTTGTTTCAATCCACACCTGCCGGTTTCCCAACAGGTGACCAGCAGGGAATCATTAATCATGTCCGCAGTGCGGCGTTTCAATCCACACCTGCCGGTTTCCCAACAGGTGACCCTTGAGGCTGGGGAGTTCAAGAAGACACAGGAGGTTTCAATCCACACCTGCCGGTTTCCCAACAGGTGACAGCCAACAGCATGTAATCCCCAGACGCCGAGTATTGTTTCAATCCACACCTGCCGGTTTCCCAACAGGTGACACCTACTTTCGTGTTTGCAATATGACAAGCCAACATGTTTCAATCCACACCTGCCGGTTTCCCAACAGGTGACTTTGGTTCCATCGCAAACCACAACGGTGTGTCGGGTTTCAATCCACACCTGCCGGTTTCCCAACAGGTGACTCATGCGGTGCAGCCACTTGAACTGCTCGCCCTGGTGGTTTCAATCCACACCTGCCGGTTTCCCAACAGGTGACGAAGCAGGAGTTGAGTTTGTGTTTGTAAATAAGTGTTTCAATCCACACCTGCCGGTTTCCCAACAGGTGACAAATGCTCCTTGATGGGCTCCCCAAACTGGTCGAGGTTTCAATCCACACCTGCCGGTTTCCCAACAGGTGACACGTACGCGCCAAGCTCTCGGACATCTTCCTCAAGGTTTCAATCCACACCTGCCGGTTTCCCAACAGGTGACCATGTCACAGGGCAGCACTTGCACGACCCCATCGTCGTTTCAATCCACACCTGCCGGTTTCCCAACAGGTGACCTGGGTGACCCTGCCGTCTCGGCGCTCCCAGCAGGTTTCAATCCACACCTGCCGGTTTCCCAACAGGTGACTTGCTGGCCTTGCTGCCGTCGGCGGCCGAGAACTCGTTTCAATCCACACCTGCCGGTTTCCCAACAGGTGACGTTCAGAAGACGGTCGCGCTCATCATCCGGACGAGGTTTCAATCCACACCTGCCGGTTTCCCAACAGGTGACCATCTCGACGGCGGCGTTCTTGGCCTTGCGGTTGATGTTTCAATCCACACCTGCCGGTTTCCCAACAGGTGACCCTGAGCCCTCTATCTATACAGACAGGAGAACTGTTTCAATCCACACCTGCCGGTTTCCCAACAGGTGACCGACGCGAGGGGCCTGACATGGACCAGCTCAAGCTGTTTCAATCCACACCTGCCGGTTTCCCAACAGGTGACGGTATCAGGAGCACGTGGAGGCGTGCCGGCAGTGGTTTCAATCCACACCTGCCGGTTTCCCAACAGGTGACGTGGAGCAGAGGGAGATGCGCTCCTGCCTCGGGCGTTTCAATCCACACCTGCCGGTTTCCCAACAGGTGACGGGATGAGATCCGGCAACTCGCGGGCGGGGATCTCGTTTCAATCCACACCTGCCGGTTTCCCAACAGGTGACGTCTCGGCGCGTGACAACTGCGCCCACTTTTGTAGTTTCAATCCACACCTGCCGGTTTCCCAACAGGTGACCCTTTGCAGCGTACCCTGCCAGGGCCGGGTGCAAAGTTTCAATCCACACCTGCCGGTTTCCCAACAGGTGACTCGGTGCAATTGTTGCCAATGTCGGCACAATGTCAGTTTCAATCCACACCTTCCGGTTTCCCAACAGGTGACCGAGCGAGCATCTGAGCCACGCGAGCCACCATTCGGTTTCAATCCACACCTGCCGGTTTCCCAACAGGTGACGTCGCCACAAGGTTGTTATCACGTCGTCCGAAGTGTTTCAATCCACACCTGCCGGTTTCCCAACAGGTGACACGGCAGTGAAAACATTGTTCGCACGTACCAAGCTGTTTCAATCCACACCTGCCGGTTTCCCAACAGGTGACGTTTTGCCATGCAAAGCCGCTTTGCCATGGTGATGTTTCAATCCACACCTGCCGGTTTCCCAACAGGTGACTAACTGTCGGTGCCCACATTGGCTCATGGCATTCAGTTTCAATCCACACCTGCCGGTTTCCCAACAGGTGACTCATGACTCCGCCGCCCACGCGCTTGGTGGTGTAGTTTCAATCCACACCTGCCGGTTTCCCAACAGGTGACGGTAAGCTACGTGTGCGGCCTGCAAATGTTTTCGGTTTCAATCCACACCTGCCGGTTTCCCAACAGGTGACGGCATGTGCATAGCGCTCCATCCTAAAGCCGATGTTGTTTCAATCCACACCTGCCGGTTTCCCAACAGGTGACGTCAACGAGCTGTGCCCGCTCGCTGGCGGGCTCTGGTTTCAATCCACACCTGCCGGTTTCCCAACAGGTGACCTTTTGACGGTTCTTCGGTTTATATTAATAATTTTGTTTCAATCCACACCTGCCGGTTTCCCAACAGGTGACCTGGCGTCGGTGGTGTTCGCCGTGCCGTAGGCGAGTTTCAATCCACACCTGCCGGTTTCCCAACAGGTGACTAAGGATGAGGTTCCCAGCGCGGAGCTCATCCTGGTTTCAATCCACACCTGCCGGTTTCCCAACAGGTGACATTTCGACAGCTTTTTGATTTGCGTTGTACAAGTTGTTTCAATCCACACCTGCCGGTTTCCCAACAGGTGACCTTGGGCGCATCTCAAATAGGCGAAGTGTGCAATCGTTTCAATCCACACCTGCCGGTTTCCCAACAGGTGACCCTTCGAGATTAGCACCTTCAAGATGGGCACCTCGTTTCAATCCACACCTGCCGGTTTCCCAACAGGTGACTTCGATTTCGGCGCACAATTTAAACATCGATAAACGTTTCAATCCACACCTGCCGGTTTCCCAACAGGTGACATTCGATTTGCGTCAAACCATGCTTCACAAACCGTTTCAATCCACACCTGCCGGTTTCCCAACAGGTGACCGCCGAAGCCATTGGCAAGATTCACGGGTTGATTGTTTCAATCCACACCTGCCGGTTTCCCAACAGGTGACGATTTCGATGCGAACGAAGAGACCAAGAACGGCAGTGTTTCAATCCACACCTGCCGGTTTCCCAACAGGTGACGTTTTGGGCGCGAGCCAGTCGTCAGACTGTAATTGTTTCAATCCACACCTGCCGGTTTCCCAACAGGTGACGATTTCTACTTCACCGCTTTCAATCAGCGGATTGTGTTTCAATCCACACCTGCCGGTTTCCCAACAGGTGACTCAATCAAGTGAGGGGATGGCACGCCGAGAGAGTTGTTTCAATCCACACCTGCCGGTTTCCCAACAGGTGACGTATGCTGGGGTTGGGCGGGCTCAGGACTGTGGAGTTTCAATCCACACCTGCCGGTTTCCCAACAGGTGACCGCCGGGCGTAGGTTTGTTGGATCGGGGTGGTGATGTTTCAATCCACACCTGCCGGTTTCCCAACAGGTGACGCCAAAATGGCCAAAAAGGGTATTCGGTGGATTGTTTCAATCCACACCTGCCGGTTTCCCAACAGGTGACTTGGCGTGCTGGCGCTCCTTCTCCAGCTCAGGCGGGTTTCAATCCACACCTGCCGGTTTCCCAACAGGTGACGCTCGTCGCCCAGGGCGGCGCCTTCAGCCTGTGCAGTTTCAATCCACACCTGCCGGTTTCCCAACAGGTGACCTCGAACGGCAAGGCAATCGACTTGGACGAGTACTTGTTTCAATCCACACCTGCCGGTTTCCCAACAGGTGACTCGCCACGCTCCAGGGCGGCGGTGATGTGCTCAACGTTTCAATCCACACCTGCCGGTTTCCCAACAGGTGACGTTGCTGACAGGACTCGGGCGCAGCCATTGGGCGTTTCAATCCACACCTGCCGGTTTCCCAACAGGTGACCGCTGCTGCTGTCGCACGCGATCTGGGACCTGGGGTGGTTTCAATCCACACCTGCCGGTTTCCCAACAGGTGACGTGTGACCCTCGGCCAGCGACATCGGACAGCACCTGTTTCAATCCACACCTGCCGGTTTCCCAACAGGTGACCCAACGCCGCCGCGTCGATGCTGCTGGAGCGCGTGTTTCAATCCACACCTGCCGGTTTCCCAACAGGTGACGTCCGACTTCGGCTTCGTCGTCGCCAACGTGGCGTTTCAATCCACACCTGCCGGTTTCCCAACAGGTGACCCTTGTTCTAGTTGACGAATGTCACCTTATTTCATCGTTTCAATCCACACCTGCCGGTTTCCCAACAGGTGACGAACTGACAATCAACATTCCGCAAGCCGAAAAGCTGTTTCAATCCACACCTGCCGGTTTCCCAACAGGTGACGTGGTGAACTGACGACAATTGCCCGCGAACCGCTGTTTCAATCCACACCTGCCGGTTTCCCAACAGGTGACGGGCAGAGATGACGTAACAATTGAGCTTCAAATTGTTTCAATCCACACCTGCCGGTTTCCCAACAGGTGACTGGTCACCGGCTTCGGCTCGGCTTCGGCCCGTCTGGTTTCAATCCACACCTGCCGGTTTCCCAACAGGTGACGATCCGGCGGGAGGGTTTGGCGGCGGGTCGGTCCGTTTCAATCCACACCTGCCGGTTTCCCAACAGGTGACACCCGGACCAGCAGGCCCGGCTGGTGGCTGACCTGTTTCAATCCACACCTGCCGGTTTCCCAACAGGTGACGTACCGCGCCGGCATTGGGCGTGCTGCCGATGGCGTTTCAATCCACACCTGCCGGTTTCCCAACAGGTGACAGCGCATGAGGCGCATCGAAGATGCGATCGCGAAGTTTCAATCCACACCTGCCGGTTTCCCAACAGGTGACCCAGATCCAGGTCCTGCATCACCCGCACCGGCCAGTTTCAATCCACACCTGCCGGTTTCCCAACAGGTGACCCACTCGGTCCGGGGTGGCGGACACGGTGGTGCTGTTTCAATCCACACCTGCCGGTTTCCCAACAGGTGACGTGCGAGCGAATCCATTACACCAGTCCAAATTTTGTTTCAATCCACACCTGCCGGTTTCCCAACAGGTGACGTATTTGCAATCGACGGTATTTGTCTGGATAAACGTTTCAATCCACACCTGCCGGTTTCCCAACAGGTGACACGTCGCGCATCCGACCTTGCCACATTCCGCGACGTTTCAATCCACACCTGCCGGTTTCCCAACAGGTGACGTACGCCCGTGATGCTGCGCTGAGCTTTTCCGTCGTTTCAATCCACACCTGCCGGTTTCCCAACAGGTGACAAGTGCTGGAGCGCGCTTGCGGTGCATCAAACGGTGTTTCAATCCACACCTGCCGGTTTCCCAACAGGTGACGCAATTGCACGCGAGTGTGATGTGTCTCACGAAGTTTCAATCCACACCTGCCGGTTTCCCAACAGGTGACAATCTTGATGATAGGCAAGCGTATTTGACTGATTGTTTCAATCCACACCTGCCGGTTTCCCAACAGGTGACTCATCATTGTTTTCCGAACCGATAAACGCAAAGGGTTTCAATCCACACCTGCCGGTTTCCCAACAGGTGACCGCAAGCGGGTTATCACGGCCTTTACATCGAAATGTTTCAATCCACACCTGCCGGTTTCCCAACAGGTGACAAATGACAACCAAGCGGTGTTTGCGGCTGTTAATGTTTCAATCCACACCTGCCGGTTTCCCAACAGGTGACCGCCTGTGTTGCAGTTGTGGTGCGCCGTTTGAAATGTTTCAATCCACACCTGCCGGTTTCCCAACAGGTGACGCAAATAAAAGCCGATATTGATTCATTTTGTGTTGTTTCAATCCACACCTGCCGGTTTCCCAACAGGTGACTTTTGACCGCCTGCCAGAGACACGCCGATGTCTTGTTTCAATCCACACCTGCCGGTTTCCCAACAGGTGACGTGGTGCTCTCAGGCTGGCAAGGGCGCGATCCGATTGTTTCAATCCACACCTGCCGGTTTCCCAACAGGTGACTCGCCGATGCTGTCGGCGTACTGCTGCCAGACGTGTTTCAATCCACACCTGCCGGTTTCCCAACAGGTGACGAGCTGCGGGTCGCCCAGGCCCAGCTGGATACCCTGTTTCAATCCACACCTGCCGGTTTCCCAACAGGTGACAGACCGTGTTTTTCGGCGGCGTCGACTACACCGAGTTTCAATCCACACCTGCCGGTTTCCCAACAGGTGACCGGGCGCGTGAGGCCTGATCAATACGTATCGGCCGTTTCAATCCACACCTGCCGGTTTCCCAACAGGTGACCGGGTGATGGTGCGGATGTGGAGGGTGATGCGGCGTTTCAATCCACACCTGCCGGTTTCCCAACAGGTGACGATGTCCATGAGGGTCTTTCGCGGGTGAGAAAAGGTTTCAATCCACACCTGCCGGTTTCCCAACAGGTGACATCCGTCACGGCCGCCGGCAAGCTGGCCCTCAACGGTTTCAATCCACACCTGCCGGTTTCCCAACAGGTGACCGCTTTCGTCGCCCTTGCGCATGTAGCGGTTCAGGTTTCAATCCACACCTGCCGGTTTCCCAACAGGTGACACCAGACCGGGAAGGCTTCCGTGTAGTGGTCACGTTTCAATCCACACCTGCCGGTTTCCCAACAGGTGACGACACAATCCAGGGCTGGTGGGGTGGCGTCAGCCAGGTTTCAATCCACACCTGCCGGTTTCCCAACAGGTGACTTGAACAGGGGGAATGCAGGCTGGTCAACCATCCAGTTTCAATCCACACCTGCCGGTTTCCCAACAGGTGACGCGTTGCAGCTGCGCATCTGGGCGCTGCAGGACGAGTTTCAATCCACACCTGCCGGTTTCCCAACAGGTGACTACCAGGGCATGAGGGTGTGCACCAGGTGCGCCAGGTTTCAATCCACACCTGCCGGTTTCCCAACAGGTGACTGTTCGGCTGCCGCCAGCGCGCCGTCAGCCCGGAGGTTTCAATCCACACCTGCCGGTTTCCCAACAGGTGACCGAACAGCTCTTGCTGCTCGCGCGGCGTCGGGTGGTTTCAATCCACACCTGCCGGTTTCCCAACAGGTGACCTCCACCGTCTGTTTTACTGGGCAGTTCATTTTTGGTTTCAATCCACACCTGCCGGTTTCCCAACAGGTGACTCCAGCTCGACGCCAGCTACGCCGGAGCCGTCAAGTTTCAATCCACACCTGCCGGTTTCCCAACAGGTGACCCTTGACGATCTCGCCTTCGGAGGAGATGCGCTCGTTTCAATCCACACCTGCCGGTTTCCCAACAGGTGACACGCGCTGCACCTCGGTCTGGCTCAGCACCACGGGTTTCAATCCACACCTGCCGGTTTCCCAACAGGTGACTTGTGTTAGGCGCCGGCTTCTTCACGCGAATGCTGTTTCAATCCACACCTGCCGGTTTCCCAACAGGTGACCCCGTCTTTCACGTCATTGGCAACTTGGCAGGGCGTTTCAATCCACACCTGCCGGTTTCCCAACAGGTGACTTCCAGGACTTCCATTCGGCGGACGTGTCGGGCGTGTTTCAATCCACACCTGCCGGTTTCCCAACAGGTGACTCTGTACAGCCTCGACCGAATACAGCGCGTCCGAAGTTTCAATCCACACCTGCCGGTTTCCCAACAGGTGACGTTTTCCGGGAGCAATTCCGACCCGTATGACCGGTTTCAATCCACACCTGCCGGTTTCCCAACAGGTGACCCGGCGGCAATGATGCGGGTAGGTGAGCGGGTAGGGTTTCAATCCACACCTGCCGGTTTCCCAACAGGTGACGCATCGGCGAGATCCAGGCCGCAGGCACTGCAGTCGTTTCAATCCACACCTGCCGGTTTCCCAACAGGTGACCAGCCAGGTTAAGCGCCTGCAGGCCGAGATGTCCGGTTTCAATCCACACCTGCCGGTTTCCCAACAGGTGACGAACGACGTCGTCAAGCTCAAGCCGACCCCATGGGGTTTCAATCCACACCTGCCGGTTTCCCAACAGGTGACGATTGGATCGTCATGGCTGGAGGCCTTTCGGAAATGTTTCAATCCACACCTGCCGGTTTCCCAACAGGTGACACTCGACGACGAGGATGCCGCCGTGCGCAAAGCGGTTTCAATCCACACCTGCCGGTTTCCCAACAGGTGACTCGTCACGGACGGGCAGGGCGGCTATGCCACCGGTTTCAATCCACACCTGCCGGTTTCCCAACAGGTGACGGTAGCGCATCTGCGCCTCCAGCAGGTAGAGGCGGGTTTCAATCCACACCTGCCGGTTTCCCAACAGGTGACGGATGGTCAGCCAGGTGTCCGGCCCGCATTCGCAGTTTCAATCCACACCTGCCGGTTTCCCAACAGGTGACCTGGAGATCAGCGAGCGTGAGCCCACCGGTGAATTGGTTTCAATCCACACCTGCCGGTTTCCCAACAGGTGACTGCCAAATCGCAAGACCCCTCGCGGCGGCGCGTTGCGTTTCAATCCACACCTGCCGGTTTCCCAACAGGTGACTTCCAGCGCCTGGCCAACACCCCCATCGAGCGCAAGTTTCAATCCACACCTGCCGGTTTCCCAACAGGTGACCTGTACAGCCTCGACCGAATACAGCGCGTCCGAAGTTTCAATCCACACCTGCCGGTTTCCCAACAGGTGACAGCGGGTAGCTGATCGAGACGTCCCAGTCCTTGTAGTTTCAATCCACACCTGCCGGTTTCCCAACAGGTGACTGAGTGCTACACGAACCACCATGTAGCACCGTGGGTTTCAATCCACACCTGCCGGTTTCCCAACAGGTGACAGTTGCTGGTAGTACTCGTCCTCGAAGCCCAGCGGGTTTCAATCCACACCTGCCGGTTTCCCAACAGGTGACCGAACGAGCGCCGGGTTAGGCGCGGGAGGTTGAGTTTCAATCCACACCTGCCGGTTTCCCAACAGGTGACCCCCGGACCCAGGGCGATGGCCCGAGTGTGATCGACGTTTCAATCCACACCTGCCGGTTTCCCAACAGGTGACTCTGCTGCGCAGGCCGGGGCGATGCGCGGGGCGATGTTTCAATCCACACCTGCCGGTTTCCCAACAGGTGACATCCCACCGCCCTCATCTTCGGTGACCACTACACGGTTTCAATCCACACCTGCCGGTTTCCCAACAGGTGACGCGCACGCCTGTGCGGTAGATGGGCAGATCGGTGTGTTTCAATCCACACCTGCCGGTTTCCCAACAGGTGACCTCGCTCACTTGAACACCTCCACGAGATCGATGGAGTTTCAATCCACACCTGCCGGTTTCCCAACAGGTGACGTCACGGGGTCGGGCGTCACGACATCCGGAAGTCAGTTTCAATCCACACCTGCCGGTTTCCCAACAGGTGACATCATGTGCTTCATGGGTTCCCTATGTGGTTGTGTGTTTCAATCCACACCTGCCGGTTTCCCAACAGGTGACGGCCGGGACCGTGTCGCGGGCCGCGGTCGGGAACGTTTCAATCCACACCTGCCGGTTTCCCAACAGGTGACCGTAGGCGAGAAAACTCACGGTTTACCTCCTGTCTTGTTTCAATCCACACCTGCCGGTTTCCCAACAGGTGACAGGATGTAGCCCTGGGCGCGGGCCTGCTTTTCGATGTTTCAATCCACACCTGCCGGTTTCCCAACAGGTGACAGGTACGCCCGGTCCACGCGCCAGGTCGATCCGTTGTTTCAATCCACACCTGCCGGTTTCCCAACAGGTGACGGCCATGCCGCAGTCGGATGCGGCCATTGATCGCGTTTCAATCCACACCTGCCGGTTTCCCAACAGGTGACCATGGCACGGGCATCGCATGCAGGAACAGGGCGCAGGTTTCAATCCACACCTGCCGGTTTCCCAACAGGTGACCAATGCTAAGAGCTTCATGCAATAGCATTGCTAAAGTTTCAATCCACACCTGCCGGTTTCCCAACAGGTGACTGTTCCGCGGCCGGGCCAGCGCCTTCCCGTGGTTGTTTCAATCCACACCTGCCGGTTTCCCAACAGGTGACGCTGAAAACGCAGTCAACCCAGGCGGTTGTTGACGTTTCAATCCACACCTGCCGGTTTCCCAACAGGTGACGCTGCGCGTTCGACGTTGTGCCCATGCGTCACGGGTTTCAATCCACACCTGCCGGTTTCCCAACAGGTGACGGCACTGCTCGCGGGCGTGCGCCTCGCTGCCGCGGTTTCAATCCACACCTGCCGGTTTCCCAACAGGTGACGGACTTGCCCGCGCGTAACCAGCTCGCCCACCGTGTTTCAATCCACACCTGCCGGTTTCCCAACAGGTGACCCTGCGCCGGGACCATGTCACGGACCGTAGTGGGGTTTCAATCCACACCTGCCGGTTTCCCAACAGGTGACGTCGCACGGCGCCTGGCGCAGTACTTGGATGTGGGTTTCAATCCACACCTGCCGGTTTCCCAACAGGTGACCATGGCGCGCATTGATGAGATCGAACGGCGACTGTTGTTTCAATCCACACCTGCCGGTTTCCCAACAGGTGACACCTGGATGGTCATGGCCATCTGTGCCCGTGTCCTGTTTCAATCCACACCTGCCGGTTTCCCAACAGGTGACTGGTGTACTGGGTTGTGTCGAGGCCCTGGATCTCGTTTCAATCCACACCTGCCGGTTTCCCAACAGGTGACGGACGGCGCAGGCGGCTCTCACCTGGGCTGTTGACGTTTCAATCCACACCTGCCGGTTTCCCAACAGGTGACGCCCTGCAGCGACGCCAAGACGGCGGCTGAGCGGTTTCAATCCACACCTGCCGGTTTCCCAACAGGTGACACCTGCGATGTATGGCTAGCCCCGCTTTGATGGGTGTTTCAATCCACACCTGCCGGTTTCCCAACAGGTGACAGGCCACCATTGGCACTGGACCGGTAATCCTTTTGTTTCAATCCACACCTGCCGGTTTCCCAACAGGTGACGCCGCGCTCTCAAGTCATTGAAGCCCCACCGAAATCCGTGCACGGAGCGCGAACGTCGGTGTCGATGTCTGTCGAGCGGTGCTTCCCAGCAGTGCAGCAAACACGAGAACTCCAGCGAATCAAGGGGTTACGCGGTGCGCGAACCTCTGTGGGGCTTGCACCGTCACTGGGGGTTCGCGCCGAACGATCATAAGACCAGCGGGTCTTCGAAGTCGGTGGCGCGAAAGCGTCCGTGTTCACGGACTTCACATCCTTTGGTGTCGGCCATGCGGTAGAGGCGCAGGCAGTCGGTGTCCAGGTCGATTTCATCGAGCAGGCGACGTTCGAGTTCCTCCATCTGGGCCAAGGTCACTTGACACTCAAAGACGGATTTCTGCACGCGCTGGCCGCGGCCTTCGCAGACTTTTGCCACGCGGCGCAGGCGGCGGCGTCCGGCTCGGTCCTCAGTGTTCACGTCGTAGCAGACGATCACCAGCATGAGCGTTCCTTGTCGGTCGGTTCGATGTCAACGCATCGCAAACGGCGCATAGGTGGGGGCCTCTCCACGGATGTGGCGGGCCAGCAGTCGCGCCTGCACCAGCGGAACCAGCCCCAGGGGTACGGATTCCGCCAGCAGCGGGTGCGTCAGCTCTTCCTGTTTGCGCTCCTGATAGGCCGTGACAACGGCTTTGCGCGCATCACCTTTCAACAGAACAGCGCCGCCTTCACGCAGATCGAAATCATCCGGCGCGAGCTGGCCGCGGTTGACCAAGGTGAGCGCCAATCGGTCGGCAAAGGGGCGGAACTCTTCCATGAGATCCAGGGCCAGGGCCGCGCGTCCGGGCCGCAGGGCATGCAGGAAGCCCAGTTGCGGGTCCAGTCCCGCCGCCTCGCAGGCGCTTCGACAGTCGTTCATCCACATGGAATAGAAGAACGACAACAGCGCGTTCATGCGGTCCCGAGGTGGGCGACGGGTGCGGCCGTCCATTTGGAAGTGCTCGCGCTGGTCAGGGCGCACCAGCAGGTTCAAGGCCTCGAAGTAGGTGCGGGCGCCTTCACCTTCGATGCCGCGCAGGGTGTCCAGCGTCTCAGCGGTCGGCAAGGCGCGCAGGCTGGCGGCCAGATCCTGGGCGGCGCGCGTCAGACGGGCCTGTTCGTCGTCCTGCTTGCACTCGCGGGCTCCGCGCAGCAACACCTGCCGCTGGTTGCGCAGCTTGCCGCCGACGATGTGACGGGCCAACTCCAGCGTGAAGGCCGCGCTGTCGACGGCATGGTGTTGGGACCGTCTCAGCAGCACGTTGCCGTTGACTTCGCCTTCGAGTCTGGCCTTGAAACGGCCGTGATTGTCCAGCAGCACCAACGCGATGCCGGACTCGGCCAGGCGATGCATGAGCGGCGCACTCATCCCGACATGGCCGAAGCAGACCACGGCTTGAAGGTGGTGGAGGGGCACGCGCAGCCGGGTTTCCTTCTCGTCGTCGACCACGCGCAGCGTGTCGTTGTCCAGACGGAGGTAGCTGTCGGGCAGCGTCACGTACAGGGTGTTGAGCAGTTGCATGTGGGGCTCGGATCAACGCGTGCGTTCGGGGGCGGCGGCGTCAGGTGCGAAAAGCTCGGTGTCGAGCGCCGAGTCCTTCAGGCGGTCGACCGCCTCGGGTTGGCAGCGGTCTCGCAGCGAGCAGCCTTTGCACCGTCGGCGATCCGGGGTGGGTGCGGGTAGGTGCCCGCTGGCCAGCATGGCTCGGATGTCTGCGGCGATGCGCAGAACCTCAGCCCGAAGCTCGGCGGTGAGGGGCACCACCCGTCGGCGCTTCGACGTGGCGTAGAACAGCGCCCCTTCGGCCACCGGGTGACCGGTCATGACTTCAAGACACAGTGCTTGGGCGGCCAGCTGGATGTCGTCGGCCGCGGCGATGTCGGCAGCCTTATGGCGGGATCCGTGCTTGTATTCCACCGGGAAGGGGGTTCCGTCGCGCTCGAACTCGACGATGTCGGCCTTGCCGATCAGGCCCAGCTCGTCGTGCCAGACGGGCAGCGCGCGCTCGACCCGCAGTCCTTTGCGGATCTCCATGCCGGGTTGATCGACCTGGCGATGCACCGCCTGCCCGCGCAGCGTGTGCAGGTTGTCATCGAACGCCTGTTCCAGATGGATGAGTCCGCACTGCCGGGGGCAGTAGGCCCAGTGCTGCAGGGCCGACAAAGGCAGGCCTTCTTCCGGGTCGTCCTTCATGGGGTGTTTCCGCGGAGGGGGATCGCTCTACACTCGGTCGCATACGTCCATGAGCCGTTCATGCCCACCTCTCTGCAAACCGTGATGGACCAAGCCCTGCAGCTTTCCGAAGAGGACCGCGAGATCCTGATCGGTCGGCTGACTGACAGCCTGGAGCCGGCATCTCGCCTGTCGCCCGAGTGGGAGGACGAGATCGCGCGCAGGGTGGCTGACATGGACGCCGGGCGCACCGAGTTCATCCCCGCAGAGGAAGCGCTGGCCCGCTTGTCGGCCCACATCCTGTCGCGCAGGCCGGCGGCTTGAGGGCCCACATCCTGCCGATCCATCGGTTTCCGTTCTCGCTGGTGTATCGGGTTCAAGGCGAAACGATCCGGGTGATCGCCGTGGCGGCTCATCGCCGCCGGCCCGGGTATTGGGCGCGGTGGCGGTAGCCTCAGGGGCCGGTACTCAGCAGCGACGGGTCAGCGTAACGCCAGGGGCCGCCTGCAGGGACTCTCCGACGGACAGCGGGTGGCCGTCAAAGGTCACCGCGTAGGCGCCGAAATCCCGGGCGGGCGCGTCGGGGTGTTGGTTTGCCACGGTCAGCCGGTCGAACAAGCTGTGTGCCGAGGCATTGCCCAATTCGCTGTCATGCTTGAACACGTACAGCCCTCGGGTGGACATCTCGCCGCGCGCGGCCGAGCGGTCGTGTTCGAACATGCTCTCCACCGCCTTGAAGAACAGTTCCAGGTCGTCATCACCGAAGCCGGTCTGCTTGGCCAGGAACGAGGAAATGAAACCGTGCGAGCGGTAGAGGCCATAGGGCACGGTGTGCTTTCGGCCCATGGTGCGGTTGTCGCCGCCTTGCTTCTCGGCTTCCGCTTCGGTAGCCACCGCCATGCGAGTGATGGAGTGCTCCAGCGCCACGATGGGGTCAATGGAGCGGGCAAAGGTCATCTGGACGGGGCCGCGGACTTGGCCGCAGTTGATGCCCAGCGACATCACGGCGCCGAAGGTGCGGATGTCGAAGAAGTTCTGGCACATCCAGGTGCGGGCGGCCTCGACATCGCTGGCGCTGCCTTTGCGCTTCTCCTTTGCGGGCTTCTTGGCCTTCTTGCCGTCTGCTTCCTCGGCCGGCTCCACGGCGGTTTCAGCGACATCGGCATCCAGCTTGAGCGCGGAATAGGCCCGCTGGTGCTGGAGATTCAGGATTGCCTTTTCTCGCACGTAAATCTCGAAGCGCTTTTCGCCTGCTTCGGGGTCGCGGGCGGTCTGGTCCTGAGAGATGCCGACGAAGTTGCGCACCTTGCGCTTGAGTGCCACATCGGTCATCAGGCCGTGTCCGGTCTCAGCGTCCAGACGGGGCAGGTTGCCGGCATCCGGGTCGCCGTTGGGGTTGCCGTCCTTAACGTCAAACAGCAGAACGAAATCGTAGCGGTGGTTCAAAGACATGGTGGGTCCTCCTTGGTGGTGTGGGATCAGATCAGCGAGGCTTGGGCGAGTGGCGTTGAGGTGGTAGCAGCTTCGTCGTCGGGTTGGGGTTCCGCCTTGACGTAGAAGGCTTGGCGCTGGTGGTAATAGCCCAGTGCGAAACGGCCTTGGTCAGGCAGATTGAGGTGACCAGGGAAATCGGCGATGCCGCTCATGATTTCGCCGATCAGCTTTTCGAAGTTCACTGCCTGGCCCCGATTTGGGAGCTTGGCGATGTGGTGGTTTTTCAGACGCAGCAGGGTGGTGAACACGGTCACCGGCGTGCTCGATGCCGCGCCAAAGTAGCGCTCGCGAATCGTGCTGTTCAGGCCGGGATTGGCAGACTCCTGGATGCGCTCAAGGGCGGCAAATAGACGGCCCAATCGATACGCGACGTTGGTGCTTTCAAGATCCAGCATGGCGGTGATGCCCCTCTCTGACGGTTGATTTAGACGGGTGGCGCGGTTCAGGCAGGCCTTGATGGCTGCGGCGCGCATGTAGGTGACTTGTTGTTCGGCCCGGTTGCGCTGCACCGCTGCGTTCAGCCACGACATCGGGAAAGGGCCTCCGCTCAGGATGGCGCGCATGATGTCGCCGCCCAGGTTTGGCGGAATGTTGTCGGCCTTGCCTTGAAGCGCGATGGCCGTTAGCAGACGGAACAGCGGTGGGTATCGGGGATCGTGAGGCGCACCTGCCAGCTCCAGATCGTCAAACCAGGACTTGATCCGCGCAGCGACTTCGGAGAGCGGTGCTGCGTGCCAGAACCGAATGGCGATGCGCGCAGCATTGGGCGCCAAGCCCAGGACGAAGAACTTGCGTTGCCCAGCGGCGCCGTCGAAGCGGTCTGACTGGATGGCGCCGTACAGGGCTTTCACCTGCTCGGTGTGTGCGTCCGGGTCGTCGTGGAGCGCAAACATGGCCGAGAAATCATCTTCAAACTGATGGTCTTCCTCGGCTTGAGCCCAGAACACCGTGCTGGCGTCCCCGACCTGCATGCGTTGCGAGGAGCCCTTGGCCAACAAGGCGTTCAGGGCTGTCGTGTACGCAAATGCGGCGCTGGTGCTGACAGGCGCGTTGGCGCCTTGCTCTTTGCCGAAGGAACGGAAGGCGTCCAGGTTGAAGGAAACGATGTTGGCGCCCGAGGTCTGTGCTCCCCAGACGCCTTTGACTGCGCTGTGCAGGCGTGTGGGCTCAGTGGACTCACCGGTGATCAAGCACACGCTGCTTGGTCCCGCACTGTCGGCATCGAGGGCTGCAATGTCGGCAGAGTAGGCCGCAATCACCGCAGGACGCTGGCAGATCAGGTCTGTGTCGTCTTTCAGGCGAAGTGACAGCACAGGGTTGCTCTCAGCGATCTCCGCCCACTGAGGGAACGCTCCGGCCTGAGTGAGCGGATCGTGAGCCAGAAATTGCTGCACGGCAGTCAGCCCAGCATCGTCTGGCGCAGCCTGTGCCAACTCATCTACACGCTTCAAAAAAGCGGCGGCTTGCTCCGCTACACGTTCGTGCTTGCCTTTGGTGTCCAGGCCAAGAACGTACTCCGCGGTATCCCAAAGCAGGTTTGCCGCGACGCCGGAGGTCTTCTTGACGCCTTGGGGAACCTGAAACCGCTTGGCAACTTTCTTCTTCCCCTGCTGCTCGCGGGTGTCGGTGATGGCCACGAGCCGCCCGTCGGGCGCCAGCTCCAGCACGAACGGGATTTCCTTCTCTTCCAGTCCTGGTGCGGGCAAACGCCGAGCCGGATCGGGGTCCTGCATCTTGCGCAGGTAATAGCTGTGGAGTGCCTGGAGAATCATCGCCGCACCTCCACTTGGTTCAGGTCCAGAACGCCTTGGGTCACCTGTGCTCTGAAGAACATGGGCCTGGGATCGTTCGCACGGGTGAAGTCCATGTCGAACAGCACCCAGCCGAAATCTCCATCCACGGAAGTGAGTGCTGCGCGTTCTTGGGCTGGCGCTTCGATCAGTCGGAATCGAGCATCAAACTCACGGCAGCCCAGATAGGGTTGGTTGACGCACTGGCCCTTGGCGGCTCGGCGCTGGAACATTTCGGCGTACTTGCCGGGATTGCCGAGCGCGTCACCACCGACCGGGATCAGTCGCGCGTGAAGTCGATAGGCCACGTCGCGCAGAAAGAGGCCGGCGCGCTGTTGGCGCTCGTCCTCCACGTACAAGCCGAGTTGGCCGTGCCCGTTCTTCATCGCAGTCTGCACATTGCTGGTCGAGACCACGGCGCCGACTTCGTTGCGGCGCACGCTGATCCATCGGATGGGCTTCAGCACCTCGATGCGCTTGATCTCCCAGCGGATAGACGGCTTCCAAAGAATCGCCTCGAACACGGATCTGGCCGCCGATGGCGTGATGAAGTCGTAGGACACGCGCTCGACCTTCATCTCTGGGCGAGTGAAGCAGGCGTAGGGTCCGCTGACTTCCAGACAAAAGCTCATCATGTGGAGCACTCCCTGTCAGGTTGGTTTGAATTGGTTTTAGAGGGTGTATGACGCTGGATCGCCGGGCGCTCCGCCCAGCAGCACGCCCAGCACGGGGTCGTAGAACACGTCGGACTCGGTCTGCACGTACAGGCCGGGGGCCAATTCCCGCACATCACCGCAGGCCTGCAGCTTCTTGAGGTCGTACTGATAGACCGTCACTGCGTAGCGCTGCAGCTTGCGCATCAGCCACCGCGAGGGGCCTTCGTGCTCCAGCTTTCCGATCAGTTTGTTCACGTCCTCCCGGCACCGAGGGCTCGTGTAGCGGACGATCACGGCGGCCGCGTCGGCGTTGTCGATCAGCTTGAAGTTGTCGGCGGCGGTGCGGAACTGGATCGGCAGCGTCCATTCCTGCTTGTCGACGGTCAGCTCCAGCGCCTTACAGATGTCCTGCTTGTCGAGTGAGGGCGCGTCGGCATACAGGCGCGTGAAGTAGCGGTTGAACAGCGAGAGGTCCAGCGGGTCGCCCGTCCAGCCGTCCCAGACCAGCGAGCAGTGCTGCGCGGCCTGTCGCAGGAGGCCGGGAGGCGGGGCTTTGGGCGGAACGAAGACGTGCACGTCCCCGCGCTCCAGGCGACCTTCACGGTTGCACCGGCCTGCGGCTTGCGCGATGGAGTCGAGGCCGGCCACGGCGCGGTAGACCACCGGGAAGTCGAGATCGACCCCCGCCTCCACGAGCTGCGTGCTGACCACCCGGACCGGCAGGGGTGAATCTCCGCGATCCACGGCGTCACGACGGGCGGCGAGTGCGGCCTTGATGTCGGCAATGACTTCGGAGCGATGCTGCGGGCACATGAGCGCCGACAGGTGCCAAAGGCCCTGGCTGCCAGTGGGCAACTCGCGCTTCAGTTGCTCGTACAGCTCTCGCGCATCGGCACGTCGGCTGACGATGGCGAGCGCCGCATCGTGCCGGGCAATGGCGTCGGCCGTGTCGGACCACGGTTGCGGAACCCGAAAGTCGGCGGGAAGGTGAACGCGCACCCGCCGCAGGGCCGCGTACAGCGCCGACTCGTCGTCGATGATGGCTGTCACTTCGTCGGGGGCATAGCCGCGCAGGCCCTTGCCACCGAAGTGACGCTGCTCAGTGAGGGTGGGCTGCGTAGCGGTGCTCAGCACCACGGTCACGCCATGGTCCTTGACCAGCAGGCGCAGCACATCCACGACGGGCTGCAGGTAGTCCACGGGGAGCAACTGGGCTTCGTCGATCACGAGCACGCTGTCGCGCAGGTTGTGCAGCTTGCGGCAGCGGGAGGTGCGCCGAGCGAACAGGCTCTCGAAGAGCTGGACGCTGGTGGTGACGATGACTGGTGCGTCCCAGTTTTCGCATGCCAGGCGGGAGCGGGAGGTTTCGGTGCTGTCGTTGCTCTCGGCGTTGCTGTGGTGTTCCAGAACGATGTCGTCACCCAGCGGCGCGAACACATCCCGGTAGACCTCGGCCGTCTGCTCGATGATGCTGGTGTACGGGATGACCATCACCACCCGCCGCTTGCCGTGTTTGGCGGCATGGGTGAGGGCAAAGGCCATGCTCGCCAGGGTCTTGCCGCCGCCGGTCGGCACCGTCAGGGTGTAGGTGCCGGGTGGCCCCTCGGCCTTGGAGCGGCAGGCCGCCAGAATCTGGGCACGTTGCCGGTTGACGGGGCTGTCCCTCGTGCCGGCGGCGCGCAGCACATCGGCCTTGTCGGCCATGAAAGCATTGAAAGCCGCAAGAAGGGCCTGGACGGATGGCGATTCCTGCCATCGTGAGGCAGCCGCTTCCGGTGTCATGAAGGCCTCGGTGTCGAGGAAGTCGGCGTCCACCAGCGCGGAGAACAGCATCCGCAGCCACAGGGCGAAGCGTCCGGGCAGCTCTTCTCGTCCTTTGAAGGGTAGGGGGAGCGCTGTGATCCGAGGCAGCGCCACTTCGGGGCTCAGAATTTCTATGGGGGGTTGGCCTGCGTGCGAGTCAGCGAATTCCCGCGCTGAATCAGGGTGCACCAAGCGTTCTCTCAGTCCGTCGTACCAATCATGGAGGCCGGCATGGTGTCCGGCGATGACGTACTGAAGGATGCGGGCCAAGACCTTGCCTTCGGCTCCCATCTTTCGGGTCAGGTACTCCTCAGCCCAGAGCGCGCCTGCTGCTGAATGGGTCTTGTCGCTGCCCTGAGGCAACTTGCCCTCGATGTGGGCGTCCATTCCGTTGACCAGATGGATGTAGCGCTGGAAACCGTCCCGGTACTTGCCAAGGTCATGCCAAAGGCCCGCCAGATGGGCAAGCTCTGGGGCGGAGGAGTGACGGGCGGCAAGCTCAGCAACCTTGTGCAGGTGCTCATGCAGAAAATGGATGCGCGGCCCCGACGGATGGGTGTCGACGTGCGCAAGGGCTTGTGTAGACATGACGGACCAGCTCCCTGCTGGAAGGCCTGACAGTTGTTCTCTCAGGTCGGGGTTATTTCCGTCAACGATAAGGGTCGTAGGGCTCACCACACGACACTGCGGCGCCCCTCTCGAGGGGGTATTGAAGTGAAAATTCCACACTTCCGTCGCCCTTGCTCGACTCGCTTGCGCAGAAGCAAAAAGCCCGGACTCGCCGGGCTTCGATTTCGGATCAGGCGTCCCGCGCCTCAACCCTCAATCCGGCACGAACCGATCCACCTCATCCGTGATGATCCCGTCGATGCCCCATTCCAGAAGCTGCTGCGCGTCGTCCGCGTCGTTGACGGTGTAGGCCAGCACGCGCAGTCCCTCTTTCTGCAGGCGCTCCACCAAAGCCGGTGAAATCAGGTCCCGCTCCAGGATGACGGCGGCGCAGTCCAGTCTTTCGGCCACTTCAAAGCAGTCTGGCGAGAGCCGCTCCAGCAGCAGGGCCCGCGGCAGCTCCGGTGCCACGACGCGGGCGGCCGCCAAGGCTTCTGGCTGGAAGGAGCTCAACAACGGCCAGACGGCAAAGCCACCTTCGACGGCGTCTTTCCACAGGGCTTGCACTTCCAGCGCCACGACGTCCCCCGTGCGGGCTTCTTCGCCGGGCATGGGCTTGATCTCGACGTTGAGCACGCAGGCGTTGTTCAGGCAAAACGACGTCACCGCCTCCAGGCTGGCCGGGGGTTCTCCCGCGTAGCGGCGACCGTGCCAGCTGCCGGCGTCCAGCAGCGAGATCTCGTTCCAGTCGAGCGCGCCGGCCGGGGCTTCGTCACCGGTGGTGCGCAACAGGGTGTCGTCGTGCATCAGGTACGGAATGCCGTCCGCACTGAGCTTGACGTCGCACTCGAAGGCGCGGAAACCACAGGCGGCTCCCTGGCGGAAGGCGGCCAAGGTGTTTTCGGGGGCCAGGTGTCCAGCACCGCGGTGGGCGAACCAGATCGGGTAAGGCCATGGGGCGGCCAGATCTGGCAGGGCCGGTGCTGCGGCCGGGGCATCGTCGGGCAGGGCGACCGTGGGCAGTGACATGGGACTTCCTTGCGTCGAGTGGAACCTGAGGCTCCATCATGCGCTTGTCTTGCGGAAAGCAGATGCCTTGGGTCAAGAGCGGGGCCGCTCGCACGGGGCGCCATTTCACCTGTCACCGGAAGGTCAGGCCCCCTGCTGTAGCATCTCAGGTCCTGCGCAAGGCGCCCGTACCCCATGAATGCTCCGTTGTCCCCGAATCAGCTTGCTGCTTGTGTTCCCGGCGGTCCTGCCGCTGTGCTGGAGCACGCCCAGCCGTCCCGCCTGCGCGAGATCCCCTACAACTACACCTCGCTCTCCGACCGGGAAATCGTCCAGCGCTTGCTGGGCGGCCGTGCCTGGGACCTGCTGAACCAACTGCGCCAGGAGCGCCGCACCGGCCGTTCGGCCCGCATGCTCTACGAGGTGCTGG
>CAYYCN010000018.1:0-39684 GCA_964470355.1 uncultured Sphaerotilus sp.
GGCCGTGCAGGTGGATGGGGTGGTTGGTCATCGTCAGGTTGCCCACGCGGATGCGCACGCGGTCGCCCTGGCGCACGTTGAGCGTGTCGATGCCCGGGAAGATGCGGCTGTTCCAGGCCCAGAGGTTGAAGTCGAGCATGGTCATCGTCTTCGGGGTGGCGCTGCCGGGCTCGATGTCGAAGGCGTTGAGCAGGAAGCAGAAGTCGCGGTCGACGTCGGCGATCAGCGGGTGCCTGGCCTTGGGGTGGGTGATCCACAGGCCGTACAGCCCCATGGCCATCTGCACCATCTCGTCGGCGTGCGGGTGGTACATGAAGGTGCCGGGGCGGCGCGCCTCGAACTCGTAGACGAAGGTCTTGCCCGGCGGGATGGGCGGCTGGGTCAGGCCCGAGACGCCGTCCATGCCGTTGGGCAGACGCTGGCCGTGCCAGTGCACGGCGTGGTGCTCGGGCAGCTTGTTGGTCACGAAGATGCGCACACGGTCGCCTTCGACCACCTCGATCGTCGGGCCGGGCGACTGGCCGTTGTAGCCCCACAGGTGGGCGTTGAAGCCGGGCGTCATCTCGCGCACGACGGGTTCGGCCACGAGGTGGAACTCCTTGACGCCGGCGTTCATGCGCCAGGGCAGGCTCCAGCCGTTGAGGGTGACGACGGGGCGGTAGGGGCGGCCGTTGGGCGGTACCAGCGGGGCGGCTGTGGCCGCGCTGGTCTGGAGGACGGGTTCGGGCAGGCCGGCCAGCGCCACGCGGCTGACCGAAGCGGCCGCCACGGCCGCACCGGCCTGGAAGAAGGAGCGTCGGGACACCATGTTCGGTTCCTTGGGCAAATCGGTTCGGGAGGACGGGACGGGCTCAGTGCCCGTCGCCGGCTTCGCTGGAGGAAGGCGTGGCCGGACCGGCGGCGGACAGTGATGGCCGTCCGAGCAGGGCCATGCGCAGGTCGGCGTCGGCCATCCAGTAGTCGCGTCGGGCGTCCAGCGCGCGGTTGACGCTGTCGATCTGCGCACGGGCGTCGGCCAGCAGCTCGAACACGCCGATCAGCATGCCGTTGTATCGCTTGACGTTTTCGGCGCCGATGCGCTGGCGGCGAGGCACGACCTCGGTCTGCAGGTGGTGGGCGATGTCCCACGCGTGGCGCCAGTTGCGCCAGGCCTCGCGCACTTCCGAGCGGGCGTTGATGGCGATCTCGGCGGTGCGGTGCAGGCTGGCCTGGTAGGTGGCTTCGGCGCGGGCCACCCGGGCCTGGCCGAAATCGAACAGCGGCAGCTCCAGCCCCACCTCCCAGGCGCGGCTGCGGTGGCCGTCGTTGGTGTTGGCGCGGGTGGCCCCCAGCTCCAGCACGTTGACGAAACGAGTGGCCTGGGTCAGACCCAGGTTGCGGGCGGTCTGCTCGGTGGCGGTTTTGGCCGCCTGCACATCCAGGCGCGAGGCGAGGGCGCGCGACTCCAAATCCGGCAGGTCGTGCACGGACGCCGGCAGGTCCGGCAAGCGCGCCGGCAGCTTCAGCTCGGTGGCGTCACCCCACAGGCCCAGGGCGCGGATCAGGCGCTCGCGGGCGGCGTCGCGGGCGCGCTCGGCCCGTGCCACGTCCAAGGCCGCATCGGACTCGAAGCCCTCTTCGCGGGCCACCGCCAGCGCGTTGAAATTCCCGGTTTTCCCCATGCGACGGGCCAGTTCGGCGCCGGCCTCGGCGGCTTCGAGAACCTGGTGCAGGTAGGTGAGTTTTTCCTGCGCGGCGACCGCGTCCACCCAGGCCCGACGCACGGTGGCCACGTGCTCCACCACCTGCAGCGTCGTCTGGGACTGCTGGCGAGCGAGCCGGTGGCTCTCGACCTGGCGCGTCAGCGGCATCAGCAGCAGGCGGCCGAGGTTGAGGTGCAGGCCGCGTTCCCACTCGATTTCCTCGCCGCTGGTGGTGCGCTGGAAGGAGAACCCCAAGGTGGGCCATTGCGCCGCCTGAGCGACTTCCGCCTGCGTGAGGCCGAGCTCGGACAGCGAAGCCTGCACACCGCGGTGGTTCAGCAAGGCGAGCTCGACGGCGCCGTCAAGCGTGAGGGCGTCGGCGCGCAGGGCGTCGATGCGCTGGCGGGCGGCGTCCGAAGGGGCTTGAGCATCGGGCCAGCGCTCCAGGCGGGACTGGGTGTGGGTCTGCACGGCTTGCTGAACCGGGGCGATGGCGTCGTCCACCGAAACGCTGGCACAGCCGGTCAGGACCGTGGCGAACGCCAGGGCGCTCAGGGCGAACGGTCGGTGCGGACTCATGGGCGCACCTCCTGGGTGGGGGCGTCCGGCTGTTGGGCTTCCCGCAGATAGGCCTTCCAACCGCCGACGGCCCGCACACGCTCGTTGGCGGCGCGCCAGTCGGCGGGTTCGGTGGCGGGAGGGGGGGGCCGGCGTTGCAGAAGTGAGCGGTGTGCCAGCGGGGAGACGCGGGCTTGCGGGTCGGCGGGGTCGGCGGCATGCAGCCACGGCGCGCAGGTGGCCAACGCCAGGCCCAGCAGGATCGTGCGGCCGCGCCAGACGGGGCGCAGGGGGGGAGTCATGTTCGTTTCCTCGAACCGGCCTGCGCAAGGCGCGCCGGTGACTGGAGTTCGCCCGTTCTGCGCGGGCGCAGGCGGGTGCGGTTCAGGTCGAGGAGGGGGCGCACAGACGCGCCGTCGGAGTCGGAGGTGGACTCCGGTCCGACGAGCGGTGTCAGGCCCCGGGCGATCGGGGCGGACGGAAGAGCTTGCCGGGCGGCCGCTCAGCCACCGATGTGGCGAGCTGGGGCGTGGGCGCCGTGTGTGGCAGTGGGGGCCAGTCCAGGGCCATCTGCCAGGTCAAGCCGAGGCTGGCGTGGCAGACCGTGCAGTGCGCACACGATCCGGTCCACGAGGCAGCGTCCGGATCTGAGGTCGACCCCGGCGTGGTGTCCGGCGTGTGCGCTGCGGAGACATGGCAAGGCGGTGATTCGAGCGTTGCGCTCACCGCGACGGCCGCGTGGTCTGTGCGCCATCCGCTGCCGTTGTCCATCTGCACCTGGGCCCAGCCGCGCAAGGGCAGCAGCGCCACGACCAGCCACAAGAGCCAGTGCAGGGTGGGGCGTGACGGACGAAACATGCCACGAGTATAGGAGCCTCGATGAAGCCTGCCGCCACAGAGGCCGGGATGTCAGTCCCTAGAATCGGTGCATTTCCATCCGGGTCCGCCCCGCTTCTTTCCGGAGCTCGTTTCATGTCCCACGACGCCCACGACCTGTCCCACATCGCCCCGCGTGACCAGGCCGAGATCCTGGCCCAGGCGCTGCCCTACATCCGCAAGTTCCACGGCAAGACGCTGGTGATCAAGTACGGCGGCAACGCGATGACCGATCCCGCGTTGCAGCGCGACTTCGCCGAGGACATCGTGTTGCTCAAGCTCGTGGGCATGAACCCCATCGTCGTGCACGGCGGCGGCCCGCAGATCGACGCGGCGCTCAACAAGATCGGCAAGAAGGGCACCTTCATCCAGGGCATGCGCGTCACCGACGAGGAAACCATGGACGTGGTCGAGTGGGTGCTGGGCGGTGAAGTGCAGCAAGACATCGTCGGCCTGATCAACGCCGTGGGCGGCAAGGCCGTGGGCCTGACCGGCCGCGACGGCGCCATGATCCGCGCGCGCAAGCTCAAGCTGGTCGACAAGGACGATCCCAGCAAGGAACACGACATCGGGCAGGTCGGCGAGATCGAGTCCATCGATCCGGGCGTGCTCAAGGCGCTGCAGGACGACGCCTTCATTCCTGTGGTCAGTCCGATCGGGTTTGGCGAGAACGGCGAGAGCTACAACATCAACGCCGACCTGGTGGCCGCCAAGCTCGCCACGGTGCTGCGTGCCGAGAAACTGCTGCTGCTGACCAACATCCGCGGCGTGCTCGACAAGGAAGGCCAACTGCTGACCGACCTGACCGCCCGCCGCATCGACGAGCTGGTCGAGGACGGCACGATCTCCGGCGGCATGCTGCCCAAGATCGCGGGCGCGCTGGACGCGGCCAAGAGCGGCGTGAACGCCGTGCACATCGTTGACGGCCGTGTGCCGCACGCCATGCTGCTGGAGATCCTGAGCGAGCAGGCGTATGGCACGATGATCCGCTCGCACTGATGAAAAAGCCGCCCGTCTGGCTCTTCGACCTCGACAACACCCTGCACAACGCCTCGCACGGGGCGTTCGGCATGATCGACCGGTCGATGACCGAGTACATCTGCCGCGAGCTGTCGGTGGACGAGGCCGAGGCCGACGCCCTGCGGCGCCACTACTGGGACCGCTATGGCGCCACGCTGCTGGGCCTGATCCGGCACCACGGGGTGAAGGCGCCGCATTTCCTGCACCACACGCACGTGCTGCCGGGGCTGGAGGCGCGGCTGCGCGCCCATCCGCACGACATCGCCGCGCTGGCCCGCTTGCGTGGCCCCAAGTTCATTCTGACCAACGCGCCGCAGGCCTATGCCGAGCGGGTGCTGGCGGCGCTGGGCATCGCCCGGCTGTTCAACGGCGTGATCGCCATCGAGCAGATGCACATGTTCCGGCAGCTTCGCCCCAAGCCCGACGCGCGCATGTTGCGGCACGTCGTGGCCCGGTTGAAGGTGCCGGCTTCGCGCTGCGTGCTGGTCGAAGACACACTGGTTCACCAGAAGGCCGCCCACAAGGTCGGCATGCGCACGGTGTGGATGCAGCGCTGGGCGCGGCGCAACCAGCATGGGCCGGAGGCCGGGATCGGGCTGGCCCGCAAGCCCGCCTACGTCTGTGACAGAATCCGCGCGCTTTCCCGGTTGCGCGGCTGAACCGGCCTGTCGGCGGGCCCGTGGCCTGGCGCCGCGCGCGATGGGGGCGGTTCCCGGGCACAGTTCG
The DNA here is from genome assembly GCA_964470355.1 of uncultured Sphaerotilus sp. GTDB lineage: Bacteria > Pseudomonadota > Gammaproteobacteria > Burkholderiales > Burkholderiaceae_C > Sphaerotilus. Next base: position 4,863 of record CAYYCN010000018.1, read on the forward strand.
GGGGGCGCCGCAGGTCGGCTGTTTTCTGCCCGCCCGGTGACACGAGAATACGATCGATGACGATGGCCCCTTCCGCAGAGTCTGATTCCCCGGCCGCAACCGCGCCGGAGGCTGTCGCGGCGCGCAAGCGTCCCCGTCCGGGAGAGCGCCGCCTCCAGATCCTGCAGACCCTGGCCCAGATGCTGGAAGAACCCGGAGCCGACCGCATCACCACGGCGGCGCTGGCGGCTCGCATCGGCGTGAGCGAAGCCGCGCTGTACCGCCATTTCGCCAGCAAGGCGCAGATGTTCGAGGGCCTGCTGGAGTTCATCGAGTCCAGCGTCTTCAGCCTGCTCAACCAGATCGTCACGACCGAGTCCGACGGGCGGGTGCAGGCCGCGCGTTCACTGGCCGTGCTGCTGCAGTTCGCCGAGTGCAATCCCGGTATGACGCGGGTGATGGTGGGAGACGCGCTGGTGCTGGAGCACGAGCGCCTCCAGCAGCGCATGAACCAGTTCTTCGACCGCCTGGAGTCTCAGTGGCGGCAGAGCCTGCGTCAGGTGGCCGAGGCGCGGGGATCGGCCACCCCGACGGTGGACGCGGCGGTCCAGGCCGCCGCGCTGAGCAGTTTTGCACTGGGGCGTCTGCACCGGTACGCCCGCACACAGTTCAAGCGCTTGCCCACTGAGCACCTCGACGCTTCCTTGCGTCTGCTGCTGGCCGACTGACGGCCGGTTGGGCGATCCGCGCGTGACTCCGGACGCGGGATGTGAGATCTTCTCGCCCCATGTCTGAGATCGAATCTTCTTCTCTTGCGCCCATGGCGACCGCTCTGCTGGCGCTGATGGCCCGGGCCGAGTCCCTGTTCGACCGCCTGGAAGCGGTGTTGCCGCATGCTCTGGAGGCCCCGGACTGGTCGGCCGCCTGTGCGTTCCGGTATCGCCGCCGGCGCGGCAGTGCGGTGCTGGAGCCCGTGCGCCAGACCTCCGCCTTGCGTCTGGATCGCCTGCGCGAGGTCGATGTCCAGAAAGAGCGCCTGCGCCGCAACACCGCCCAGTTCGTGGAGGGCCTGCCGGCCAACAACGTGCTGTTGACCGGGGCACGGGGCACGGGCAAGAGCTCGCTGATCAAGGCTTGCCTGAGCGAATTCGCGGATCGTGGCCTGCGGCTCATCGAAGTGGACAAGGCCGACCTGACCGATCTGCCGGATCTGGTGGAGTTGGTGGCCGGGCGCCCCGAGCGGTTCATCATCTACTGCGATGACCTCAGTTTCGAGGAAGGGGAGGCCGGGTACAAGGCGCTCAAGTCCATCCTGGACGGCACCGTGGCGCAGTCGGGCGACAACGTGCTGGTGTATGCGACCAGCAACCGCCGCCATCTGCTGCCCGAACAGGCCCAGGACAACCTGAAGGTCACCTACACCGCAGAGGGTGAACTGCACCCGGGTGAGGCCATCGAGGAAAAGATTTCCCTGTCCGAACGCTTCGGACTGTGGATCAGCTTTTACCCCTTCAGCCAGCAGGAGTACCTGACCATCGTGGGGGAATGGCTGCGCCAAGGGGGGATGGACGAGGCCGGTGTCGAATCCGCCCGGTCCGAGGCCCTGGTGTGGGCGTTGGAGAGAGGGTCTCGATCCGGGCGTGTGGCCCAGCAGTTTGCGCGGGACCACTGTGCGCGTCGTTGGGGCTGCGCCCCGGACGGCAGCGCTGCGACGCCGGTGCCGCCTTCGGCGGCTCAGGACATCCCGACGGGGCTGGACCATGTCTGAGCGCATGTCCCGGTCGCATTCCGAGGCGGGCGCGGAGGCGGTGGATCGAGTCGCTCCGGGCGCCGAGGGGCTGGGCGATCGTCCCGCCGTGGACGTGGCGGTGGGGGTGCTGATCCAGCGCGATGGCGTGGGTCGGGAGTCGGCTTTTTTGCTGACCACACGCCCGCCTGGCAAGGTGTACGCCGGGTACTGGGAGTTCCCCGGCGGCAAGCTGGAACCAGGGGAGTCCGTGGCCGACGCCTTGCGCCGTGAGCTGATCGAGGAACTGGGCGTGACCGTCGGGGCGGTGCATCCGTGGCGGGAACTGGTGATGGACTACCCGCATGCCCGTGTGCGCCTGCACTTTTGCAAGGTCCACGAATGGACCGGGGAGTTCCAGATGCTCGAAGGTCAGCAGATGGCCTGGCAGGATCTGCCCGTGGCGGTGGTGCCGGTGCTGCCGGGCACCGTGCCGGTTCTGGAGTGGCTGGCTTCGGAGCGGGGATTCGTGGCGGCCACCCACACGGAGACTGCCGAGGGTTGAGTCCGGATGACCGGGGGCGTTTCAGCGCCCGGAGGGGTCGAGGGTGTCGTCCGGGGGCTCGATTGCCGCGACGCGATAGCCTTCGTTGGCCCAGGCCCCCAGGTCCTGCAGCTTGCAGCGCTGGCTGCAGAAGGGCCTCCAGGTGTTGTCGGGGGCAAAGCGGGTGGCTTCTCCGCAGGCCGGGCACTCGACCACAGGGGCGGGGCGGGGAGGGGTCGAAGGAGGGAGGCTCATGCTCAGCGGGGGATCGGTCGTCGCAGGGGCTGCCATTGTGCCCACAGGCCGTCGACCGTGGCATGCAGGTGGTCGATGTCCAACCCGTCGTTGAGGATCACGTCGTCGGCCACGGCCAGGCGCGCTTCTCGGCTGGCCTGTTGGCCGATGATGCGCCGCACGGTGGGTTCATCCCAGCCGTTGCGCGCCATGACGCGCTGCACCTGAGTGGACACCTCGCAGTCCACCACGAGGATGCGGTCGACGCGCCCCACCCAGCGGCCCGATTCCACCAGCAGCGGAACGTCGAACACCACCACCGAGCCTTCCGGGGCGGCCTGGGCCGCCGCCCAAGTGGCCTGCCCGATCATCGGATGCAGAATGGCTTCCAGTTGCTTGCGGGCGCCGGGATCCGCAAAGACGACCTGCCGCATGTGCGCGCGGTCCATGGCGCCGTCCGGTCCGATCGCGTCGGCACCGAAGGTGTGGCGCACGGCGTCGATGGCCGCGCCACCCGGAGCCGTGAGGCGGTGCGCGATGGCGTCGGTGTCGACGATGATGGCACCGAGGGTGGCCAGGCGGCGGGCCACCAGGCTCTTGCCGCTGCCGATGCCACCGGTCAAGCCGATCGTGAGGCCCAAGGGAGGCGCCGCATCCGATGCCGCACCGGGACCGGAGGTCATGCCCAACCCATCCAGCGGAGCACCTGGTCCCGTCCCGCCATCAGAACCACCAGTCCGCCGCCGGCCAGGAAGGGGCCGAAGGGTACGTATCGGCCCTCGCGCAGGCCGCCGGTCATCTTGAGGCCGATGCCGACCGCTGCACCGATCAGGGAGGCCCCCAGCACGATGGGCAGCAGCATGCCCGGGCCCAGCCAAGCGCCGAGTGCCGCGAGCAGCTTGAAGTCACCTTGTCCCATCCCTTCCTTGCCGGTGGCCAGCTTGAACAGGTTGGCCACGGACCACAGGCTCAGGTATCCGGCCACGGCTCCCCACAGGGCGTCGGCCAGAGGCAAGGCAATGAGGCCCGATGCGCAAGCCAGCAGGCCTGCCCACAACAGTGGCTGGGTCAGGTCGTCAGGCAGGAGGGTGGTGTCCCAGTCGATGAGGGCCGCTGTGAGCAGCACCGCCAGAAAAGCGCACCAGGCCAGGGTGGAGAGGTGCGGTCCGAAATGCTGTCCCAGCCAGCCGAAACCGAGCCCGCAGGCCAGCTCGGTGAGGGGGTAGCGCCAGGCGATGGCGGCCTGGCACGACGAGCACCGGCCGCGCAGGGCCAGCCAGCTCAGCAGCGGGATGTTTTCGTACCACCGGATGCGGTGCCCACACTGGGGGCAGCGGGAGGCGGGACGCGACAGGCCCAGTGCGGGCAGGGCTTCCAGGGTCTGGTTCAGGGCCTGGCCGACCGAGGACATGACCCGAGGGGCCTCCTGGCCCAGCACGCGCTTGTGGCTGTCGGCGTCGGCCAGCTGATGCGCTACGTCGGCCCACCACTGGCGCTCCATCATGCGTGGCATGCGGTGCACCACCACGTTGATGAAGCTGCCGATGCACAGGCCCAGCAGGGCCAGGGACCAGGGTTCCAGCAGGAACGACAGTGCGTCCCAGTCGATGTCGGGCATGGGCAGCCGTTCCTTGAGCGAGGACTCAGACCACTTGGCCGAGCTTGAAAATGGGCAGGTACATCGAGACCACGATGCCGCCGACGAGGGTGCCCAGCACCACGATGATGATGGGCTCCATCAATGTCGACAGTCCCTTGACGGCCTCGTCCACTTCGCCTTCGTAGAAGTCGGCGACTTTGCCCAGCATCTGGTCCAGCGCGCCCGATTCCTCGCCGATGTTGCTCATCTGCAGCACCATGTTCGGGAACACCCCGGCCGTCTGCATGGCCGAGGTCAGGGCAATGCCGGTGGACACGTCGCGCTGGATCTGTTCCGTGGCGTCCGCGAACACGGCGTTGCCGGCTGCCCCTCCGACCGAGTCCAGCGCCTCGACCAGCGGCACCCCTGCGGCGAACATGGTCGACAGCGTGCGGCTCCAGCGGGCCACCGCGGCTTTGTGCACCAGCGGACCGAAGATGGGAACCTTCAGCAGCATGCGGTCCATGGACTTTTGCATGTTCGGCGAGCGTTTCCAGCTCTGGATGAACATGTACAGGCCCAGGCCGATGCCCCCGAAGATTGCCCACCAGTAGGAGACGAAGAATTCCGAGATCTGGATGACGATCAGGGTGGGCAAGGGCAGCTCGGCCCCGAACGAGGTGAAGATGTCCTTGAACGACGGCACCACGAAGATCATGATCACCGCGACCACGATGAAGGCCACGCTCAGCACGGCCACGGGGTAGATCAGGGCGGACTTGATCTTGCCTTGCAGTTCGATGCTCTTTTCCTGGTAGGTGGCCAGGCGGTCGAGCAGGGCCTCCAGGATGCCGGCGGCTTCGCCCGCTTCCACGAGGTTGCAGTAGAGCGCATCGAAGTGCATGGGGTGCTTGCGGAACGCCGCCGACAGGCTGGTGCCGGTCTCGATGTCGGACTTGATGTCCAGCAGCAGGCGGGTCAGCTTGGGGTTGGCGCTGCCGCGCGCCACGATGTCGAAAGACTGCAGCAACGGCACGCCGGCCTTGAGCATGGTCGACAGCTGTCGCGTGAAGACCGCGATGTCCTTGCCCTTGACCTTGGTGCCGCCCGAGGTGCGGCGCTTCTTGACCTTGGTGACGAGGATGCCCTGACGCCGCAGGCTGGCGCTGACCATGGCTTCCCCACCCGCACGCATTTCGCCGCGGGCGATGCGGCCGTTGCGGTCCTTGCCTTCCCACTCGAAGGTGAATTCCTTGGCCGACGACGAGGCGCCGCCTCGGCCGCTGCCGCCGGAGCCCCCCGAGGACGGGCGGCGGGAAGACGAAGATGGTGCGCGAGCGGTCGCCATGGCGCCTCGGTGTCTATTGGTTCGTGACGGAAATGACCTCCTCCAGGGTCGTCACCCCCTGGCGGACCTTGACCAGCCCGGACATCCGCAGGTCCCGCACCCCTTCGCGGCGGGCCTGTTCGGCGATGTCCATCGCCGTGCCCTCGGTCAGGATGCAGCGTTGGATGTCCTCGCTGATCGGCATCACCTGGTACAGACCCACGCGGCCCCGGTACCCGTTGTTGCACGACGAGCATCCGACCGCCCGGTAAGGCTTCCAGGTCCCATCCAGATCGGCATCCAGGTACCCGGCCTTGAGCAGGGCTTCGCGAGGGTACTCGGCCGGTGCCTTGCAGTTTTCACACAGGCGGCGCGCCAGGCGTTGGGCAGTGATCAAGATCACGCTGGCGGCGATGTTGAACGGCGCCACGCCCATGTTCATCAGGCGGGTCAGTGTGGTGGGGGCGTCGTTGGTGTGCAGCGTCGAGAGCACCAGGTGGCCCGTCTGTGCGGCTTTGATGGCGATGTCGGCGGTTTCCAGGTCCCGGATTTCACCGACCATGATCACGTCCGGATCCTGGCGCAGGAAGGCCTTGAGCGCGACAGCAAAGTTCATCCCGGCCTTGTCGTTGACGTTGACCTGGTTGATGCCGGGCAGGTTGATTTCGGCCGGATCCTCGACGGTGGAGATGTTCACGCCCGGTTCGTTGAGGATGTTCAGGCACGTGTAGAGCGACACCGTCTTGCCCGAACCCGTCGGGCCGGTGACCAGCACCATGCCGTAAGGGCGGCGAATGGCCTGCATCAGCCGCTCCTTCTCGATGGGCTCGTAGCCCAGCGCGTCCACGCCCAGGCGGGCCGAAGACGGGTCGAGGATCCGGATCACGATCTTTTCACCGAACAGCGTGGGCAGTGTGCTGATGCGGAAATCGATGGCCTTGTTGCCGAACTTCAGCTTCATGCGGCCATCCTGCGGCACGCGTTTTTCGGCGATGTCCAGGCGGCTGATGACCTTGATGCGCGACGCCAGCTTGTCCTTGATGACCACCGGCGGTTGCGTCACCTCGCGCAATTCGCCGTCGATGCGGAAGCGCACCCGGTAGGTCGACTCGTACGGCTCGAAGTGCAGGTCGGATGCGCGCATGTTGATGGCGTCGATCAACATCTTCTGCAGGAAGCGCACGACCGGGGCGTCTTCGACGTCCGCCAGGGTGTCGTCGTCCATCTTGCTGGGGACGACATCCTGTTCCTCGACCTCGAAGTCGAACTCGCCGGAGACGATGGATTCCAGAGCCTCGGAGGCGGAGGCGGCCTTCGAGTCGAGCGAGCGGTGCAGCTTGTCGTATTCAACCAGCACCCACTCCGGTGTGAGCTGCGTGGCGAACTTGATGCGGTCCACCGCCTCCTGGTCGGTGGGGTCGGCGCCGCCGATGAACAGCCGATTGCCCCGTTTGCCCAGCACGACCACCTGGTATTGGGTGAGCGTGCGCATGTCGACCAAGTTCTGTGGCAACCGGGCGTGGTCGACCGCGTCCAGATCCACCAGCGGCACCGACAGCGCCTTGGACAGGGTGTGGGCCAGATCGCTCGGGCTCAGGTGCTGCTGGGCGATCAGCAGTGAGACGAAGCTTCGGCGCTGCTCGCGGGCGAGTCGAACCAGGTCCTCGGCGATCCGTGCAGAGAGCTTGCCAGCGTGGACCAGCACGCGGGCCGCGCCGGAAAGGGTGCTGGGCGGCAGATCGACAGAGGAATCAGTGGACACGTGCAGGCTCGGTGACGGATGGGCTGACCCCGTATTTTGAGTGGTTCCAGCGCTCGGCGATCTTGGCTCGTCCTGAAGGGGGGTGATCAATATTGAAACAGGTCAATTCAAGGCCTGACGTCTCCCGCGACGTGTCTGGGGGGCCGGGCCGTCCCCGCGGACCCTGGCAGGCCCTTGAAATGACCGCCGGCATCCCCATATCGACCCCCGAGCGCTGATTCCGGGGTGGCCTTGCGGCTTTCACAGGTCCGACCCGGAAGCGACCCCAGACACAGGAATTCGACCCATGACCAAACAGACCCATTCCTTCCAGGCCGAAGTCAAGCAACTGCTGCACCTCGTCACGCACTCGCTGTACTCCAACAAGGAGATCTTCCTGCGCGAGCTGGTGTCCAACGCATCGGACGCCTGCGACAAGCTGCGCTTCGAGGCGCTGGACAACAGCGCTCTGTTCGAAGACCAGCCCAACCTGGAAATCCGCGTCAGCTACGACAAGGAGGCCCGCCGCATCGTCATCAGCGACAACGGCATCGGCCTGTCGGCGCAGGAAGCCATCGACCACCTGGGCACCATCGCCAAGTCGGGCACCAAGGAATTCATGTCCAAGCTCGAAGGCACGGACAAGGAAAAGGCCAAGGACGCCAACCTGATCGGCCAGTTCGGCGTGGGCTTTTACTCGGGCTACATCGTCGCCGACCGCATCACGGTGGAATCGCGCCGCGCCGGCCTGCCGCAGTCCGAGGGTGTGCGCTGGTCCAGCGAAGGCACCGGCGACTTCGAGGTGGAGTCCCTCACCCGCGAACAGCGCGGCACCGACGTCATCCTGCACCTGCGCGAGGGCGAGGACGAGTTCCTCTCCACCTGGAAGCTCAAGTCCATCATCGGCAAGTACTCCGACCACATCTCCCTGCCCGTGCTGATGCGCAAGGAGTCGTGGGACGCCGAGAAGGGCGAGAACGTCGTGGCCGACGAGTGGGAGTCGGTCAACAAGGCGGCCGCGCTGTGGGCCCGCTCCAAGAGCGACGTCACCGACGCCGAGTACAAGGCCTTCTACGAACAGCTGACCTACGACACCAGCGCCCCGCTGGCCTACACGCACAACCGTGTCGAAGGCCGCAGCGAGTACACGCAGCTGCTCTACATCCCGGCCAAGGCGCCGATGGACATGTGGAACCGCGACAAGCGTGGCGGCGTCAAGCTCTACGTCAAGCGCGTCTTCATCATGGACGACGCCGAGGCGCTGATGCCCACCTACCTGCGCTTCGTCAAGGGCGTGATCGACTCGGCCGACCTGCCGCTGAACGTCTCGCGCGAGCTGCTGCAGGAAAGCCGCGACGTGAAGGCCATCCGCGAAGGCTCGACCAAGCGCGTGCTTTCCATGCTCGAATCGCTGGCCGATGCGACCGATGACGGCAGCGAAGGCAACACCGCCGCTGCCGACCGCGCCAAGTACGCCGACTTCTGGAAGGAATTCGGCGCGGTGCTCAAGGAAGGGGTAGGCGAGGACCACGCCAACCAGGAGCGCCTGGCCAAGCTGCTGCGCTTCGCTTCCACGCACGCCGACGAAGGCGTCTCGTTCGCCGACTACGTTTCGCGCATGAAGGAAGGCCAGGAGGCCATCTACTACATCACCGCCGATACGCTGGCCGCCGCCAAGAACAGCCCGCAGCTCGAAATCTTCAAGAAGAAGGGCATCGAGGTGCTGCTGTTCACCGACCGCGTGGACGAGTGGATGCTGTCGCACCTGTACGAGTTCGAAGGCAAGAGCCTGCAGAGCGTGGCCAAGGGCGCGGTCGACCTGGGCAAGCTTCAGGACGAGGAAGAGAAGAAGCAGGCCGAAGCCGCCGCCGAATCCTTCAAGCCGACGCTGGAGCGCATCAAGGCTGCGTTGGCCGAGCGCGCCAAGGACGTGCGCGTGACGACCCGTCTGGTCGATTCACCCGCCTGTCTGGTGACGGAAGAAGGCGACATGAGCGGCCATCTGGCGCGCCTGCTGAAGCAGGCCGGTCAGGCCGCGCCCGTCTCGCAACCGGTGCTGGAGGTCAACGCCGACCACGCGCTGGTGAAGAAGCTGGCCGATCTGCCGGAAGGTTCGGCGCAGTTCTCGGACCTGGCGCAGGTGCTGTTCGACAACGCGCTGCTGGCCGAGGGCGGACAGCTCGATGATCCGGCGGCGCACGTCAAGCGCATTCAGGCGCTGATCCTGGGCGTCTGAACGATCGGGTCACGGCGGCCCCACGTGCAAGGGCGTCCACCGAAAGGTGGACGCCCTTTGGCCTTTCAGGGGTTCCGACGGCGCAGGCGAGCCCCGATCACGGCCAGGCCGCCGATCAGCAGGGCATAGGTTTCGGGCTCCGGCACGGCCGACACGCTGACGGACAGGTTGGACACGCCCAGGGTCGAGACCCCGAGCACATCGTTGACATCCATCACCCCCACCGAGAAACGGTGCGTGCCGGCGCCCAGGACGCCCGACAGGTAGGAGCCGTTTTGCGGGGTGAGGCTGGCCGTGGCGAGTGTCGACACCGCACCGTCGAAGGACACGAACGAGCGGTCCAGCAGCGACAAGCCGGATGCCGGATCGGTCTCCAGGGTCTCGGCCGTAGACAAGGACCAGTTGAAGCTCAACGTGCCGGGGGCCGACAGCGTGAATTCGTACGCCAGTGCGGAACCCTCGAAAGTGTCGGCGCCCAGGGTGGTACCGCCGGGCAGGAGGGCTGGCTCCAGTTCTGTGTAGAACCAAGCGCTGGAGCCGCTGGATGGGGTTTCACCGGACTCGATCGCGGCCGTGGTCAGGCTCGCGCTCGTGGTGTTGGCGGAAACGTCGCCGTAGGCCGTCAAGGTCGTGAGGTTCACGCTCTGGGCGTGAGCGGCCAGGCCGGTCAGGCCCAGGGCCATGCCGACGATCAGGGAAAAAGCGGGGGTTCGCATGGGAAGGGCATCCAGGTTGAAAACCAAAAAGGGAGGCGTGAACCGGCTCGTGGACGTCACTGCACACCCAGGTCGCGTGACGGCACGATCTGGCTGGCGCTCACGTTGGCCAGCGTGACGAGCGTGCGCGGCACGGTGGCGCCGTTGGGGCCGTCGACGTCGATCTGCACCAGCGTGTGTGCGCCCGACGCGACCACGCTCACGATGCCCCGGCTGGCCGCCTGGTTCGCCGGCACGCCCAGTCCGGCGAGCAGCGCGGACAGGTCCAGGCGGTCGTATCCCGGTGCAAAGTCGGTGATCACGTCGCCCGCGTCGCGCAGTGAGGTGTAGACGAAGACGTCCAGGCCGGCTCCACCCGTCAGGACGTCGGCGCCAGCGCCTCCCACGAGTCTGTCGTCGCCGGCGGTGCCCGCCAGGGTGTCGCGGCCAGCCGTGCCGTTGACGGTGCGGTACAGGCCCAGCCCCATCACCAGCGGATCGTGGTCCGATGAACGGTAGGGGGTGCTGCCGTCGAAGGGGTCGGGTTCACATGCCGCGCAGGCCGGCTGCTTGAACTCCAGGTTGTAGTCGTGGGCCAGCGACTCGTCGGCGTTGATGTGCCAGTGCGTGGCGCCCGACACCTTGGCCGACAGCGAGGCCGTCGTCAGGGCGTGGTCGAGCCGGCCGACCATGCCGTCGAAGACGTAGGAGTAACCCAGCGACGGCATGAAGCGCGCCGCCTGGTCCACGTAGCCGCTGCTGGTGAGGTTGTAGACCGGGTCTTCCTGGGCGTAGGCGTTGAGGTCGCCGATGACGGCCACGTCGGCGCTGCCGCTGCTGGACTGCAGCTGGGCGACAAAGGTGCGCAGCGCCTGGGCCTGGGCCAAGCGCTTGGCGTTCCAGCAGCCCTGGCCGTCTCCGACGTCGGCATTGCCTGCGTAGTCGGCGTCACCGGTGGCAGGGCAGCTGCCCTTGGACTTGAAGTGGTTGACGACGACCGTGAAGCGCTCGCCGTTGGCGGCGGCGAAGGTCTGCGCCAGCGGTGGACGGCTGTGGACGCTGCCCGTGTCGCTGACGGGGGCAATCACCGCGCTGAGCCGCGCCGGCTTGTAGATCATCGCCACGCGGATGGCGTCCGAGCCCGTGCCGGCCGCAGGCAAGGCCACGCTGGCGTAGGTGCCGGTGCCCAGGGTGGCGTTGAGGGTGTCGACCAGATTCTGCACGGCGGTCTGGCCGTTGTTCTGGATCTCCATGAGACCGACGACGTCGGCGTTCAGTCCGACCAGGGCCCGCACGATCTTGCTGCGTTGGCGCTGGAACTCCGCGAGGCTGTTGGCCCCACGGCAGTTGCCGGCCGCCACGGCGCCGTCCAGGGTGCAGCCCTGTCCGGTCAGGCCGGAGGCGGTGGCCCCGTTGGTGAAGGTGGTGAAGTAGTTCAGCACGTTCATGCTGGCCACACGCACGTTGCCGCCTACGGCCGACGGGCTGGCCGGACGTGGGTGGCTTGCAGTGATGGAGGGGGCGACGGTTGGGTGCAGCCGGTACAGCGCCAGACCGGTGTTGCTGGCCGTGGCCAGACCGTAGTCGACCACGCCGGTCACGGAGGCCAGCGTGTCGCCGCCGCGCGGCAGGCCGCCGGAGCCGACGAACGGGGTGGGGTTGGGGTTTTGCGTCGAAGACCCGTCGTCCAGCACGAAGCGGCTGCGGGCCTGCCAGTCGGCCAGGGCGACGGCCTGGGGCGAGCCTGGGCGGTACACGTTGGTGGGCGTCTCGTGGCGGCCACCGGCACCGATGGTGACCTGGCCATAGCGGGCCTGGAAGTAGTTCTGCTGCACCGTCAGCGGACCGACGAAGGTGACCAGCATGCCTTCCAGGCGCTCGAAGCTGTCCCCGGTGGCCAGGGGCAACGCCACCACCGTCGGGTTCAGGCTGTAGCCGGTGCCGAGCACCGTCACCACGGGCGCGGTGATCTCGGTCACCGGGTGGGCGGCGGTGAGGGCGTTGGCGGCGGCCCCCGTGTTGTATTCGGTCAGGGTGCCGGTCACGCGGACGAACTGGCCGACACTGACGGCGCGGGGCGCTGCTGGTGAAGACCAGGACCGCATCCGAGGTGGCCGGATTCCCGTCGCCCTGGAGGTCCTGGATGAAAAAGCCGTTGTTGTTGACCCGCGTGACCACACCGGTGGTGCTCACGGCCTGGCCCTTGTAGGCGCTGCTCGCGCCACTGCCCTGCAGGGTGTAGATGGGGGTGTCGGCGGCAAAGGCGCCGACCTGGAACGTCAGGGCCGCGACGGCGATCGTGAGCGGACGGAGCAAGGGCCGGATGTTCATGGGTGGGTGCGGGTGAAGGTCAAGGGGATCCCCTGCCGGACAAAGGGGGCCGCCACAGGTGCAGCGGCCGGATCCGTCATCCAGCGGGTGAGGCTGAGGACCGTCGTCGAGACCGGTCAGCGGGCTTGGCGGCGGCGCGAGATGAAGCCCAGGGCGCCCAGACCGGCCAGGAACAGCGCGTAGGATTCCGGCTCCGGCACGGCCGAGGTCACGGTGAAGGCGGTCGTGTTCGGCACAGTGGTGGCGTAGGCCCCGTTGGCGGTGTCCACGGTCCAGTTCGATACGTTGGCCACCGCGGTCCGGTAGGCCTCCATCGAACCCTCGCCAGCGCGGAGGCCGGAGTATTCGGCGTAGTCGGGCGTGGCGCTGGTTGCCAGGCTGTTCAGGCGCATGGCGGTGCTGCCCTCGGTCAGGCCGGTACCGACCAGCGAGCCGTCGGTGTCGAACGATCCGTTCGTGATGGCCGTCAGGAAGGTCGTGGGGGTGGTGGCGTCGGTGCCCAGATAAGCGTAGACGGTCTCACTCGAGTTGGACAGGCCGCGGTTGGCATTGCCGGTGACCGACACGGCGCTGAGCGTGCCCACGCTTGCGGACAGGGGCGTCTTGTCGAAGGCGCTCAGGCGCACGACCGAGCCGGCCGTGACCGTGCTGTCGCCCGACACCCACTGGCTGTAGCTCTCGCCGGTGTTGAAGGCCGAGCCGGTCCATTCGTTGTCCGAGAAATACACCGTGGTGTGGGCCGCGATGTCGATGAAGGTGACGAAGGACAGGCCATCCTCGTCGGCGTTGAACGAGGTGAAGGCGATGTCGCCGGTGGTCAGGGCGTGTGCGGGCAGGGTGGCGGTGGCCACGGCGGCGAGGGCGATCAGGCGTCGAAGCATGGTGGATTTCCTGGTGCGAGGTGAAGAACAAAGCGGCTGGAACGGAGACCGGCCGGGGACAAACGGGGCGGGTCTGCCGCCATCGGCAGACGATTTCCCAGGTGCCGCGGGCCGGGCCTCAGCGGCGCCGGCGGCGCGACAGCCAGCCGACGATCGACAGGCCGCCCAGCATCAAGGCGTAGGTTTCGGGTTCCGGAACGGACGACATCACCAGCAGGCGTGAGGCGCCTGTGCCGGAGTCTTCAGCGATGAGGTAGAGGTGGCCCGCGCTGTCCACGGTGACCCCTTCGATCGCTTGTGTCGTCAGGCCCGACAGGTCCAGGCTGCCGAGCACCGTGCCCGATCGGTTGATCTCGACCAGGCGCTTCGAGTCCAGGCTCAGGATCAGGAAGTTGTCGGCGGCGGATGTGCCGGCCAGGGCGGTGACACCGGAGAGTGTCTGCACGTCTGACAGGCTGTCCAGCCCGAACAGGCTGGTTCCGCTGAAAACCTCGACCATGTTCGAGGTCCCACCGCCTTCTGCGAAGCTGAGCGTGCCGATCAGCAGCTTCTGGTCGTTGTCCTGCTTGACCGCGACGAAGGTGCCGTCGCGGGCATCGACGCTCAGGCCTTCGATGCCCGTGTTGTTGTAGGCATAGTTGGCGATGGATGAGGAGGCGGCGGTCGACAGGTCCACCGATCCACCGGCTTGGTAGGTGAAGCGGTAGGCATCCTGGAGGCGTTCTTCCGCCACGGCGAGCACACCGCCGCCCAGGTAGGTCAGACCTTCGGCGTCGTGGTGGGTCGTGGCCGCAGGCCAGGCGCTGAAGGCCATGCTCCCCAGTGTCTGGCCGGTCAGCGAGATCTCGACGACGCCCAGTCCCTCGTCACCGACGAAGAACAAGCTGTTTCGGTCGGCCGCATAGGTCACGGCGGAGGCTTCCAGTCCCATGCCACCCAGGGTGTCCAGGGTGTGGTTGCCGGTCAGGGTGTAGTTCGACAGGCCGAGGGACAGGGTGTCGGCCTGGGCGGCCGACGTGCAGACGGCCAGCACAAAAGCGGCGAGACGGGTGGTGTTCATGGAGGCTCCGTGGCGTAGGGGGGGTGCACTGTGTGGTGTGCATCCCGACCGGTACGCTAAGGACTCCGTGTGACAGGCCTGAGAGGGCGCTCCCCCGGTTCAAGGGGCCTCAGGCCACCAGCGGCTCATCCTGCATCGCCTCGATCTGCTCTTGCAGCAATGTGGTCTGTTGTGCCCAGTACGACGGACTCTCGAACGACGGGAAGGCGATCGGAAAGGCCGGGTCGTTCCAGCGCCTCGCGATCCACGCACTGTGCTGGATCAGGCGCAGGGTGCGCAGGGGTTCGATCAGCGCCAGCTCGCGGCGGTCGAACTCGCGGAAGGTTTCGTAGCCATCGAGCAGGGCCCCCAGCTGTGCCTGCATCTCGAAACGGCTGCCCCCCAGCAGCATCCACAGGTCCTGGACGGCGGGTCCGTTGACGGTGTCGTCCAGGTCCACAAAGTGGGGGCCCTGGGGTGTCCACAGCAGGTTGCCGGCGTGGCAGTCGCCGTGGATGCGCATCAGGGCGGGGGCGCCGTGGCGCTCGAAGCGGGTGTCCACAGCGTCCAGGGCGCGCAGGCAGGTGGCGTGCCAGCCCGACAGGGCCCCGGGGGGCAGCGTGTCGTTGGTCACCAACCAGTCCACCGAGGCCCGGGCGGCTTGGCTGCCCTCCAGCGTGTGACGGTGGGTGAACGGACGGTGCGCGCCCACGAGGTGCAGGCGAGCCAGGAATCGCCCGATCCACTCCAGGGTGGCGGGGTCTTCCAGCTCGGGGGCCCGGCCGCCACAGCGCGGCGCCACGGCGAAGCGCCAGCCATTCCACTCCCCCAGCGTGGGCGGATCGCCCTGCAGCTGGGCGGGGGGACGTCCGGGCAGATCCTCCGCGATCCTGTGCAGCACCAGGGGCGCCACCGCGGGGACCTCGTCTGCGGAGAGTTCCAGCGCGAACGCGTGTTCTTCGAGGATCTGCTCCTGGGTCCAGCGACCGGTGCGGTAGAACTTGGCCACGACGATCGGTGGCGGGGCCTCGTCCGGGTGCAGCGGTTCTTCCAGGTTCACCTGAAAGACGCGGTTTTCGTATGAGTTCAGCTGCAGGATGCGGCCGTCCCCGCGCAGGCCGACGGCATCCAGCGCGTCCAGCACCACGTGGGGGGTGAGGTGCTCAAAGGGGGTGTCGGACGGCGGTCGGGAATGCATGCCCCATTATGGTGGGGCGGACCGCGGGGGACCGCTCAGGGATCGAGCGGCGCTGGGCGGGTGGTCCGGGCACCGGGATCGCGCAGGGCCTCCGGAGCGAAGAACGAGTCTTGCGAAAAGCCGGAGTCGTACCACTGGCTTTCACCGGTGGTCGGGCGGGTCCCGCGGGTGGCCTGGGCCAGCGTGGTGTGTGCGGCGTCCGGTCGGTCGCGCAGGTGCGTCGGCACGGCCGGACGCAGGGCCTCACTCAGGCCGGGCACGAGCATCTGCAGTTCCTGGGCCGTCGGCAATTGGTCGGAGCGGCAGATGATGTAGCGGATCCGGCAGGCTTCCAGCACGGCCTTTTTGATGTCCATGATGCGCTGGGGCGTGGGGCGGGTGGGTTTTTCGATGTCCAGCGCCGCCAGCGTGTGGCCGTTTTCCGTGCAGACGATGAAGCTGACGTGCACCGGCCCGAGCAGGTTGAACCAGTAGCGCATGCGTTCGCGCTCGGTCGGCTGGCACACGCGCACCAGCGGCAGCTTGGCCAGGATGGTGTGATGGGGCAAAGCGGCGCGCAGTTGCCGGTGCAAGGCGCGCTCTTCCAGCGAGAAGATGGGGCGCTGGACCAGCGGCCATTCGGACGGCAGCGGAGCGGTGGATTTGCGCGAGGACACCCGCGGCGCCGGGCGCAGCCAGAGCGCGGCCAGTGCCGCCAGTGTGATGGCGGTCAGAGCGATCAGGATCCAGGCGTTCGTTGACATGCGGTATTTGGAATGCGTGACCGAGGTTCAGCCACATCGACCGATGGTAGGGTGACTTGTATCAAATTGTGCACCCCTTGCCCTGGGGTGCACGGAGGCCTCCCGGCCGGTCAATGTGGAAAAAGCGGCGATGGCGAGGGGGCCCTGACGTTATCGGCTGGGAAATCGGGGTGTTGAGCGGACCCGGTGGGTGGGGTCACGGCGGGGTGGAGGCTTTCTGGGTGGGGGACGGGTTGAGGTCATGGACGAAGGTGGCCAGGGCTTCCGGATGGCGGGCCAGGGCCTCGGCGATGAAGGGCGAAAGCCCCTGGCCCCCGTGTTCACGCAGACACCGTGACACCTCCTGACGCACCCCCGGGGCCCAGAAGCGGTGCAGGTGTGCGGCGGCATCGGCCAGCGCTTGGTCCCGGTCGGGTTGGGCCTCGAAGAACTGGCCGACGCGGTTGACCCTCTGGATCAGGTGATCGGTGTTCATGGACGCGACACCTGCACCGCTGTGACCTTGTACTCCGGGCACTGCGTGGCCCAGTCGGCCGAATCGGTCGTGACGACGTTGGCTCCGCTCTCGGGGAAATGGAAGGTGGTGTAGACCACGCCGGGTTGCATGCGCTGGCTGATTTCGGCGCGCAGGGTCGTGGTGCCGGCCCGGCTTTCGAGACGGACGGTGTCTCCGCTCCGGATGCCGCGGTCCTGCGCGTCGTGTGGGTGGATTTCCAGCACGTCGGCGGCGTGCCAGCGCAGATTGGGGGTGCGCCGCGTCTGCGCACCGACGTTGTACTGGCTGAGGATGCGTCCCGTGGTCAGCAGCAGGGGGAACCGCCGGGTGACCTTTTCATCCGACGGCACGTACGGCGTGCACAGGAACCGGCCCTGGCCGCGCACGAACCGGTCGACATGCAAGGTCTCGGTGCCGGCCTCCGGGGTGTGGGCGTGACAGGGCCATTGCACGCTGCCCAGTCGGTCGAGCTTTTCGTAGCTCACACCGGCAAACGTGGGCGTGAGCGTGGCGATCTCGGCCATGATGTCCGACGGATGGCCGTAGGACATCGGCAAGCCCAAAGCCTGCGCGAGCCTGAGCGTGATCTCCCAGTCGGCCAGTCCTGCCAGCGGGGGCATCACCCGCCGCACGCGGCTGATGCGCCGCTCGGCGTTGGTGAACGTGCCATCCTTTTCCAGGAACGACGAGCCGGGCAGGAACACGTGGGCGAAGCGGGCGGTCTCGTTGAGGAACAGGTCCTGCACGATGACGCAGTCCATGGCCGACAGGGCCGCGTGCACGTGGGTGGAGTTGGAGTCGCTTTGGGCGATGTCCTCGCCCTGGCAGTACAGGCCCTTGAAGCGGCCGTCCAGCGCGGCGTCGAACATGTTGGGGATGCGCAGTCCGGGTTCCGGATCGAGCGTGACGCCCCAGGCCGCATCGAATTGGCTGCGCACGGGGGTGTCGCCGATGTGGCGGTAGCCGGGCAATTCGTGCGGGAAGCTGCCCATGTCGCAACTGCCCTGCACGTTGTTCTGACCACGCAGCGGGTTCACGCCCACCCCTTCGCGCCCGACCATGCCGCAGGCCATGGCCAGGTTGGCGATGCCGATCACCATGGTCGAGCCCTGGGCGTGCTCGGTCACGCCCAGGCCGTAGTAAATGGCCGAGTTGGGGCCTTGGGCGTACAGGCGGGCGGCGGCGCGGATCTCGGCCGCGGGCACGCCCGTGACGCTTTCCATCGATTCCGGGGCGTGCTCCGGGCGGGAAACGAAGGTGCACCAGGCTTCGAAGCTGGCTGCGTCGCACCGTTCGGCCACGTAGTCGTCCTGCACCAGGCCTTCCGTCACGACGACGTGCGCCATGGCGTTGATGAGCGCAACGTTGGTGCCGGGGCGCAGGGCCAGGTGGTGTTCGGCGTGGACATGCGGGGCCTGCACCAGGTCGATGCGGCGCGGGTCGGCGACGATCAGCCGTGCGCCTTCGCGCAGCCGGCGCTTCAGTCTGGAGGCGAAGACGGGGTGGGCATCGCCGGGATTGGCCCCGATGACCAGAACGACATCGGCCCGCTCGACGCTCTTGAAGGTTTGTGTGCCCGCCGAGGTGCCGAAGGTCTGGCCCAGGCCGTAGCCGGTGGGCGAGTGGCACACGCGGGCACAGGTGTCGACGTTGTTGGTGCCCAGGGCGGCGCGCACCAGCTTCTGGACCAGGTAGGCTTCTTCGTTGGTGCAGCGGCTGGAGGTGATGCCGCCCACCGCGTTGCGTCCGTGACGGGCCTGGAGGTCGAGCAGGCGCCGGGCGGCAAAGCCGATGGCTTCGTCCCAGCCCACCGGGCGCCATGGGTCGGTGATGCGATCGCGGATCAAGGGCGTGGTGACGCGGTCGGTGTGGGTGGCGTAGCCCCAGGCGTAGCGACCCTTGACGCAGCTGTGTCCTTCGTTGGCCCGGCCGTCTTGCCAGGGGGTCATGCGCACGACCTCGGTGCCCTTCACCTCGGCCTCGAACCCGCAGCCCACGCCACAGTAGGCACAGGTGGTGATCACCTTCCGGTCGGGCAAGCCTTGTTCGATCACGCGGTTGTCCTGCAGCGTGGCGGTGGGGCAGGCCTGCACACAGGCTCCGCAACTCACGCACTCGCTGGCCATGAAACCGTCGCCGGTGCCCGCGGTGACGCGGCTGCCGAAACCCCGTCCCGTGAGGGTCAGTGCGAAGGTGCCCTGAATTTCCTCACAGGCCCGAACGCAGCGGTTGCACACGATGCACTTGGAGGGGTCGTAGGTGAAGTAGGGGTTGGAGGTGTCGGCCGCTTCGTGGCAGTGGTGTGCCCCCTGAATCCCCAGGGATGCGGCCTGTTCGCCCACGCCGTAGCGCACCCGTCGCACGCCGACGGCTGCGGCTTGGGTCTGCAACTCGCAGTCGCCGTTGGCGCTGCAGGTCAGGCAATCCAGCGGGTGGTCGCTGAGGTAGAGCTCCATCACCCCGCGACGCAACTTCTGCAGCGACGCCGATTGCGTGTGCACGACCATGCCGTCTTCGGCCGGCGTGGTGCAGCTGGCGGGAAAGCCCCGGCGCCCCTCGATTTCGACCAGACACAGCCGGCACGAGCCGAAGGGCTTGAGCGTGTCGCTGGCACACAGGCTGGGGACCGTCGAGCCCGCCTGGGCGGCCGCCTGCATCAGCATCGTGCCGCGGGGCACCTGAAGCTTGCGGCCATCCAGCGTGAGGGTGACGGTGGGAAGGGGCGGCGTCATGCGCCCATGTTCACGCGTTTGAACCGCGCCCGCAACGGGCAAAGCCCGGGGAGGGCGCCATGTGCCCGCGTCAGCTCGTGCCGAGGGCCGCGAGGGTTTCGCGCTCGGCCTGGAGCCAGTCTTCCGTCGGGTTGCCCGGGGCCCAGCCGCGGGACTCCGCGATCAGGTAGGCCCGTTCGGCAATGCGGGCGTGAAGCTCGGAGCTGGAGAGGGGCGCAGGCGAAGGCGGATCGGACACGTCTTCTGTTGGGGTGGCCCGCGCTTCCGGTGTGTCGACTTCTCGCTCCCGTACTGGCACGGCCTTGCGTTTCTTGGCGGGCGCGGGAGGCTTCACGGCGACGGCGTCCTTCTTGTCGGACTTGACCGTGGACGGGGAGGATTCGGCTTTGCCCTTTTTCCGGGTTGTGCTGGCGCTGTCGTCCACCGGGAGGGCGGACTTGCGTGCCTTCTTGGATGGGGTCACCGCAGCGGGTTCGGGGTCTGCCGGGGGCTGCAGGGCAACCGCACGGGTCGACTTCTTGCGCGCGGGTGCAGCGGGGGCCGCACCGATGGGGGCGGATTCGGCCGGGATCGGGGCGGGGGCTTTTTTCGAGGCCATGGCCAAAGTCTCCTGGTGAGGGCAGCCAGCATGCTGGCTGCCCATGATGACAGTTCGGCGAGGGCCTGTGGCCAGCAAGTCACATGCCTGTGGCCGGTGTCTGCGGCAGGCCAAAGTCCTGAGGGGCGATTTGCAACGCCGATCGCACCGGGTTGGGGGTCATGGCCCCCATGGCGCACAGGCTCGCGTGGGTCATGGTGTCACACAGATCGTGCAGCAGGGCCAACTGATCCTGCCGGTCGGCCTCGGTGGTGCTGCGCACGAGGCGGTCGATGACCTCCACGCCACGGGTCGACCCGATGCGGCACGGGGTGCACTTGCCGCAGCTTTCCTCGGCACAGAACGCCATGGCGTGGCGCGCCAACTTGGACAGGTCGGCCGTGTCGTCGTGCACCACGATGCCGCCGTGGCCGACGCTGCACCCGAAGGTGGCGTAGGCCTCGTGGTCGATCGGGGTGTCCCAGTGCGATTCGGGCACGTAGGCACCCAGAGGACCTCCGACCTGGACGGCCTTGACCGGCCGACCGCTGCGGGTGCCGCCGCCCCAGTCGAAGATCAGATCGCGCAGCGTGACGCCATAGGGCAACTCGTACAGCCCCCCTCGGGCGACATTTCCGGCCAGCTGAAAAGGCAGGGTGCCCCGGGAGCGGCCGGAGCCCAGGTCGGCGTACGCCTGGGCGCCGTGCGAGAGGATGCGGGGCACGCTGGCCAGGGTGATGACGTTGTGGATGAGCGTGGGTTGGCCGAACAGGCCCTCCAGCGCAGGCAGGGGGGGCTTGGCGCGCACGATGCCGCGCCGGCCTTCCAGGCTTTCCAGCAGGGCGGTTTCTTCCCCGCACACGTAGGAGCCCGCGGCCCGCCGAAGGTGAATCTCGAAGGGCCGACCGGACCCCGCGGCATTGGGACCGAGCCAGCCTGCGGCGCCGGCGCGGGACACCGCCTCGGTCATCGTGGCCCAGGCGTGGGGGTATTCGCTGCGGATGTAGATCCAGCCGGTGTCGGCACCCACGGCCAGCCCTGCGATGAGCAGGCCCTCGATCAGCGTGTAGGGGTCGCCCTCCATCAGCATGCGGTCGGAGAAGGTGCCGGAATCGCCTTCGTCGGCGTTGCAGACCACGGCTTTGCCGCCCAGGCCTCCAGGTGTGGGCGCACGGGCCGAGGCGGCGTGCACGGTTCGCCATTTGATTCCCGCTGGGAACGCGGCCCCGCCCCGCCCTCGCAGGCCGGATTGGGTGACGGCGTCCACGATCTGTTCGGAGGTCATGGCCAGGGCCTGGCGCAGACCCGATCCACCACCATGCCGTTCGAAGTCTTCCAGAGACAGCGGATCGACCACCCCGACGCGGGCGAAGGTCAGGCGTTGTTGACCGGCCAGTGCCGACAGCGCCTGTGTGGGGCCGAGGGACAGGGGGTGGTGCCGGGCGGGGGCGTGTCCCCCGGACAGCAGTCCCGCCTCCAGCAAGGACGGGAGGTCCGCGGCGGTCACCGGGCCGAAGGCCTGCCGGCCCAGGGGCGTCTCCACTTCGATCATCGGCTCCAGCCAGAACAGTCCGTGGGACCCGTTGCGCACGACCTCGACCGCTCGGGGGGCCTGCGCGCCAGCGGCTTTCAGTGCCTGGGCTACATCGTCGGCACCCAAGGCGATGGCCGTGGCATCCCGTGGGATCCAGACCCGCAAGGGCGGTTCGTTTGCTGAGACGCTGCGCAAGGGGTCGGGGCTCGGGTCGGTGGGCGGGGCGTGTGAGAACACGGCTTCCAGGCCAGAGGGGGACAGCCGTGCGTGGGGCTGTCCGTTGACCGCAAGGGCCGGCGAGGCCGCACATAGACCCAGACAGGCCACGGGTTCCAGCGTGACCTCACCGTCGTGGCGGGTGTGGTGCAAGGTGCAGCCCAGCAGCGCCTCGGCCTGTTCGAGAAGGGTGTCGGCCCCACAGGCCAGGCACGATTCGGCCCGACAGACCTGAATCACCCGTCGACCCGGGGGCGTGCGGCGGAAGTGTGCGTAATAGCTCAGGACGCCATGGACTTCGGCTTGGGACAGACGCAGGGCACGGGCCACTGGCGCCCAGGCTTCGGGCGGAATGTGGCCAAGGCGGTCCTGCAGATCGTGCAGCACCGGAAGCAGGGCTCCCGGCTGGTGGGCGTGAGCGTGCAGGGCCTGGTTCAGGGCTTCGGCCAGAGGGTCGTCGGGCGAGGTCATGGCCGATGTTCACGCCTCCCGGCGGGGCTGGCAAGCCGGGCGATCCCGGTCGGGGCGGTGGGGGACTCCGGAATCTGTGACGGCAACGCGCAGCTTTTCGTCCCTTGGCGGCAGCGGACCTCTGGAAATATACGTGTCACCGTATATGACCGAGGGTTTTCCAACATGAACTGGCGTTTGTCCCACCTGAGCACCCGATTGGCGTTGGCCTTCGCGGTGCTGATCGTCACCCTGTCGGCTGTCGGCCTGGTCGTGTGGCGTGAACTGGAGTCGCTGTCGGCCGAAGCGGCGGACCTGTCCCAGCGGCGGGTGCATCAGGTGGTCCGATTGGGCGCGATTCGCCGCGAGGTGGCGGTGGCCCAGTCCCAGCTGCGCCAGCTGCTGTTGAGCCGCTCGGAAGACCAGGCCCAGTCGGCGGTGGCGGGCAGCGGCAAGGCCGTGGAGGCGATGTCCCGGGAGCTGGATGCCTTCGAAAAGGACATTTTTTCCCAGGAGGCGCGTGACCATGTGAGCCGCCTGCGTCAGCAGATCGCCGCCTACAGTGCGGCCCGGTCCGAGGTGATTTCCGTGTTCCGGAGCGCGGGCCGTGATCGCGCGTTCGACCAGGTGCTCAACGGCACCGACCCCGCCCGCAAGCCGCTGCTGGCCACCCTGACCGAAGCGCTGGAATGGCAGCAGAAGGTGATGCAGGCGCGCGTGGCGCAGGTGGCCGGAGAAACCCGATCGATCCAGGGGCTCATGCTGGGGGCACTGGTGCTCATGGCGGGGATGGCCGTCGGATCGGCGGTTTGGCTCATGCGACACCTGCACCGACGCACCGAGGAGGCCCTTCAGGTGGCCCGGCGCATCGCCGCCAACGACCTGGAGGCCCGGGTGGAGGTGACGGGGGCCGACGAGTTCACCCCATTGCTGAAAGAAATGGGGGTCATGCGCGACGCACTGCACCAATTGGTGGCCGCCGCCCGTGGGGCGAGCGAGCAGATCCAGACCGCGAGCACGGAGGTGGCCGCGGCCAACCAGGACCTTTCCGGCCGCACCGAACAGACGGCCGGCAGTCTGCAGGAAACCGCCAGCAGCCTCGACAGCCTCACCGCCACGGTCCAGCAGACCGCCAAGGCGGCCGAGCAGGCCCATTCCCTGGCGTCGGCTGCAGCGCAGGCGGCCAACCAAGGGGGTGAGTTGGTGGGGCAGGTGGTTCAGACCATGGGCGACATCAGCCAGAGCAGCCAGCGCATCGCCGACATCATCACCGTCATTGATGGCATTGCCTTCCAGACCAACATCCTGGCGCTCAACGCCGCCGTGGAAGCCGCACGGGCTGGTGAACAAGGGCGAGGCTTTGCCGTCGTGGCTGGCGAGGTCCGGACCCTCGCCCAGCGCAGCGCCACCGCCGCGCGCGAGATCAAGGACCTGATCGGCGCGAGTGTGGCGCGGGTGCAGTCCGGCGACGAACTCGTGCGCCGGGCAGGGCAATCGATGGAAGACATCGTCACCCAGGTGCGTCGGGTCAACGACATTATGGCCGACATCACCTGCGCCACCGGGGAGCAGAGCGCTGGACTGGCCCAGGTCAACACTGCGGTGGGTCAACTGGAACAGATGACCCAGCAGAACGCGGCGTTGGTGGAGCAGAACGCCGCAGCGGCCGAAAGCCTGCAGGGGCAGGCGGAGCGGCTGACGGGGGTGGTGAGTGCGTTCAGGGTGTGAGCCGATGTGGGTGCCACCGTGGCTGAGGGGGTGGCCCTTCAGTGAGCCGAGAGACCGACGATATCGGATTCACAAAAGCAAACAATCGAAGGGCTCATGCGCACGTCGTCTTCACACCTGGTGTATTTCCGTCGGCCGGGCCGACCCCGAGGCTTCACGCTGATCGAACTCATGATGGTCCTGGCCATCCTGGGCATTCTTTCTGCGATTGGGTTCAATGCCTATGACCGGTACATCATGAAGACGCAAGTGGCCGAAGCGTTTTCCATGATCGGCGGGCTAAGAAACGATGCTGCTGCGGAGTGGATGACCACGGGTGTGATTCCAGCCACGATGGAGACCTCTCACATCTCCAGCAAGATCATTTCTTCAGTGGTGTACTCGCCGGTCTCCACCATGAACGATGTGGTGCACTCGGCCCGGATCAAGGCGTTTTTCGGGCCCGAGGCCCACCCTCGTCTGAGAGGCCGGTTCATGTCCATCTTGGGTGGACCGATGAATGCGATCACCCTCAATGACAGCGGGACCTTGTGGACCTATCGGGCCAACGAGGACCAACGTGAGGCGAGCACAGGCTGGACGTGGCTTTGTACTGGGGATGGACTGGATGACCTGGAGTCCATGCTTCCTTCCAATTGCCGGTGAAGGTGGGGTGATGGTGACGAATCGTGCAGAGGGTGACAAAAAACGTCACCTCCTGAACCGGTTGTGTCGGTTGCTCTGGATCGCACGCGCATTTAAGGTCCTTTGGTTGCGCACTTCTTCAGATCGGGGCTGGCACGCCCCCTGCAAAGTAGGGATCTGTCTTCACCCCACTCCTCAACCAAGGGACTCAACATGAAACGTGTTCAGCAAGGCTTCACTCTGATCGAATTGATGATCGTCGTGGCGATCATCGGCATCTTGGCGGCGGTGGCGCTGCCTGCGTATCAAGATTACACCGTGCGTGCGAAGGTGTCGGAAGTGGTTTTGGCTGCCTCGGCATGCCGCACCACGATTACTGAAACGGTTCAGTCGGCAGTGGGGTCGACCTTGCCCGCTGCAAATGCGTGGGGTTGCGAGTCGGCATCTCCGAGCTCAAAGCACATCGCCTCGGTCGCGACGACGAATGCTGGCTTGATTACCGTAACTGCTCAGGGTATTTCTGCGCTCGCTTCTGGATCTAATGCGCTGACGCTCACGCCTTACTCCGACGCGTCTACCAAGCTGGTTAACGGAGATACTGGTAAGACGGTTTACAAGTGGGTTTGCGGGGCTTCTGGTGATGGCACTACTATCCCTCAAAAGTACCTGCCGGGTTCTTGCCGCGGTCAGTAAATTTAAATCTCTTATAAATGGGGTGCTTTGCGCCCCTTTTTTTATTTGTGTATGAAATTCCTGTTATTTTTTTTGCCGCTGGCTGTGTTGTTGCCTGGGCATTATGGTCTTTGGCGTGACTTCAATCAGCAGGTTCTGACGGCAGTGGTGGGTGCCAGCTTGGCGGTAGCGTTGGTTCGCGCTGGTGGAGTGGGTCGCTGGGGTTTTCCTCGTCCTGCCCAGGTGGCTCTTCTCCTTGCGTTGGTGATGTTTTTTTCTTTTGCGATCAGAGAAAATGTATATGTATCGGATTTGGTGTTGAGTGCACTCTATTTGGGGATTTTTGCCCTTTTTGTTGGCATGGGGTTTCGAACTTCTGAAGGGTATGGCCGGAATGTCGTGGATGCATACTGGTCGGGTTGGTTGTTTGTTGCAGTGGCGAGCGTTTTTATACAATTGATGCAGTGGCAGGGCATCACTTGGCTGGGTATTTGGATCAATGACTATGCTGGATGGGGGGCGGGGCGTCCCTATGGTAATTTGGCTCAGCCCAATCAGTTGGCGGTGGTTCAATGTCTCGGTCTTGTCGCATTGGCCCGACTGAGTGGCCGTCGGCATCTCGGTGCGGGCTTGAGCGGTCTGATGGGGCTGCTCTTGCTCTGCGGGATCACGATGACACAGTCGCGGGGTGGGCTGGTACTGGCATTTTTGGTTGCCTTATATGCAGGCTTCGTGTCAAAGGGAGCGCTCTTGAACGGGCGTCATTGGTTGGGGCTGGTGTGCGTGGCGCCACTACTGCCGATGGCGTGGGTCTGGGTTCGTCTAAATGATGCGCTTTATTTTTCAGTTGGATTTAGTGACATCCAGGCTCGTGTTCGTGACAACGGGCGTCAATTGAACTGGCCGGCGCTGTGGCATGCCATTCAGGAGAAGCCGTGGTCGGGTTGGGGCTGGCAGAGAGTTTCCGAGGCCCAGTCGTATGCTGCTTCGCATGGGTATCCCAGTTTTGAGCAGATTGCGAATTCCCATAATATCGTTCTGGATTTGATGATTTGGGCTGGTGTTCCTGTGGCGATGGTGGTGTCTGGGTATTTTGTTTGGTGGTTTTTGGATCGAACGCGCAAAGCGCGTGATCGTGATTCTGCGGTCATGCTTTCAGGGGTATTGGTGATTGGTGGATATGCGATGGTTGAATATCCTCTTGAGTATTTGTATTTTTTGATGCCGCTTGGGTTGATGGTTGGTTTTGTGGAGCATGGTCTGGTCTATTCAGTGGTGCGGATCAAGTGGTATTCTGTCCCTGCGGTTCTGGTGGTGATGTTGTCGATAGGGGGCTGGGTCGTGGCTGAGTACTTGGTTGTCAATGAGGCTGATTATGCGTCGCGCATGGCGCTGGCGCGCATGGGGAGCCAAGCAGGGGAACGGATTCCAGCGCCTGATGTGGTTTTGCTTGATGCGCATAGGGATTTTCATGATTTCCGGTTTTCATTGGCTCGGCCGGGTATGAGTGATGCTGATCTCTACGAGATGAGACGGGTTGTGGATCGTTTTCCAATTGCCCCGGCACTTTTTCGCATGGCGCTGGCTGAAGCCCTCAATGGAAACCCGAAAGCTGCTGAGGCTCGGTTGAAAGCGCTGTGCAACACCGCCTATGCACGGACCTGTGACGAAGCTGCGGAGAATTGGCGTGCGCTGGGTGAGCGATTTGTTGACGTTCGTGCGGTCTCCATGCCGAGCCCCACCGTGAGATTCATGCCGTCATTTTTGCCGCCGGGTCTGTCGCTCAAGGGCGGCTAGGTCTGACCGTCGAATCCGGACCAAGCCGCTGGCTGTCGGTTCGCACCGAGGCCGCTTGCGAGCAGACCGTTCCCGCCACAATGGCGAACCGATCCAGACCGTGTCTTCACCGTGCGATTGAACGATTTGTCCGACTCTCCGAGCGGGGGCTCCCTCCCGCTCGCTGCGCCACTGGCGCTGGGCGTTGCCGCCTTGGCCGTGCCTTTTCTGCTGTGTCTCCACATCACGCCGATTTCCACGTTCCTGAATCAGTGGTGGGCGGTCTGGGGCATGGCGGGCCTGTTGGTGATGGCGTCCCTGGCGGGTTGGACCGCAGGGCCCCGGCCTGTGGGGCGCTCCACCGGGGTGCTGGTCGCGCTGTGCGTGGTGCTGGCCGCCGCCCAGCTGTTCACTTCGGCTCCGTGGGGGCAGCGCTGGATTCCGGTGGGCACCTTGCTTCTCGGGGCGGCGGGGGCCTGGGCCGCCGCTCGGGTGGTGAGGGGTGGGGCTGTGGCGGGCATTTCCGAGGTCGGGCTGCAGCGACTGGGAACGCCTCTGATGGGCGCCGTGCTTGTCGCCGCCCTGATCAGTGTCGGACTGGGCTTGGTGCAGGTCTTCGCACCCGCCTGGGCAGACGGCAAGCTCATTGCCGTGCCGACCATCCCGGGCCGGGCCATTGGCAATGTGCGTCAACCCAATCACCTGTCTACCCTGTTGCTCTGGGGGGCGGCGGCGGCGGTCTGGTTGGGTGTGCTGCGACGCTGGGCGTTTGGGTGGACGGCGGTTCTGGTGGTCCTGCTGGTGCTGGGCAATGCGGTCACCGCTTCCCGCACCGGCATGGTGGGCGTGCTGCTGATGTCGTTGTGGGGGGCTTTCGATCGTCGGCTGCCTGGCCGGATCCGTGTGCTGTTGCTGTCATCCGTGGCGGTTTATGGCCTGGGCTGGTGGGGTATGGAGGAGTGGTCTCGACACACGGGGGCCTTCTTTTACGGCGATGACCAGATCAAGAAGAGTCTGCACGGGGATCCGACCAGTTCCCGGGGCAAGGTCTGGCGCGATACCCTGACGATGATCCTGCAGCACCCCTGGACCGGAGTGGGGCCGGGCGCCTACAACTTTGTCTGGTCCATGACGGCGTTTCCGGGCCGGGCGATCTCGTTCTTCGACCATTCGCACAACCTGCCCATGCAGTTGGCGGTGGAGTCCGGCATTCCTTTTGCCCTGGCCGTGCTGGGTGTGTTCGGCTGGCTGGCGTGGCGGGCTCGGCAGGCGGCGCGTGTGGCGGATGACGCCGCAGCCGTCAGTGCCCGGGTGTTGAACTTCATGCTGTTGATCGTCGCCCTGCACAGTTTGCTGGAATACCCGCTTTGGTACACCTACTTCCTGCTGCCCACCGCGGTGTTGCTGGGGTGGCTGACGGCCCTGGCTCCCGACCCGGAACGCACGCCCGTGCGGCAGAGTCTGTCCGAGCTGGCTCCGACGGCGGCGGCGTGCGTGGGTGCCGTGATGCTCGTCGGTTGTGTATGGGCCGGGGTGCAGTACTACTGGGTGGCCACGATCTTCGAGCCGGAGTTGTCGGTGTCGGACGATCCGGGTCCCTTGGCGGAGCGCATCCAGCGTGGGCAAGGCAGCGTGCTGTTTGGGCACCACGCCGACTATGCCGATGTGACCATGTCCGAGCACCCGGAGCGCGAGGCGCGCGATTTTGACCGGCCGATGTTCCATCTGCTCGATTCGCGCCTGATGATGGCCTATGCCAAGGCGTTCCGCGCCGTGGGAGACGATCGGCGAGCCGATCACGTCGCCGCCCGCCTGCGCGAGTTCCGCAATCCGGTGGCCGCCGAGTTTCTGGCGCCTTGCAAAACACAACCGCCCTCGCAGAGCTATCCGTGTGCGGAGGATCCGGCGATTCCGGCCGAGCTCATGCGTCCGTGGGTGGCGCTTCCGCCCGCCAGTGGCCCGATTTCCCGCCGCGTTTTTCCAGCACCCGAACGTCCGTGATGACCATGCCCCGGTCGACCGCCTTGAGCATGTCGTACACCGTGAGCAGCCCGACCTGCACTGCAGTGAGGGCTTCCATTTCGACACCGGTCTGACCTCGGGTGGCCACCGTGGCCTCGCAGGTCACCTCATGGGCCTGGGCGTCGAGGTGGAACTCCACCGCCACCTTGGTGATCGGAAGCGGATGACACAAAGGCACCAGATCCGCCGTGCGCTTGGCCCCCTGGATGGCGGCGATGCGCGCCACGCCGATCACGTCCCCTTTGCTGGCGCGCCCCTGCGCCACCAGTTCAAAGGTGGCGGGCAGCATGCGGATGCGTCCGGCGGCCACGGCCACCCGCTCGGTGATGTCCTTGTGACCGACGTCGACCATGTGGGCCTGGCCGTCGGCGTCGAAATGGGTGAGGGCGTTGCTCATGGTCGCGGGGTCAGGGCCAGGGCCCTGCAAGTTGACACGGGAGTGACATTGTGCGGGCATGATGGCGCCGCTTCCTTGAACTGAAACGGAGTCGTCTGCATGTCCCAGAAGCGTTCCTGGTCTCGCCGCGCCCGCCGATGGGTGGCGGGGGCCGTGCTGGTGGCCCAACTTCCGATGGCGTTCGGTGCATCGGAGTTGCCCACCCTCGGAGACGCGACGAGCGAGACCCTGAGCGTGGCCGACGAGCGGGCGCTGGGCAATCGCATCATGCGAGAGGTGCTGCCCGATCCCGATGTGCTCGACGACGCCCTGCTGCAGGCCTACCTCGAGTCGGTCTGGACCCCGTTGGTGGAGTCAGCCCGTCGGCGCGGGGACCTCTCGGACGAACTGGATCAGCACTACGCCTGGCGGGTGTTCCTGGTGCGGGATCGAACGGTCAACGCGTTTGCGTTGCCGGGTGGTTTTGTCGGGGTGCACTTGGGGTTGTTGTCCATGACGGGGTCGGGCGATGAACTGGCGGCGGTGCTGGCCCATGAGCTCAGCCATGTCACCCAGCGGCACATCGCACGGTCCATGGTCACGCAGCAACGCCAATCCTTGCTGAGCATCGCCACGCTGCTGCTGGGTGTGATGGCGGCGGCGCGCAGCCCGGACGCGGCCAATGCGCTCATCACGGGGGGGCAGGCGGTGGCGGTCCAGGGCCAGCTCAACTTCTCCCGCGACATGGAGCGCGAGGCCGACCGTGTCGGCTACGGCGTGCTGACGGGCGCCGGATTCGCCGGGGCGGGCATGTCGATGATGTTTGACCACCTTCAGCGAGCGTCCGGCCTGCTGGATAACAACCAGTACCCCTACCTTCGCACCCACCCGCTCACCACGGAGCGAATTGCCGAAGCCCGTTCCCGTCTGGGGCTGGGCGGACTGGATGGGCGCGCGTCTGAGGCCGGGGGGGGCAGCCCCGTGTCGGTGTCTGGCCCTTCAGGGCCGGGGGGGCAGGAGGCCGGGTCTTCGGGAGAGTCCACTTGGCTGCATGCGGTCATGCGTGGCCGGGCCCGGGCGATCATGGACGTGCGCACGGAAACCCTTCGCCGGCTGGCTTCGTTGCGTGCGGGTGCGGGTGCGGCGCAGCCTTCTCCTCAGGACTTGACGGATGCCGTGGCGGCGGCGCT
Source organism: uncultured Sphaerotilus sp. (assembly GCA_964470355.1). Lineage (GTDB taxonomy): Bacteria > Pseudomonadota > Gammaproteobacteria > Burkholderiales > Burkholderiaceae_C > Sphaerotilus. Next base: position 35,509 of record CAYYCN010000018.1, read on the forward strand.
GGCGTCACGCCGCCTGCGTGATTTCAAGACCGAAGACGCCGCGCTGGTGATCGCGCGGGGCTTGTCGCAGGGGCACCCTCAGGCCCGACGCGCGGTGGCGTGGCTGGACGCCGAGTCGGCACTGGAGCGTGGGCAGTCCCGAGAGGCCGCTCAGCGCTGGCGCAGCGTGGGTGGAGACGGGGGGCGGGCTTCGGTGTTCATCGAGTGCCGCATCGCCTTGGCCGTGTCGGGCGAGGTGCCCACGGGCGGGGGCGTCGGGGCGTCCACCCAGGGCACGTCACCCGCGATGGGCCGGCGCGACGGCGATCTGGTGCATTGCGCGGAAGACCTGCAATCCCGCGTCAGCGCCTGGCCCGACGACGCCGGTGCGTGGGGACTTCTGGCCCAGGCTCGGGAACGTCAAGGCCAGCGCCTGGCCGCCCTGCGGGCCCAGGCCGAAGCCCAGTTTGTGGTGGGCAAGACGCAGGCAGCAATCGATCGGTTGCGCGCCGGTCAACAGCTGGCACGCAGCACGCAGGCTGTGGACGGCATCGAGGCCACCGTCATCGATGCCCGACTGAAGGTGATGGAGCAGCGCCGCCGACAGGAAATGGAAGACCAGCGCCGCGGACGCTGAGGCTTCAACCGATCACGTCCGGATCCCGGCGCGCGAACAGCCGCTGCAAGGCGGCGTCAATGACGACCCCGCACAGGCTGTAGAGTGCCGCCGCCAGCAGGGCGGTCCAGAAGCTGGAGACTGCGAGCTGGTCCAGCAGCGATGCGGTCAGATAAAAGGTGATGCCGTTGATCACCAGCAGGAACAGGCCCAGGGTGACCACGGTGACCGGCAAGGTGAGCACGACCAGGATGGGCCGCACGATGCTGTTCATCAGGCCCAGCACCCCGGAGACGACCAGCGCCGCTCCGAAACCGTTGATGGACAACCCGCCGACCCACTGCGTGAGCAGCAGCAGGGCGGCGGCGAGAAGAAACCAGCGGACGATCCATTGAAGCATGTCGGGACTCGAAGTGTGAGAAGGTTCACGTTCCGAGAGGTTACCTCAGCACCGAGCGAAGCACCCGTCCCATCTCCGACGGATTGCGGGTGATGTGAAAACCGCATTCCTCCATGACCGCCAACTTGGCCTCGGCCGTGTCCGCGCCGCCGCTGACGAGGGCGCCCGCGTGCCCCATGCGTTTGCCGGGTGGCGCGGTGACGCCCGCGATGAATCCCACCACGGGTTTGCGCAGGTGGTCTCGGCACCAGCGGGCGGCGATGGCTTCGTCCGGGCCACCGATCTCGCCGATCATGATGATGGCGTCGGTGTCCGGGTCATCGTTGAACATCTGCATCACGTCCAGGTGCTTGAGGCCGTTGATCGGGTCGCCCCCGATGCCCACCGCGGTGCTCTGGCCCAGTCCGATGTCGGTCAATTGCGCCACGGCCTCGTAGGTCAAGGTGCCGGATCGGCTGACCACGCCAATGCGGCCCTTGCGGTGGATGTGTCCCGGCATGATGCCGATCTTGATTTCGTCCGGGGTGATCAGTCCGGGGCAGTTCGGGCCCAGCAATCGGGTGCATTGTCCTCCCCGGGCTTCCTTGTCGCGCATGTATTGGCGGACTTCCAGCATGTCCCTCACCGGAATGCCTTCCGTGATGCAGACGACCAGATCCAGATCGGCGTCCACGGCTTCCCGGATGGCGCCAGCGGCGCCGGCTGGCGGAACGTAGATCACCGAAGTGTCCGCGCCGGTGGCCTGGGCGGCCTCGGCCACGCCAGCAAAGATGGGGATGCCTTCGAAGGACTGTCCGCCCTTGAGCGGGTGAACCCCCGCGACAAAGCACTCGCGCCCGAAGCCGTACTCCAGGCCGTTTCGGGTGTGGAACTGACCGGTCTTGCCGGTGATGCCCTGTGTGATGACCCGGGTGTGGCGGTGGATGAGGATGGACATGTCAGGCCCCCTCGGGACGGGAGTTCACGGCCGCCACGATGGCTTGGGCGGCTTCGGCCAAGGTGTCGGCGCTGATGACCTGCAGGCCCGAGGCGGCCAGCACGCGCTGGCCTTCCACCTCGTGCGTGCCCTTCATGCGAACCACCAGCGGCAAACGCAGGTTCACCTCCCGCGAGGCCTGCACGATGCCTTCTGCAATGGTGTCGCACTTCATGATGCCGCCGAAGATGTTGACGAGCACCCCTTTCACGGCGGGGTTGCTCAGCATGATGGAGAAGGCCTCCCGGACCTTTTCAATGCTGGCCCCTCCACCCACGTCGAGAAAGTTGGCGGGGCGTCCTCCGAACAGCTGGATCGTGTCCATGGTGGCCATGGCCAAACCGGCGCCATTGACGAGGCAGCCGATGTTGCCGTCCAGGCTGATGTACGCCAAGTCGTGGCGGGAGGCCTCCACCTCGATCGGGTCTTCTTCGTCCAGGTCCCGGAGCGCGGCGATGTCCGGATGGCGGAACAGGGCGTTGGGGTCGAAGTTGAACTTGGCGTCCAGGGCCTTGAGGTGCCCATCGCCTTCCAGAATGAGCGGATTGATTTCGAGCAGGGTGGCGTCGGTCTGCCAGTAGCACGTGACCAGACGGGACAGGAGGGCCGCGGCCTCGTCGAGCGTGTGGGCCGGAAGTCCGACGTCGTGGGCCAGGGCTTTCAAGGTCGGCACGTCGGGCCATGAGCCTGGTGGGATGCCGAGCCGGTGGATGCGTTCCGGCTGCGCGTGGGCCACCGCTTCGATGTCCATGCCTCCGGCATCCGAAGCCATCAACACCAATTGCTGCGTCGAGCGGTCCGTGAGCACGGCCACATACAGCTCGCGCTGGATGTCGGCCCCTTCTTCGATCCACAGCCGTCGCACGGTTTGCCCATGGGGTCCCGTTTGGGGGGTGACCAGGGACCTGCCCAGCAGGTGCTTCGCGTGGGCGGCCACTTCCTCCAAGGATTGAGCACGTTTCACGCCCCCCGCTTTGCCGCGACCGCCCGCGTGGATTTGGGACTTGACCACCCAGAACGAGCCGCCCAACCGGCGGGCGGCCTCGACCGCCTCATCGACCGAGAAGGCCACTTCCCCTCGGGGGACCGGCACCCCGAACCTGTTCAGAAGCGCCTTGCCTTGGTATTCGTGGATTTTCATGGCGACCCTGGAGGATGGATCCGGAGTCAATCTATCACGCGGGCGGCTCCGGTGTGCGTGGGCTCAGGGATCATCCGAAGGGTGGGATCATTGGCGTTCACGAAGCGGATGACCGCTCGGAGGCGTGGCGCAGGACGCGACGCACCACGTCGGAAGAAAAACCGCGTGTCAGCAGAAAGCGCATCTGACGCGCTTCTTCTTTGGGCTCAGAGGGTGGGGCCCCGAAGCGCTTGCGCCAGACCTCGCATGCGCGGTCATATTCGCTGTCTTGCAGGGCTTGCAGCGCCTGCGATGAGGCGTCAGACGACACCCCATGCTGCGCCAGCTCCTGTTTGAGCCGGCTCACGCCCAAGCGGGCGCCTTTGCGGTGCACCAGCGATTCGACGAAACGCTCTTCGCTGAGCCAGCCGAGCCGGGTCAACTCGTCGAGCACCGCTTCAATCTCTTCCGCGCACTCGCCGTGCCGTTCGAGCTTGCGGCGCAGTTCGAGTCGGGAATGCTCGCGCTGCGACAGCAGCTTGAGCGCCCGACCTTTGAGACTCAGCGCGGAAGACGTCATGCGGGCGAGGGAGGTTGCGAGAGACAACGATCGAACCGGTGCGGCCGGCTTCAGGCGTCCTTGCCTGCCGACTCGTCGCCTGCCAGTGCCGGCAGGAGCGAGATGCCCATGGATTCGCGGATGCGGTTCTCGATTTCGTGGGCCAGGTCGGGGTTTTCGCGCAGGAACTCGCGGCAGTTGTCCTTGCCCTGACCGATCTTCTCGCCCTTGTAGGCGTACCAGGCGCCGGATTTGTCGACGATCTTGGCGGTCACGCCCATGTCGATGATCTCGCCTTCGCGGCTGATGCCTTCGCCGTAAAGGATGTCGAACTCGGCGGTCTTGAACGGTGGGGACACCTTGTTCTTCACGACCTTGACCTTGGTTTCGCTGCCGATGACTTCGTCGCCCTTCTTGATCGAACCGATGCGGCGGATGTCCAGCCGAACGGAAGAGTAGAACTTCAGCGCATTGCCGCCGGTGGTGGTTTCGGGGCTGCCGAACATCACGCCGATCTTCATGCGGA
>CAYYCN010000019.1:0-39277 GCA_964470355.1 uncultured Sphaerotilus sp.
CCGGCAAGGGCGTGCACACCACCACCAGCGGCATCGAAGGCGCCTGGAAACCCAATCCCACGACCTGGGACAACGGCTACTTCGACATGCTTTTCGGCTACGAGTGGGAACTGACCAAGAGCCCGGCTGGCGCGCACCAGTGGGTGGCCAAGGACGTGAAGCCTGAGCACCTGATCCCGGACGCCCACGATCCGTCGAAGAAGCACCCGCCGATGATGACCACGGCCGACCTGTCGCTGCGGTTCGATCCGGCCTACGAAAAGATCTCGCGCCGCTTTCACCAGAACCCCGACCAGTTCGCCGATGCGTTTGCTCGCGCCTGGTTCAAACTCACGCACCGCGACATGGGGCCGCGTTCGCGCTACCTCGGCAAGTTGGTGCCTCAGGAAGAACTGATCTGGCAGGACCCGGTGCCCGCCGTGGACCATCCGCTGATCGACGCTGCCGACATCGCCCTGCTCAAGGCCGAGGTTTTGGCCAGCGGCCTGACGACCTCGCAACTCGTGTCGACCGCCTGGGCGTCGGCTTCGACCTTCCGGGGCAGCGACAAGCGCGGCGGGGCCAACGGCGCGCGCATCCGTCTCGCACCGCAAAAGGACTGGGCCGCCAACCACCCGGCCGAGCTGGCGCAGGTGCTGGCCAAGCTTGAGTCCGTTCAGGCGGGGTTCAATGCCGCGCAGAAGGACGGCAAGAAGGTGTCGCTGGCCGATCTGATCGTGCTGGCCGGTGGGGCCGCCATCGAGGCTGCGGCGAAGGAAGCGGGGCACGACGTGACGGTGCCGTTCCACCCGGGGCGCACCGATGCGTCGGCCGAGCAGACCGACGTCGAATCCTTCGCCGTGCTGGAACCGATCGCCGATGGGCTCCGCAACTACGCCCGACCGGGCGTGGAAAGTTCGGTGGCCGAACGCCTGATCGACAAGGCCCAGCAGCTCACGCTGAGCGCCCCCGAAATGACGGTGCTGATCGGTGGCCTGCGTGCACTGGACGCCAACACGGGCCGCAGCCCGCACGGCGTGTTCACCGACCGCCCCGGCGTGCTGAGCCCCGACTTCTTCGTGAACCTGCTCGACATGCGCACGAAGTGGACGAAGTCGGCCACGGAGGGCGTGCTCGAAGGGCGGGACCGCAGCACCGGGGCCTTGAAGTGGACGGGCACCGTGGTGGACCTGGTGTTCGGATCCAACTCGCAATTGCGGGCGCTGGCCGAGGTCTATGCCGCGAGCGACGCACAAGAGAAATTCGTGCGCGACTTCGTGGCGGCGTGGGTCAAGGTGATGGAGCTGGATCGCTTCGATCTGAAGTGATCCCTGTGTGAGAGGGCCACGCTGACTGCTGAAAGCGGCGTGGCCAGGCGCGTGGTCGCTCAGGGCCAGCGGATGTCGCTTGGCGCGATCCGGGCCCGCAACCGAGCGAGGTCTTCTTCGGTGTCGAGATCGAAGATGTGGGCGGGGTCCGCGCACGGCAGCCGGCGCACGCGCTCCGGGTGGGTGTGGAGCCACGCCCGCACGCCGGGCTGGCCGGGGGCGTCGAGCACAGCTTGCACCGCCTCCCATGCCAGCAGCACGGGGTGGCCCCGGGTTCCGTCCACGACCGGAACCTGTGCCCAGATCGGTGTCGCCCGAGCCGTCCAGGCCTGAATCAGCGACCGCACGTGCGGGGCCTGGAGCAGGGGCAGGTCGGCGGGCAGGAGCAGGAGGTCGTGTCCGGGGTGTTGCGTGCCATGCGTCTGCACGGCCAGCCGTTGGCTGTCGCTCAGATCGGCGTTGGCCCGGACGTGGGGCACGGCCAGGGCGCCACAGCGCTCGATGCACGGGAGCAAGGTCTCGTTGTCCGAGGCGACGACCACGCTGACTTCGACCGCGCCCGCCTCCCGCAGGGCGTGGACGAGGCGTTCCAGCACGCTGCATCCGTCGATGAGCAGGGACGATTTGGCTCGACCGCCCAGGCGCAGGCCGCGACCTGCCGCGAGCAGGGTCGCAGCGATGGGGCGTGGGATGAGGCTTGTCATTGGGGGGCGCTCGGCCACGACTGTCGGGGGGCTGTGATGGGCTGGGTCGTCGGATGGGCGACGGCGCTCGTTTTCAGGCGGCGCAGGTGGTGGGTGTGAGGGCGTGCCGGTTCGCCCGTTCGTCCTGTGCTTTGCCTTCATCCACCCGGGCCCGTGCAGGCAATGCCACGCCGTTCTTGGCCGCGACCACCTCGGCCAGGATGGACAGGGCGATCTCTGCAGGCGTCTTGCTGCCGATGTACAGCCCGGCCGGCCCACGCAGGGCCTGCAGGGTGTTGTCACTCAGGCCGAAATGCTCGCGCAGGCGGGCGCACCGCGCGGCGTGGTTGCGGCGCGAGCCCAGCGCGCCGACGTAGAAGGCCTCGGACTGCAGGGCGTCGATCAGGGCCAGGTCGTCGAGTTTGGGGTCGTGCGTGAGCGTGACCACGGCCGTGCGGGCGTCGGGCCGCAGGCGCACGATCAGGTCGTCGGGCATTTCGTGCAGCACGTCCACGCCGGGCAGGGACCAGGTGGCGCGATGCTCCTCGCGCGGGTCGCAGACGATGACCTCGAAGCCCACGCTCAAGGCCATTTCGCTCAGGTAGCGCGCCAGATCACCTGCCCCGATGAGGATGAGTCGCGCGCGGGGACCGAACTGGGTCACGAGCTGGTCGGTCGACAGAGTGGGGACGCTGTCGCGGCGGCCGGGGTGCAGCTCCACCGTGCCTGTGGACAGGTCCAGCACGCGCTCGGTGCTGCGGCGGGCCAGACAGGCGTCCAGCAGTTCGGCCAGGCGGCTGCGCTCCGACACCGGCTCCAGCACCAGCTCGATCGTGCCGCCGCACGGCAGGCCGAAACGGTGTGCCTCGTCGGCCGAGATGCCGTAGCGCAGCACGGTGACGGCGGGTGAGCAGACCTCAGGGGGGCCAGGCGTATGGCCCGCACGGATCCCGTGTGCATCTGCAACTGCGGTTGTGGCTGTGGCGCCGACCCGCAGCGCCGCGACGCCACCCTCGCGCACGCGCTCGATCAGGTCGTCCTCGATGCAGCCGCCCGAGACCGAGCCGATGGTGTCGCCCCGCTCGTTGAGCGCCATCAGCGAGCCCGGCGGGCGCGGCGCCGAGCCCCAGGTGCGCGCCACGGTGACGAGCAGCACCGGCTCGCCCGCCTGCTGCCAGGCCAGCGCCTGGCGCAGCACGAGGGTGTCGAGGTCTTCCATGTCGGCTCCTGCGTGGGCTCAGGCCTGCTGGAACGGCAGTTGCCGCACCGGCTTGCCGGTCAGTCGGGCGACGGCGTTGGCGAAGGCCGGAGCCAGCGGCGGCACGCCGGGCTCGCCCATGCCGGTGGGTGGATCGGCGCTGGGCACGACGTGCACGGCGATCTGCGGCATGTCGGTGATGCGCGGCACCGCGAAGTCGCCGAAGTTGCTCTGCTCGACCGCACCGTCCTTGAGCGTGATCGCCGCGCCGGGCAGGCACATCGACAGGCCCATCACCGCTGCGCCTTGCACCTGCGCCTCGACCGTGCGCGGGTTGACCGCGAGGTTGCAGTGCACGCCGGCGGTCACCCGGTGCAGCACGGGCTGCCCCTTCTTCACCGAGGCTTCGACCACATAGGCCACCACGGAGTTGAACGACTCGTGCACCGCCACGCCCCAGCCGTGGCCGGCGGGCAGCTTGCGCTGGCCGTAGCCGCTGCGCTCGACGGCCAGTTGCAGGGCGGCCCGGTGGCGCGGGTATTTGTCACCGATCAGCTTGAGGCGGTAGTCCACCGGATCCTGGCCGGTGGCGCGGGCGATCTCGTCGACCAGCGTCTCCATCACGAAGCCGGTGTGGGTGTGGCCCACGCTGCGCCACCAAAGCACCGGCACGTTCAGCTTGGGGTGGTGCACGGTCAGGCGCATGGGCACGCCGTAGGGGTCGCGCATGCCTTCGACAGCGGTTTCGTCGATGCCGCCCTTGACCATGAACTTCTCGAAGGGCGAGCCCACGAGGATGGACTGGCCGACGATGACGTGGTCCCAGGCCTGGATCTGTCCCTTGGCGTCGAAGCCGATGCGGGCGCGGTGCAGGTGCATCGGGCGGTAGTAGCCGCCCCGGATGTCGTCCTCGCGGCTCCACAGCGTGCGCACGGGGGCGTCCAGCCCGGCGGTGCGTGCGGCCTTGGCGACCTGGCAGGCCTCGACCAGGTAGTCGCTGGTGGGAATGGCGCGTCGGCCGAAGCCGCCGCCGGCCATCTGCACGTGCACCTTCACCTGCTCAGGCTGGAGGCCCAGGGTGCGGGCGGCGGCCATGCCGTCCAGACCGGGCATCTGCGAGCCGACCCACAGCTCGGCGCCATCGGCCTTGAGCTGCACGGTGCAGTTCAGCGGCTCCATCGGCGCATGGGCCAGGTAGGGGAAGACAAACTCGGCTTCGATGGTCTTGGGCGCGCGGGCCAGCGGCGCCATGTCGGCGTCGAAGTGACGCGGTCCCGGTTGCCCGGCCAGCGTGCGGTATTGGGCGAGCTGGGCGGCGCTGTCGACCTTCTCGACGCCGCTCGTGTCCCATTCCAGCTTGAGGGCCAGACGGCCTTGCTGGGCGGGCCAGTAGCCGGTGGCGATCACCGCCACGCCTTCTCCGCCCCGGTCCACCGGCACGCGCAGCACCGCCTTCACGCCGGGCACGGCCTTGGCGGCCTGGTCGTCCACCGACTTGAGCTTGGCACCGAACACCGGCGGGCGCGCGACCACTGCGGTCAGTTGACCCGGCAGGTGCATGTCGATGCCGAAGTCCTGGCGGCCGCTGCTCTTGGCCGGGGCGTCCAGGCGGTTGGTGGCGTGACCGATGAGGCGGAAGTCCTTGGGGTCCTTGAGAGCAATCTTCTCGGGGACAGGCTGGGCCATGGCGGCCTCGGCCAGTTCGCCGTAGCTGGCGCTGAGGTTGCCCGGACCTTGCACGCGGCCCGCGCGGGCCTGCAGCGTGGCGGCGTCGACTTTCCATTGCGCGGACGCCGCACCCAGCAGCATGGCGCGGGCGCGGGCACCGAGTTCGCGGTACTGGGTGTAGCTGTTCTTGATGGAGTTCGAGCCGCCGGTCAGGTGCATGCCGAACATCGGGTCGGCGTAGGCGCCGTCGTTGGTGCCCAGTTGGCTGCGCACGTGGCTCCAGTCGGCGTCGAGCTCTTCAGCCAACACCATGGCCAGCGCGGTGTGCACGCCCTGGCCGAATTCGAGCCGATTGATCGTCACGGTGACGGTGCCGTCCGGAGCGATCTGCACGAAGGCCGAGGGCTGCTGCGTGGGTTTGAGGGCGGTGGCGGCACCTGTGCTGGCTCCCGTCCCTGCATCCGCTCCGGCCTGGGCAGCGGCGGCCATCGGGAACGCGCCCAAAGCCAGGCCACCGGCCCCGGCGAGCTTGAGGAAAGCGCGGCGCGGCATCGGCGCCGCCACATCGGGTTCGCCGCGACCGAGCAGGTGGCGCAGGGGGCGGGGCCAAGCGCCGGGGCCGGCCGCGAGCAAGGTGTCCAGGTCCGAAGGTTCGCCGGTGGCGCGCAGGTCGGTGGGGGTGGGCATGGGGTGTGCTCCTTCGGTCAGGCCAGGGCGCGGGCGGCGTCGGCCACGGCGGCGCGGATGCGCGCGTAAGTGCCGCAGCGGCACAGGTTGCCGGCCATGGCGGTGTCGATCTCGGCGGCGGTGGGCTGCTTGCCCTTGGGCAGCGACTTCAGGAAGGCCGTGGCGCTCATCACCTGGCCGCTCTGGCAGTAGCCGCACTGGGCCACGTCGTGGCGGATCCAGGCGTCGCGCACGGCGGCGCCGACGCGGTCGTGGCCGTCGGTGACCGACTCGATGGTGGTGACGGATTTGCCTGCCGCCGCCGAAATCGGCGTGATGCACGAGCGTGTCGCTTGGCCGTCGATGTGCACGGTGCAGGCCCCGCACAGCCCGGCGCCGCAACCGAACTTGGAGCCGGTCAGGCCCAGCGTGTCGCGCAGCGTCCAGAGGATGGGCGTGGCCGGATCGATGTCGACCGTCACGGCGCGGCCATTGAGGGTGAGCGAGGTCGTCATGGTGGGGTGGTCCTCCAGGGGAAGCGTCGGTTCTACCTGTTCGTTCGGGGGCAAGGGGCCGGAGCGCCCAATGCCCCTGAACGGTTCAAGTGGATGGTGGGTGAGGGTCAGGTTTCGGCGCGCAGGCTGCGGCGACCGACGTGGAACAGGCTCAGGCGGCCGGTGAGGGCGTGGGCGGCGTCGCGCTTGACGGGGCAGGTCATGGTGCAGACGGCGCAGGCGCCGATGCGGTTTCCACCGTCGCGCGCCACCACGCCTGACCGGCCTGAATGCCCGAGAGGGCCACCCGCTCCCCCATCACCGGCGTGGACACCGACACGCCCTGGCGCGCCGCCGCCTGCATCACCCGCTCGAACGGCTCCTGCCAGGCGTGGAAGGCCAGGTCGAACGTGCCGTTGTGAATGGGCAGCAGCCAGCGCCCGCGCAGGTCCTGGTGCGCCTGCACGGTCTGCTCGGGCAGCATGTGGATGTGGGCCCACCGGGTGTCGTACGCGCCGGCTTCCAGCAGCGTGAGGTCGAAAGGGCCGTACTTCTCGCCGATGGCCTTGAATCCGGCGAAGTAGCCCGAGTCGGCGCCGAAGAAGATCCGGCCTTCGGGTGCGAGGATCGTCCAGGAGCACCACAGCCGGCGGTTGCGGTCGGTCAGGCTGCGGCCCGAGAAGTGCTGGGCGGGCGTGGCGATCAGCTGCACGCCGGCCACTTCGGTGGATTGCCACCAGGCCAGTTGCCGCACCTGTTCCGGGCGCACGCCCCATTCCACGATCAGATCGCCCACACCGGTGGGGGCGATGAAGTGCGCGGCGCGGTCCTTGAGTTTCAGGATGGCGTCGTGATCGAGTTGGTCGTAGTGGTCGTGCGAGAGGATGACCGCTTCGATGGGCGGCAGGTCTTCCAGCGCGATGGGGGGCGCGTGGAACCGCTGGGGTCCGGCAAACGAGAACGGTGACGCCCGCTCGCTGAACACCGGGTCGGTCAGCCAGAACTTGCCTTGCAGCTTGAACAGCAGCGTGGAGTGGCCCAGCCGGTAGACGCTGCCGTCCGGAGCGGCGAGCAGGGCTTCGCGGGTCAGCGCCTGAACAGGAATCGCCCGGTCGGGCACGGTGTGGGCGGGCTTGTGGAACAGGAAGTCCCACCACAGGCGCAGGCCCTGGGCCCAGCCGAGGTCGGGGCCGGCCGCTGCGGTCGACGGCGGGGCGGTCGACGGGGCTGTGGCGGAGGGCGTCACGGTCGAGGCGCTGCAGGCGGTCAGCGCACCGGCCAGCACGGTGGGCACCAGTCGGCCGGGCCGGGGCGGGCGATTCGAGGAGAAGGGCATGGCCGGACTCTAGTGCCCCGGAGTGTCGTCAACTAGCGTGCACTGGCTTGAACCACCATCAACCGTTCATTGACAATCAGGCGGTTTTTTTGTTGTGGGAGCGTGCGTCCATGAACGAACTTCGAGCCCTTTCCACGCTGGCCAAGGCGGTGGAGCTGGGCAGCCTGAGGCGTGCGGCTGCGTTCCAGGGCATCACCCCGCAGGCGGCCAGCCAGGCCCTGGCCCAGCTTGAGCAGGGGCTGGGCGTGCGCCTGCTGCATCGCACGACCCGTCGGTTGTCGTTGACCGACGAGGGGCGCCAGTTGCTGGACACCGCCCAGCCGGCGCTGGCCACACTCGATCGGGCCCTGCAGCGCGTGCGTGCTTCCAAGGACGACCTGGCCGGCCCCTTGCGCATCGTCGGCCCGAAATCCACTTTTGCACCCCTGTTGTGGCCGGTGGTCGACGAGTTCTGTCTGGCGCATCCGGAGGTGCAGCCCGAGGTGATGCTCGACGACCGCATCGGCGACTGGGTGCGCGACCAGGTCGACGTGGGGTTCCGCATCGGTTCTCCGCCGGAGGACGGCGTGATCGCCCGCCGCTTGTTTTCGGTGCAGATCCTCACCTGCGCGGCGCCGGCCTACCTGGAACGCTGGGGCGCGCCGCAGACGCTGGACGAACTGGCGCAGCACCGCTGCAGCGTCTTCCGCCATTCGGGAACCGGACAGGTGCTGCCCTGGTTCTTGCGCGAGGACGGCGAGGTCGTGCACCGCATGATGCCGCCGGCCTTGTCGACCAACGACGCCGACATCGAACTGCAGGCGGTGCTGTCCGGACAGGTCATTGCGCAGTTGCCGGGCACTTCGGCCGTGCCGCTCATCCGGGAGGGGCGCTTGTTGCCGCTGCTCACCGCGCACCTGACCGACCACATGAACGCCTACCTCTATTACGGCAGCCGCACGGCCCAGCCGCAGCGGGTGCGACGTTTCATCGATCTGGCGGTGGCGCGCCTGAGCGAAGCCAGCGCCTACGCGCTCACGGCCAAGGAGATGGCGGCGGCACAGGTCACCGTGAAAAGAGCCTTGTCCCACCGCTGAGCGTCGCCGAGCCTGTACCGCTCACATCGGGCCGCGTCTGTCTCTGGACGGTCGGCACAGCGACGCCGTAAGCTGGACCGCACTCACCGTGACGCTTCCGAGGAAATTTCCCATGCCCCGTTCCGCCTTCAAACAAGTCGACGTCTTCACCCAGGTGCCGTTCCAGGGCAACCCGGTGGCGGTGATTCTGGACGCCGACGGTCTGGACGCCGAGCAGATGCAGCGCATCGCCCGCTGGACCAACCTTTCCGAGACCACTTTCGTGCTGCTGCCCACCCAAGCCGGCGCCGACTATCGGGTGCGCATCTTCACGCCGGGCTCCGAGCTCCCTTTTGCGGGGCACCCGACGCTGGGCACGGCGCATGCGCTGCTGGAAGCAGGCCGCATTGCACCGCGTGAAGGGCAGCTGGTGCAGGAGTGTGGCGTCGGGCTGGTGCGCCTGACGGTGACGCCGGCCGGTCCGTCGGACGCGGCTTCGATCTCCTTCGAGATGCCCGAGGCGGCGTTCACTCCGCTGGATGCGGCCCAGACGGAGGCGCTGGAGGCCGTGCTTGCGGGTGCCGTGGGGCGGCTGGATCATGGTGCAGCCGCCACAGGTGCCTCGCGTGCTCAGATCCTGCGCGGGCCGGCCCCGCTGCTGGTCGATGCCGGCCCGCGCTGGCTGGTGGCTGAACTGGACAGCGCCGAGGCGGTGCTGGCGGTGCGGCCCGATTTCGAGCGCATGAAGGCGCTGGATGCCGACCTGCATTCCACCGGCGTGGTCATTTTTGGCGAACACCCGGCAGGCCACCCCAGCCGCATCGAGGTGCGGGCCTTTGCCCCCTCGTGCGGCATCGCCGAAGACCCGGTGTGCGGCAGTGGGAACGGCTGCGTGGCGGCCTTCATCCGCCACACGGGTCAGGTGGAACGCATTGGCCACGACATCGTGTCCACCCAGGGTGGTGCCATCGGCCGTGCGGGCGTGCTGCGGTTGAGCATGGCCGACGACGTGATCCGCGTGGGAGGTTCGTCGGTCACGTGTGTGGATGGAACGTTGGCGCTGTCACTCGGTCCTGTGGGCCTCTGCCGCTCGGCTTGAGGTGCATCACGACCGATCCGAGCCGCCTCCGGGCAAGTTGCCCGCCACCTGTCGGGTGATCTGCTCACGCCCGATCCGGACCTTCTGCCTAAGCTGACTCCATCGACCACAACGGTTGTCTGGAGGAGCGGTTCATGCGCATGACAGGGAGCTTGAAGGCCACGGGGGTGGCCCAAGTGTTGGGGGGCCTGCTGTTCTGGGCCTCGGCCGTGCACGCCCAGGTGGGCGATTGCGGCAAGGTGTCGGCCACCGCGGCGTCGGGTCTGGGGGGCGCGCAGGTGATGAGCGATCTGTCCATCGCCTACCTTGCCGATCAGCCGGCGAGTCCGGTGGTGTGTGCCATGGGCTACCCCGCGACCAAATGCGGTGATTTCGAGACGGCGAACAAGATCTTCGACAAGTGCATCGCCAAGGGCTATGTGGGCGCGATGATCTGGAAAGGCCTGATGTACGAGGACGGCACGGGCGTGGAGCGCAGCGACGAGAAGGCGGCCGAGATGTTCAAAATGGCCGCCACGTCGGAGCACGACGACTACTCGATGCTGGGCAAGCTGCACTACGCCGATGCGCTCTGGGAGGGACGCGGCGTGCCGCAGGACCGTGCCGAGGCGCTGAAGTGGTTCCAGAAAGCCGCTTCCGCGGGCGGCGAGGACGCCCGGGAGTTCCTGCGCACCGGCCAGCACACCGGCTCGCGGGACTTCACCGGCAAGGGCTTTGGCGACGGCACGCCGCCCGGCGTGGCGGGGCAGGTGCTCCAGCGGGAGAACGAGCCGGTGAGCGATCCCCACGAGGTGCGGCCGGACCTGCTGCTGTGGTCGCTGGGGGCCTTGGGTGCCGCGGCGATGGTCGGCGGGGCCGTGTGGCAGTCGCGGGCCGGGCGCCGCCGCGAGGCCGGGCGCGACGAGGTGACGGCATGAGGGCCGCGACAGGTCTTTCATCGACCCTGGAATCGGGGCTGGCCGTCATTGCCCAGGCTTTCCTGACCCCGGTGCTGTGGCTGGTGGTGGGACTGTTTGTCTACGCCCTGTGGACCGTGGGGGCTACGCTCTGGGCGGCGTGGCAGCGCCGTCGGGGCGAGGCGGGGGGTTTCGGGTTGAAGGTGCGTCACGCCGCCGATCCGGCGCTGACGGTCGATGCGCTGGAGCACCTCGCCTGGCGCCAGTTGCAGCCGCTGCGCCTGGGGGCCAAGGTCGCGCCCCTGTTGGGACTGGTGGCCACGCTGATCCCCATGGGGCCGGCGCTCCAGGCCGTGGCGGGCGGCACGCTCGACGACGCGGCCCGTCGATTGGCGGTGGCGTTCTCGGCGGTGACGGTGGCCCTCATCGCCGCCTCGGCGCTGCACGTGGCGGCGCAGGTGCGTCGGCGCTGGCATGCGGCCGACCTGCGTGCGATCGAAGCCGAACGGGTGGCGGGAGAGCCGTGGTGAACCGGCGGCATGCGAACCCCGGTCTCCGCCGCGTTGGCCTGGGTGACGACGAAGGCGATGACCCGCTGCTGTCGGTCATCAACCTGATCGACGTTTTTCTGATCGTCGTGGCCGTGCTGCTGCTGGTGCTGGCCCGGCGCGCGCCCGAACTGCGCGGCGGCGAGAACGTCACCGTCATCCGCAACGCCGGCCGACCCGACATGGAGGTCACGGTGCGCACGGCCGAGAAGGTGGAGCACTACAAGGCCGACGGCAGCACCGGCGTGGGCTCGGGGGTCAAGGCCGGGCAGCTCTACCGCATGCCGGATGGGTCGTTGATGCTGGTGCCGGATTGATTGATGCGCCCCAGCACGGCCGGCGCGATCCGCTGGTGCATGGGGGCCACGGGCAGCATGTAGAGCCGACCCAGGAGGTTGTGCTGATGAACCACCGTTGTCAGCACGACATGGGCTGGCTTCGACCCGTCCTGAGGCCGTCGTTTCAACGAGAGCACCACCCGCAGGTGCTTGTCGTTGTCCTCGACCAGCACCTCGTCGTCGGTGCGGCTGCGCAGGGTGAAGATGCCGACGCGATCTCCGGGTTGTTCGGGCCGTGGCGCTGACCCCGGCGTGGTCAGGCTCAGGGGGCCCAGGTGCTTGAGCCCGAACAGGGCGACGACCCGGTTGCGCAGGCCCATGAGCCGGTCCACCCATGGCGGTGTGGCGGCCAGTGCCGCCAGCAGGTGCTCCATCGCCGTTCGCTCGGGGTGGTCCACCTCCACCTCGTAGGCGTCGTGGAAGTCCGCCCCCGGCAGGAGTCGGGCGATCTCGCTGTCGATCGGGACGGCGCAGGGGCGGACGGGCGTGGTCATGGCGAACTCCTCTGCAGCGTTCTGGGTTGAGCGGCGGCGTGGGCCAGTTGGGTGCAGGCGCGGCCGGTGTCGACCCGGGCGCCCAGTTGCCGCAGCAGGTGCATGAGGCCGAGCCAGGCGCGGTCCCACGACATCAGCTCCGCCGGCATGCCGTTCATGCGTCGGGCCAGTGCCGCCTGCAGTTTCGGATCCGGCGAGGTCGGCAGGCTCTTGCCGGCGAAGTCGAACACGGCGCCGGTGAAGGGTTCGGTGGCCCAGTCCAGCAGGGATGAGACGGCCGGCAGCACCTCCTGCTCGAAGTCGCGCAGTGTCAGGTCGGCTGCCGCCATGCCGAGGCCCTGGTAGGCGTCCAGCAGGGCCGGATGGGCCCACGGGCCTTGGGGCCACAGCGTCCAGATCCGTGCCAGTGCTTGTCCGAAGGCAGGAGACAGCCTTTGCGTGCAGCCGAAGTCCAGCAGCCCGACCCGGCCGTCGGGCAGGAACAGGACGTTGCCGGGGTGCAGGTCGGCGTGCACGCGGCCGTGGTGCAGGGTGCTGTGCAGAAAACCATCGAAGACCGCCTGGCCTTGGCGGTCGCGCATGGCTGCGGGCGGGTTCTGGGCCCGCCATTCCTGCACATGGAAGCCGGTCAGCAGGGTTTGCGTCAGAACGGTGCGTCGCGAGTGGCTGGCCACCACGTCCGGAATGACGATGTCGGGATGGGGGGGGTGCTGCTGGAACCAGCGCTGGGCCTCGGCCTCGTGTTCATAGTCCACCTCTTCGCGCAACTGGCGGCCGATCTCGTCGATCAGCCGGTCGACCACGCGGGCGTCGGGCAGCGTGAGGAAGCGGCGCCCCAGCGACTGCAGGGTGTGGCGCAGCAGGGCCAGGTCGGTGTCGAGCGTGGCGTCGATGCCCGGGTACTGGATCTTGACGGCCACCGCCGTGCCGTCGTGCAGCGTGGCGCGGTGTACCTGTCCCAGGCTGGCGGCGGCAAAGGCCGTGGGCTCGAAGTGGCGGAACAGCGCCTCGGGCTCGCAGCCGAAGGCCTGCCGGAACCCCTTGCCCACCAGCGCCCGGTTCAGCGGCGGGGCCTGGTGCGTCGCCTTGGCCAGCTCGACGCGCACGCCGGGCGGCAGGAAGTCGGCATCCAGACTGAGCACCTGGGCGGCCTTGAGTGCGGTGCCCCGCAACTGCGACAGGGCCGCCATGAGGATGCGACCGATCTCGGCCTCGTGGGCTTGGGCGGCGGCCTGCGCCTTCGGGTGCGCTTCGGCATCACCGGGCTGAGTCAGGCGATGCCGAAGCGTGGCCAGGCCGATTCGGGTCGAGGCGAGGCCCGCGATCGCCGTGCGGGCGAGCTTGCCGGTGCGGGGGGCGCGGCTCCCAGCGGCGGTCATGCGGCGGTCGCGCGGGAGCGCGTGCGGGGTGTGCGCTTCTTCTTTTCGGGCGTCTCGGGCGGCGAGGCGTGCTCAGTGGGAGCGGGATGGGTGAACCGCTCGACCTCTCCCGTGGCGGGGGAGCGAACCTGCATCACGCGGGCCATCTGGCTGCGCACGAAGAACAGGCCCAATTGCACCAACCGGTCGGGCAGACCGGCACGCAGCGTCGCCACGAGCAGACCCAGCGTCTGGTCGACGAAGCGCGGCGTGTCGGACGCGCCGGGCGAAGTGTCCTGGAGCCAGTAGGCGATGACGCCGAAGCAGTAGTCCACATACAGTCCGCTCATCATGCGCAGGAAGTCGCTCGGGGCGATCTCGCCGACGGCGGCGGCGTGTTCCAGGTCGGCGAGCACGTGGTCCTGGAGGATCTGCTTGGCCTGCAGCTGGTCGCCCAGCATCAGCAGCGGGGCCCGTGCGATCAGGGCGCGGGCCTGGGCGACAAAGCGACGGTCCGGCTCGATGCGCTCCAGGATTGCGTCGGTGAGGCGCTGCAGGCGCGCCTGCAGTTCGTACTCGCCGTAGTCGGGCGTGGCCCGCGTGGCGGCCACCGCCTCTTGCGCCACCAGGTCGAAGTAGCCCAGCACCAGCCGCTCCTTGCTGGGGAAGTACTTGTAGATCGTCGCGTCGCCGATGCTGGCGGCCCAGGCGATGTCCTTCATCGTCACGCCGTCGTAGCCGCGCTCGCTCATCAGCGTCACGGCCGTGCGCACGATGCGGGTGCGGGTCTGGTCCTGCTGGGCTTTGGTGGTCTTCATGGTGAGTCCCTCCTGCGTCGTAATGACTGCACAATAGATCCAGTTATTTATCTTGTAAAGGATATTTTGTATCTTTAAATGACGCCTTGTTCTTGTCGATAGGATGGCGCTTCTCCTTCAGGACCCCGCCCATGTGGAACGAACGCTACGCCGGTGACACGTACTTCTACGGCACCGAACCGAATGATTTCCTGTCTTCTCAGGCGCACCGCTGGGTGCCGGGCCAGCGCGTGCTGTGTCTGGCCGAGGGCGAGGGGCGCAACGCCGTGTGGCTGGCCCTGCAGGGCTTGAAGGTCACGGCGGTGGACCTGTCGACGGTGGGCCTGGACAAGACACGCCGTTTGGCCAGCGCCAAGGGTGTGGAGGTGGCATGCATCCATGCCGATCTGGCCGAATTCGAGATGGGGTCGGCCGTCTGGGACGGCATCGTGGCCGTCTTTGCCCACCTGCCCCCTGAGGTGCGAGAGCGGGTGTGGGGTCGCATTCCGGCGGCGTTGCGCCCGGGGGGCGCGTTCGTGGCCGAGTACTACGCGCCGGGTCAGGAGCAGCGCCCGACGGGCGGTCCTCGGGAGGTGAGTTGGCTGCCTTCGGCGGCGATGGTGGAGCAGGCTTTCGGCGCCACGCTGCAGACGGAGCACCTGTGGAGTGGCGAGCGCGATGTGCACGAGGGCCAGGGACACACCGGGCTGGCGCTGGTCACGCAGTATGTGGGGCGCAAGGTGAGCTGAGGAGATGCTTCAGTCGTGAGTGGTGGGTGCGCCATATCCGGCGGCGATCGGTGGAGGACTGCGCCTTTTCAGGCGCAGGAGCGGATTCGAATCAACGCGGTCGGCGTTTGCTGATGCGTCAACCGCCCCAGCACCGCTACCGCCTCACGCACCTCGGACGTGAACGCCAGCCCGCAACTCAGCCGAATGCAGTGGTCAAACCGTCGGCTGTTGGCGAACAGGCTGCCCGGCGCGATCTTGATGCCGCGCTCCAGGGCGGCGTCGAACAGCGCGTCGCCTGAACCGCCTTCGGGCAGGTGCACCCACAGCAGCATGCCGCCTTCGGGCAGGCACAGACGGGTGCCTTCCGGGAAGAACTCGGCCACGGCTTCGGCCATCTGTTCGCGCTGTTGCCGCAGGCGCTGGCGCATGCGGTTGAGGTGCCGCGCCATGCCGGGGCCGGCCATGAACTCGGCGATCGTGCGCTGGGGCAGTTCCTCGCCGTAGCGGCTCTGGGTGTACTTGAGCATCTCGACGCGGGCCTGCCAGCGGCCGGGCAGCATCCAGCCCAGGCGCAGGCCGGGGGCGAGCAGCTTGTTCAAGGAGTGGCAGTAGATGACGTGGCCGGTGCGGTCCCAGGCCTTGGCGGGCTTGTGCGGCACGTCGGTGTGGCTCATGTCGCCGTAGATGTCGTCCTCGATCAGCGCCACGTCGTGACGCACGCACAGCTCGACCAGGCGCTGCTTGTGGGCGTCGGGCATGACGCAGCCCAGGGGGTTGTGCAGCGTGGGCATGCAGACCACGGCGCGGATCCGCCCTCCAGACGCGAGTGATCCGGGCGTGTGTCTTGGGTCTGACGGGCCTTCTTGACCCGCGACCGCATCTTGCTGCAGGGCGAATTCCAGCGCGTCCAGCGACAGGCCGGTGGTGGGGCTGGTGGGCATCTCCAGCGCCTTCAGGCCCAGGCTTTCGAGCACCTGCAGCAGGCCGTAGAAGGTGGGGGATTCGACCGCCACGGTGTCGCCGGGTTGGGTCACGGCGCGCAGGGCGAGGTTGACGGCCTCGATGCAGCCGTGGGTGACCACCACCTCGTCCGGTGCGATGGTCACGCCGCGCGACAGGGCGTGCCGGGCCAGCGCGGCGCGCAGCGAGGCGTGGCCGTGGTGACGGGTCATCGTCGTCAGGGTTTCGGGGTGGCGGCGCAGTTGGCCCTGCATCAGCCGCTGCAGCGCGGCCGTGGGGTAGAGCGGCTCGCCCAGCACGGCCAGCGCGAGGTTCACGTCCACCGGCGCGCGCTCGCCCCGGGCCAGCACGTCGGAGACGTGGGCGTGGATGCCGACGTAGGCGGCCGGATCGATGGGGACCGTCCCGAAGGCCGATTCCTTCACCGGGGGCAGGCCGGCCCGGCGCGGTGTGCGCACGAAGTAGCCGGTGCGGGGGCGCGCTTCGAGCCAGCCCTGGTCTTCCAGGTGGCGGCAGGTCTGCAGCGCGGTGGACAGGCTCACGCCGTGGTCGCTCATCAGCCGGCGCACCGAAGGCATGCGGTCGCCGGAGCGCAGTGCGCCGCTGCGGATGGCGCTCAGGTAGTGGTCGGCGAGGCGGCGGTAGAGCACGGTGGTCATGGCCTGTGCATGGTGGCAGAACCGGGCGGGGGTGCAACAGATACAGAAACCTGCGATGCGGACCGCAACAGCCCCCACCCGGGCCCTCTGTCATGCGCGAAACATCGTCCCGGTGTGCCTGCCGGCCGAAGGCGTGCCGAGGAACGATGGAGCCTCACATCCAGGAGGTTGTCCATGTTCAAGAGCTACCCTTCTTCTGCACCACTGCGGGTCGCGCCGGGAACCGAGACGCTGCTTACGCTGTCGGCCGGTACCGTCTTGCATGTCGACTCGGGTCGGTTGACGCTGCGTCCGCCCCTGCGTTGGCTGGCTGAGCGTTGCACGGCCCGGGAGGTGGAGTTGCGGACCGGGGCGGTGTGGGTGGTGCCGGAGTCTGGGGTGTGGGGGTTGCAGGCAAGGGGTGAGGGGGCTTTGCTGCGGAATTTATAGGAATGTTTGTGGGTTTACTGGAAATCAGTAAACTTTCAAACATTCCAATAAACGGAGGCCCCATGGACTCCATCCGCAATCCTTTTGCCCCGGGTGCTGGCACCCCTCCTCCGGAACTGGCGGGTCGGGACGAACTGCGCGAGTCCTTGCGCATCGCGCTGGAGCGCGCACGCATCGGCCGCCCGGCCAAGAGCGCGATGCTGGTGGGTTTGCGGGGCGTGGGCAAGACCGTGCTGCTCGACAAGGTGCGTGCGGACGCCGAGGCTTCCGGCATCCACACCGTGCGCATCGAGGCCCCGGAGGGCCGGTCCTTGCCGGCCTTGCTGGCGCCTCAGCTCCGCCAGGCCTTGCTGCGCCTGAGCCACCTGCAGTCGGCCAAGGATCTGGCGATCCGTGGGCTGCGGGCGTTGGCGGGGTTCGCCAGCAAGCTCAAGGTCACTTACGAGGACATCGAGGTCGGCTTCGACTACGAGGCCGAACCCGGCCTGGCCGACAACGGCGACCTGGAGCACGACCTGCAGGCCTTGCTGGAACAGGTGGGGCTGGCGGCGAAGGCCGCCGGAACCGTGCTGGCGCTGTTCATCGACGAGCTTCAGTACGTCGAGGAGGGTCAGATGGCGGCCTTGATCACGGCCATGCACCGCACCGAACAGCGCCAGTTGCCGGTGGTGCTGATCGGTGCCGGTCTGCCCCAGCTGCGGGGACGCATGGGCAATGCCAAGTCCTACGCGGAGCGGCTGTTCAACTTTCCCGAGATCGGGCCGCTGTCGAGTCCCGCCGCCGAGCAGGCGATCCGCAAGCCTCTGCAGGAGGAGGGCGTGGCCATCGAAGACGACGCCATGGCCCAGCTCATCGAAGTGACCGAGGGCTATGCCTATTTCCTGCAGCAGTGGGGCTACTACACCTGGGAAACCGCGCCGGCGTCTCCCATCACCCGGGCCGACGTGGAACGCGCCTCGCAGATTGCTGTGGCGGCCCTGGACGAGAGCTTCTTCCGCGTGCGCTTCGATCGCCTGACGCCCAAGGAAAAGCGCTACCTGCGCGCGATGGCCGAACTCGGTCCCGGCCCCCATCGCTCCGGCGACATCGCCGCCTGTTACGACGCCCGGGTCACCTCCCTGGCCCCGACGCGCAGCTCGCTCATCACCAAGGGCATGGTCTGGAGTCCCAACCACGGCGACACCGCCTTCACCGTGCCGATGTTCGATCGGTTCATGAAGCGGATCATGCCGGGAGAGGACTGGCGCCTGGGCTGAGGCGGTCGCTAGGTTCGGCGGGCGTCCAGGAGGTTCAACACCGTCGGGTCCGTGTTCAAACGATGCGTGGCCAACGCCAGCGTCGCCACCGGTGCCGGCCCGTCGATGTCGGCATACGTCACACCGCGCACCTGCACCTGCGCCAGCGAGGCCGGCACCACCGACACGCCCATCTCCGCGGCCACGAGGTTGATCACGGAGGCCAGTTGCGGCGTTTCCTGCCCCAGGATGGGTTCGAAGCCCGCTGCCTTGCAGGCTTCGTAGATGGCGTCGTACAGGCTCAACCCCACCGAGCGGGGAAACAGCACGAAGGCGTCCTGCGCCAGTTGCCGCAGTGCCACCCGGGGTGAGCCGGCCAGCGGGTGGGATTCCGGCAAGGCGATCTTCATCGGCTCGTCGGCGAAGCGGCGCAGGACCAGGTCGGGTTGCGCAAAAACCGACGGGCGCAGGAAGGCCGCGTCCAGCGTGCGCTGCAGCAGGGCCTCGGTCAATCGACTGGTGTTGGTCTCTTCCAGCACCAGCTGCACATCCGGCCAGCGGCGGCGAAATTCGCGCAGCGTGCCGGCCACCACCGGATTGAAGGCCGCCGAGCCGGTGAAGCCCACGCGCAGCGTGCCCGTCTGTCCGCGCGCGGCACGCTGGGCGGCGAGCCCGGCGGCTTCCGTCGACAGCATCACCTGCTGGGCTTCGCGGCGGTAGGCCGCGCCCGCGGCGGTGAGCGTGACGCCGTGCGGGGTGCGATCGAACAGCTTCACCTCCAGCAGCCGCTCCAGCTCCTTGAGCTGCTGGCTCAACGGTGGTTGGCTGATGCCCAGCCGGGCGGCGGCTCGGGTGACGTTGCCTTCGTCGGCCACGGCCAGGAAGTACCTCAGGTGTCGCAGTTCGATGGGCATATGTCAGACGTATGGTGATGCCATGAACAATATATTGGACGTCTGATGGGCGGGTCCAGAGAATTCTGGCCATCGCCGTCATTGCCCGGTGGCACGCCCAGTTCATGCCTTCTGAAACCACGGACCGTCGGGGTCCGCTCACACTGTTCCTGATCGGGTTCCTCACGTTTGCGCTGCTGTACGGCGCGCAGCCGCTGCTGCCGACCCTGGCCGAGGCCTTTCGTCTGAGTGCGGCCGACAGCGCGCTGGCCATGTCGGTGTCCACGGGTGCGCTGGCCATCACCATTTTCCTGGGGGCGGTGCGCCCGAGCCGGCACGACCGTCGCCACGTGATGCTGGCGGCGCTGCTGGCGGCCATCGTGTTCAACGCCCTGTCTGGGTGGAGCGATGCCTGGTGGCAGGTGCTGGCGTGCCGGGCGCTGCTCGGCCTGTGCCTGGGGGCGGTGCCGGCCACGGCCATGGCCTATGTGGGCGACACGGTGCCGGCGGCACGACTGGCCAGCACGATGGGCTTGTATGTGGCCGGCACGGCCATGGGGGGCATGACGGGCCGGGTGGGCATCGGTTTTCTGTCGGAGGCGCTGGGCTGGCGAGCGGGCCTGTGGATCGTGTCCGGCCTGGGCGCTGCGGTGCTGGTGCTGCTGGCCTGGAGCCTGTCCGGTGCGCGGGATCACCATGCGGGTCCGGCCTCTGCCTCACCGCAGGGGGCCGCGTGGCGGTGGATCCACCGACACCCGCGCCTGCCCCGCCTGTTTCTCTGCGGGGGACTGGCTTCGGGCATTTTTGTCACGGCTTACAACTACGCGGGCTTTCGCCTGATGGGGGCGCCGTTTCTGCTGGGAGCGGGACAGATCGGGCTGATCTTCGGCTGCTATCTGTTCGGCGTGGCGTCGTCCAGCCTGAGCGGGGGCTGGGTGAACCGCTGGGGGACGGTGCGGGTGCTGTACGCCTCGTGCGCGTTGACGGCGATGGGTGTGCTGGTGAGCCTGTCCGAACACCTGCCGGTGTTCGTGGCCGGGCTGGCGCTGATGACGGCGGGCTTTTTTGCCATGCATGCGGTCTGCTCCGGCTGGGTCAGCAAGGAAGCTGGGGGGCACAAGCCCAAGGCCACCGGGCTGTATCTGCTGTCGTACTACGTGGGGTCCAGCGTGTTCGGTTATGCCGGCGGCTGGCTCTGGGTGCACGGCGGTTGGGGGTTGCTGAGCGGCGGACTGCTGGCCGGTGTGGCGGTGTTCGTGGTGCAGGTGAGGGCCATGGGCCGCACGGCAGGGGTGGGGGGGCCGTTGCCGTCCATGCCGTCGAAGTGAGCCCCGGTCGTCATGCGGCGCCGCGGGCCTCCAGCAGCCGTCCCACGTTGTGCTCGATCCAATCCGCCAGGGCCTCCACATGGGCGGCGGCTTCCTGCCCCGGTTCCGTGAGCGAGTACTCCACCTTGGGCGGCACCACCGGGTAGGACACGCGCCGCACCAGGCCGTCGGCTTCGAGCAATTGCAGCGTCTGGGCCAGCATCTTCTCGCTCACGCCGTTGATCTTGCGGCGCAGGTCGCTGAAGCGGTGCGTCCCGCCGCGCAGCGCCACCAGCACCAGCACGCCCCAGCGTGAGGTGACGTGCGTGAGCAGGTCGCGTGAGGGGCAGGCTTGGGCAAACACGTCGCCGCGTTGCATGCGTTGCGACAGGGTGATGGGGGGCTCGATGTTCATCACTAACCTTTCTGTGCGTACTTGCAAAAAGATAGCACTAACGAAAAGATAGCGCCATCGTTCATTCACCCACAGGAGAACTCCCCATGATCGTCGTCACCGGCGCTTCCGGCCAACTGGGCCGCCTTGTCATCCAGTCGCTGCTGCGCAGGCAGGTTCCAGCCTCACAGATCGTCGCGGCGGTGCGCACCCCGGCCAAGGCGGCCGACCTGGCCGCGCTGGGCGTGCAGGTCCGCGCAGCCGATTACACGCAGCCCGACACCCTCGACGCGGCTTTGGCCGGCGCCGAAAAGGTGCTGCTGATCTCGTCGAACGAGGTGGGGCAGCGCGCCCCGCAACACCAGAACGTGATCGACGCCGCTCGCCGGGCCGGGGTGAACCTGCTGGCCTACACCAGCCTGCTGCGCGCCGACACCTCGCCGCTGGGCCTGGCCGCCGAGCACGTGGCCACCGAGGAAGCCCTGAAGGCCAGCGGCGTGCCGCACGTGCTGTTGCGCAACGGCTGGTACACCGAGAACTACTTGGCCAGCGTCGCCCCTGCCTTGCAGCACGGCGCCTTCATCGGTTCGGCGGGGGAGGGGCGCATTGCCTCGGCCGCCCGCGCCGACTACGCCGAAGCCGCCGCCGCGGCCTTGACGCTACCCGATCAGGCCGGCCGGGTCCACGAACTGGCGGGTGACAGCGCCTACACGCTGGCCGAGCTGGCCGCCGAGCTCAGCCGCCAGTCCGGCAAGACGGTGCCCTACGTGAACCTGCCCGAGGCCGACTACGCCGCGGCTCTGGTGGGGGCCGGGCTGCCGGAGGGTTTTGCCGCGCTGTTGGCCGATTCGGATGTGGGCGCCAGCCGGGGCGCATTGTTCGACGACTCGCACCAGCTCAGCACCCTGATCGGCCGCGCGACGACGCCGCTGGCCGAGCTGATGGCCGTGGCGTTGAAGTGACGTGAACGGGCTGGAGCGGGTGCGCTTCAGCCCATGCTGACGGTGCCGCCGCTGCTCACCGTGACGGTCTGGCCCACCTCGCTGGTGTAGGTGCGTGAGGCCACGGTGTTGACGAAGCGGTACTCCCCCCGGACCGCGTCGGCGGTGAAGGTCATCAGCAGGAAGCCGCGACGGGTGGTGTCGCACCACGTCAGGTCGTTGACCAGGCCCAGGCCGGCGCCCACCGCAGCGTTGCCGAGCTGTGTGCTCAGGGCGCTGCCGTCCAGTGAACCGGCCAGTGCACCCAGGCCGACGCTCTCGAAGCCGGGCGAGGACACCGACGTGCCGGCAAACTCCCAGCCGGCGGTGTCTCCGGCCAGGGTCGTGACTTTGGCGAACCACGCGTTGTGGGAATCGCCCGAGAGTGTGACGAGGCGTTTGCCCGAGGCCTTGACCGTCTGCAGGATCGTTTCGCGCTGGCTGGGGTAGCCGTCCCAGGCGTCCAGGTTGTAGGGCAGCAGCGGGTTGGTGGTGGTGTCGAGCAGGGCGGCCTGTGCAGGGGTCAGCGCCGATGCGCCGGCGGCAAAGCGGGTGGCCTTGGCGGTCAGGTAAGCGGAAACGGCGGTCTGTGTGGCGGCCATGTCGCCCGCCGCCTGGGTCGTCAGCACCGAGGCGGGGAACCACATTCTGGCCATGATGTCCTGGTTGCCCAGCACCTGCCAGGTGGCGGACGAAGCCGTCAGGCCGCTGGTGAGCCAGCTCTGCTGTGTGGCGCTCATCATGCGGCGACCGGCATCGGTGCCGGTGGCCAGGCCCGTGGCGTAGCGGGTCAGGCCGCCGTCGGTGTCGCCGTAGTTGTCGTACTGCCGGTCGCGGCCCTCGATGCGGGTGTCGAGCATGTGCAGCGTCAGGAGGCTGCCGAAGTCGAAGCGGCGGTAGATCTTCAGCAGATCGCTGGTGTCGGGTGTGCGCACGGGCAGCCATTCGTGCCAGACGCGGGCGGCGATGGCCTTGCGGGCGAGCCAGTCACCCTGAGTGGCGCTGTCGTGGTTCTCGGCGCCGCCCACCCAGGCGTTGTTGGCGAACTCGTGGTCGTCCCACACCACGATCCAGGGCATCTTGGCGTGCAGGGCCTGCAGCTGTGCGTCCGAGCGGTATTGGGCGTAGCGGGTGCGGTAGTCGTCCAGGCTGACCATGTCATTCGCCGGCTGGACGACACGGCCCAGCGCGACCGCGTTGGTGTTGCCGTACTGGGTCGTGCCGGCACCGTATTCGTAGACGTAGTCGCCCAGGTGCACGGCGTACTGGGCGTCGGTCTGGGCCGCGGCCTCGTAGGCGTTGAAAAAGCCGGCCGGATACAGCGCGCACGAGAACACCGCCAGTTTCACGGACGCCACACCCGCTGCGGGCAGCGTGCGGGTGGTGCCCACCGGAGAGGCGGCGCCCGTGTCGTCCACGAAGCGGTAAACGTATGCGGTGCCGGCGGTCAGTCCCGTGGCGTCGACCTTCACCGTGAAGCCGGTGTCGGCGGTGGCGCTGGTGCGCCCGCTGGCCACGACCGTGGCAAAGGTGCTGTCGGTGGCCACCTCCCATTTCAGGGGCACCGAGGCGGTGGAGCCGGTCACCCGCGC
Organism: uncultured Sphaerotilus sp.; assembly: GCA_964470355.1. Lineage (GTDB taxonomy): Bacteria > Pseudomonadota > Gammaproteobacteria > Burkholderiales > Burkholderiaceae_C > Sphaerotilus. The sequence goes on from CAYYCN010000019.1 coordinate 23,118, forward strand.
ATGGGTCCACAGGATGATGCGGTCGCTCAACGGGTCGCCGCTGGCCACGCCGTACTGGAAGGTCGCGGGCGAGGGGTTGGAGCCGTCGTCATCGCCACCTCCGCAGGCGGTCAGGGACAGGCCGGTCGAGGCCACGGCCGCCAAGGAGGCGGCCTGGGCGAGGAAGTCACGGCGGGAACTGGCGGACGAGGACGACATGGCGGGCTTTCAGGCGGTGGCGAACCCGACGATGTTGCCTTTGGCGCCGTGACGGGGGGATGAAAGGCGGGGGGCGTGAACGATCGCCGCCTCCACCGGTGGAGGCGTCTCTAACATTGCCGCCATGACGCCCCCGATGTTTTCCCATGGCTACGGTTTCGACCCCGCCTACGGCCATGACCTGGCCGGGCTGCTGGCGATCCGGCCGCCGGAGCCCCCAGCTGATTTCGCTGCGTTCTGGCGGGCCCGCTTCGACCGGGTGAAGGCGCTGGATCCTCAGCCCCGCTTGAGCGCGACCGGCCAGGTGCGCGGTCGGCACGCGGTGCACGAGCTGTCGTACACCTCCACCGACGGTGTGACGATCCACGGCTGGCTGCTGCTGCCGCAGGACGGCCCCGTCACGCGCGGCATTGTGATCGGCCACGGCTACGGCGGGCGCGACCGCCCGGACGACCCCTTGGCGGTGGAGGGGGCGGCGATGCTGTTCCCTTGCCTGCGCGGCCTGGGCCGCAGCCGTGTGCCAGGGCTGGCACAGAACCCCAATTTCCACGTGCTGCACCACATCGAGGACCGGGACCGCTACGTCATCGGCGGCTGTGTGGACGATCTCTGGATGGCGGTTTCGGCGCTGGAGGCGCTGGTGCCCCAGGTGTCGGGCGACATCGCCTGCCTGGGCATCAGCTTCGGCGGCGGCATCGGGGCGCTGGCCGCGCCATGGGATGACCGCATCCGCTGCCTGGGCCTGGAAGTGCCGACCTTCGGCCACCAGGCGCTGCGCCTGACGCTGCCGTGCACGGGCAGCGGCGAGGCCGTGCGCATCTACCAGCGCCGGCGCGACTTTCATGTCATGGAAACACTGGCCTATTACGATGCGGCCGTTTCAGCCGGGTTCCTGCAGATCCCGACGCTCGTGGCGGCTGCGCTGTTCGATCCGGCCGTGCCGCCGCCCGGGCAGTTTGCCGTCCACAACGCCGTGCCGGCGCCGTGGCGGCAGCTCTACGTGCTGCAGGCCGGCCATTTTGAGTACCCGGAGATGCAGGCGCAGCGCCGCGAACTGGACCACACGGTGGCCCGGTTCGTGAGGCGGGAGGGCTGATCCGGGCGGTCCTGGTCACGCCTTTCCTGTCGGTCCTGCGCGATGCAACGTGAGTACCACCGCTGGCACAGCCCTCATCTGGGGCGAGACATGGAACTGCTGGTCTTCGGCCACGCCGGCGCCAAGGTGCTGGTCTTTCCCACCCGAGACGGTCGCTTCTACGAGTACGAGAACCTGCGCCTGGTGGCTTCCTTGGCGGACAAGATCGGCGCGGGGCAACTGCAACTGTGGTGTGTGGACAGCCTGGCCTCGGAGACCTTCTATGGGGGCCCCTGGCGGCCTCCGGTCGACCGCATCCGTCGGCACAACCAGTTCGAGGCCTACATCCTCGATGAAGTGCTGCCGTTCATGGGTCAGCGCAACCCTCACGGTTGCACCATCGCCCATGGCTGCAGTCTGGGCGCCTACCAAGCCGCCGACCTGGCGTTTCGGCATCCGCACCTGTTCCAGAAGCTGGTGGCGTTTTCAGGGCGGTACGACCTGACCTTGCGGGTGGAGTGTTTCGATGACCTGCTCGGCGGCCATTACGACGAGGACGTCTATTTCCACACCCCGAGCCATTTCCTGCCTGGGCTCGACTGCGGGTGGCGTCTGGACCATCTGCGCCGCATGGACATCGTGTTGACCATCGGGGAGGCGGATCCGTTCTTGGAAAACAACCGCCAGTTGAGCGCCGTGCTGGACGGCAAGGGCATCGGGCACCGGCTGCATGTGTGGCAAGGCCGGGCCCACTGCAGCGGTGGGTGGCGGCGGATGGCACCGCTCTACGTGTGAGCGGTGGCCGTCCACACCGTGCAGGGGCTCAGAAGCGGTAGTGCAGGCCGGCGCTCAGGCCGTCGGCGGTTGAACCGTTCTTGTCGTAATAGCGCATGAAGTCGAGCGACACGCCCACGCGGGGTGTGAACTGGTAGGCCGTGCCCACGCCGTAGGCCACGTCGCTGTCGCTGGACTTGGTGCGGGAACTGAAGCCGCCAAACGAGGTTTCGACCTCGTTCTTGAAGTGCACCCAGCCCAGGCGTCCGAACCATTGCCACTGGGGCGTCACCGAAAACTGCGGCTTGACGAACACGCCATAGGCCGAGCTGGCGCCAGTCTGGACCTCCACGCCCGAGATTTGGGCGCTGTCGTCCCGGACCCCCCAGGCCAGCATGCCTTCGACGGACAGATAGGGATTCACCTCCATGCCGACCAGCGCTCGGACCAGGCCCGGGTGGAAGGTGTCAGAGCCGGTGTTGAGCAGGATGTGGGTGTAGCCGATCTCACCGTACAGGGCTGGCGCCACCGTGTTTTGAGCCTGGGCGGCCGAGATGGACAGGAACAGGGCAGTGGTGGCCAGAGCCACGCGGGAAAAACGCTTCATCATGAAAAGCCGATGGGCGGAAAAGAGGTGAGGAAGAAAGTAACGAATTGTCTATCCGATCGTGGTTTTTTCCGGCCCCGCCGTGCGACTTTGTCCGATTTCCCAATTTGTCACGCTCGCGGGGGGTGGTCGGTGTGCCGGGGGCCGGGTCCCACTAGGATGGGTTCCGACACAACGCTGTGCGGAAGCCCCCAGACCATGCCCCAACCCTTCGACAGGCGCCGACTGGCGTGTGCAGTACTCGTGCTGGTGCTGTCGGCATGCTCTGATGAAACCGGGCGCGGGGCGTTGCCTCCCCGCGTGGCGTCGGCACCCGCAGACGGCGCTTCGTGGGTGGCCGCACCCTCGGCGCCCTTGAGCATGGCGCTCCCCGCCTCTGGCCCTCACGTGGCCCCACCGGGCGAAGCGGCCTCGGCCCAATCGCGCCCCCAGCCGCGTGCGGCGGCGGAATCGAGTGCGCCGAGTCGGCCGTTTCTGGTTCAGCACCGGCTGCGCACGGCTTCTGCGGAACACCGCAAGGATGTGGCCCTGACCCTGGACGCCTGCAGCGGCTCGGTCGACATGAACCTGGTGCGGGGCCTGATCGATCTCGAGATCCCCGTGACGGTCTTTGTCACCCGTCGCTGGCTTCAGGCCAATCCCGACGCCATCGACGTCATGTTGCAGCGCCCCGATCTGTTCGAGTTTGAGAACCACGGGGCCCTGCATGTGCCGCCGGTGATCGGCGCGACGGTGTACGGCATCCGCGGGGTCCGCGACGAGGCGGCCTTGCGTGAAGAGGTCAGCGGTGGGACGCAGGCCATGGCGCAGTGGTTGCGCAAGGGCGCCCAGTGGTACCGGGGCGCGACGGCGCATTACGACGAAGCGTCGATGGCCGTGATCGATCGCATGGGCTACCGCATCGCCGGTTTCAGCGTCAATGGCGACGACGGGGCCACGTTGTCGGCACAGGGGGTGGCGCAGCGCATGTCCCGCGTGCGTGCGGGCGACATCGTGCTGGCGCACCTGAACCATCCCCGCGCGGGAACCGGACAAGGGTTGCTGCAGTCCTTGCCTCTGCTCAAGGCCCAGGGGTTGCGTTTTGTGCGGTTGTCGGACGCGGAAGGCGTGGAGTGGGCCGGGGCTGCAGCACCGCTCCACCGCAAGAGCTGAAACCGTTGGCAGGGCCTGACGGCTTGGCCGTTGCCCTGGTCCTCGCGCGCAATTCCATACAAGACGGGACCGGCTGGTGCTTTCAGACTGGGGCCTTCAATGGCACCTGGACGAGGGCGTGGCATGACGAACGTGGGATGGGAAATGGCGTTGTTCACGCTGGTGGGGGCGATCACGCCGGGGCCGGTGAATGTGCTGGCCTTGCGTCATGGGGTGACCGCCCGCGCAGCGGTGTCTGTGGCCTTTGTGGCCGGTGCAAGCCTGTGCTACGCCGGGGTTGTGGCGTTGATGGGCCTGGGGGCTGCGCAGTGGCTGCAACAGCCGGCGTGGGTGAGCACCGCCCGGTGGGCGGGTGGGGCGTACATGCTCTGGCTGGCGTGGCGCATCGCTTTTGCGCCCGTGCAGTCTCTGGACGGCCGCCCCTTGCATGCCGAGATCGTGGCCCCGGGTGAAGGTTTTGTGCAGGGATCGCTCACCCAGGGGCTCAACCCCAAGGCCTGGCTCGTGTCCCTGTCGGGTGTGAGCCTGTTCGTGCTGCCGCAGGTGGACCCCGATGCAGTGCTGGGGCGTTTTGTCCTGACGTCGTTGCTGATGTGCGCGTTGGGTGTGGGTTGCTGGGCCGGGGCCGGCCGATGGTTGGCGCGCGTTCTGGCGGCGCCGGCGCGGCAGCGCGGATTCAACCGGTTGTTGGCGGGGGTGCTGGCCGTGTCGGTGGTGGCCATGTTCTGATTGCGCATGAGCCCGTCTGCCGAACAACACCTCATCCATCGGCACCCTGCGGCCCCATGGGCCGAGCTCCGGGTGAGTGTGAACACGTCGTCCTGTTATCGACCCCACGCACACGCGGAGGTGTCACTGGGGGTGGTGGATGAAGGGCAGGCGGTGTTTCACCACCCGGACGGACCTCACCGGGTGCAGGCCGGTTCGGTGGTGCTGATCGAGCCGGGGGTGGTTCATGCCTGCAATCCGGGGACGTCCCGCCGCTGGTCTTACCGCATGCTGTTTCTGGATGCCGACTGGCTGCATCGGCAGTGGGCCCGGCAAGTGGGCCGCCCCGTGTCCGGGCTGAGCTTTTCCGTGCGTCGGCTGGACGATCCGGTCGTGTACCAGTGGGCCGACCACCTGTGCCGTCCACTGTTGCCATCGAGTCCGGTGGACGAGTGGGCCGAGCAGGTGGTGGCGCGATTGGCCGAGGTGTCGAGCCCTCGGGCTTCAAGTGGCGAGGCCTCGGCCTCCGGGGCCATCGACGCGGCCCTGGCCCTCATGCGCACCCAGCCCGACGCACGCCACACCGTGGCTGCCCTGGCCGAGGCCTGTGGGCTCAGCCCCACCCAGTTCATCCGACGCTTTCAGGCCGCGCACGGGCTGACGCCCGGACGTTGGCTGCAGAACCAGCGGGTCAACGGCGCCCGACGCCTGTTGGCCCAGGGGCTGGCCCTGGCCGATGCAGCGCATGCCATGGGGTTTGTGGATCAGGCCCACATGCACCGCGCCTTCAAGGCGCTTCATGCCATGACGCCCGGTGCCTACCGGACGCCCCCACGCCTGGCGCCCAAAACCTGACGCCTTCTCCGAGACCGACAATGGCGGCGCCGGACCGCGTCGGAGTGGGCGCGGCAGACCTGCACCCCCCACTGGGAGCCCGATCGTGAGTCTGGAATGGTCATCCACCTGCGAAGGGGTGGACTGGGAAGAGCTGGCCGCTGTCTACCGCGCCGCGCCGTTGGGAAACAAGCACGCCGAAGGCCTGCGCACGGCCTACGGCCACAGCATGTTCATGTGTTTCGTGCGAGACGGGGGCCGGTTGGTCGGTGCCGGCCGGGTGCTGGCCGATGGCGTGGACTGCGCCTATCTGTGCGACATCGCGCTGCTGCCCAGTCACCAGGGGCAGGGTCTGGGCGCGCAGATCGTCGAGCGGCTGCTGGCGCTGGCACGTGGACACCGCAAGATCATCCTGTACGCCGTGCCGGGCAAGGAGGATTTCTACCGACGCTTCGGCTTCCAGCGCATGAGCACGGCGATGGCGATCTTTGCCGACCCGGACGCCGCGCTGGCGGCGGGATACCTGCGCGAGGATTGAACCCCCGCGGCAGGTCCTGTGGTGGGGCTCAGGGCTGCGTGATCGTCACGCACAGGCCGGAATCGAGCACGGACTTCACCTTCTGTGCGATCAGCCTGTGGCCGGCCTCGTTGGGATGGATGCCGTCGCCGGTGTCGTAGGCCGTCGCCAGCTTGCCGTCCGAACTGGCCAGGGCGGTCCGCAGGGGCACGAAGCACGCGCCGGTCAGGGCCGACAGGCGGTCGTCGATGTCTTTGAGCTGTGCCATCTGGGCGGTCGACAGATCGCTGCGTGGCTGGCTGGACAGCACGACGACCGGCGTGCCCTGGGCGAGCGCGGCCGCGCGGATGGCCTTCACGTTCGACACCGTTTCGTCCGAGGTGTACCCCAGTGAGGTGTCGTTCGACGGATAGGAGATGAACACCACCTTCGGCTTGTAGCTGAGCGCCTTGTCGATGTTCGCGTCGGGACGCGGTGAGCGGCGGTACGAAGGCACTGTGGCCGTCACGGGCAAGGCCTCGTAGGTGGTCATGCCGTACAGCGCCAGGTTGTGGATCGAGACCGACGCGCTCGCGTAGGCCGTGGTCAGCAGTTGGGCCCAGGACGTCTGAACCCCGTAACCCGCTGCGGACGACGATCCGAGGATGGCCCACTGAGGCACCGCCGCAGCGGCCTCCGCAGCTGCTTTGGCGGCGGCATCTGCGGCGGCCTGCGCAGCGGCTTCTGCAGCGGCCTTGGCGGCCGCCTCCGCTGCCGCTTGGGCCGCAGCCTCTGCCGCGGCTTTGGCTGCCGCTTCTGCAGCCGCTTGTGCGGCGGCTTGCGCGGCTGCCTTGGCTGCAGCCTCCGCAGCCGCTTGGGCCGCAGCTTCTGCCGCGGCTTTGGCTGCCGCTTCGGCCGCAGCCTTTGCGGCGGCTTCCGCAGCCGCCTTGGCGGCGGCATCTGCTGCGGCTTTGGCGGCCGCTTCGGCCGCGGCCTTGGCCGCAGCTTCGGCGGCGGCTTGCGCGGCGGCCTCTGCAGCCGCCCTGGCCGCGGCCTCCGCAGCCGCTTGGGCTGCCGCTTCTGCAGCCGCCTTGGCTGCTGCCTCTGCCGCGGCTTGGGCGGTGGCTTGGGCTGCGGCTTGTGCGGCCGCTTCTTCGGCGGCCCGCGCAGCGGCTTCGGCGGCGGCTTGGGCAGCGGCTTCGGCCTCCGCCTGTGTGGCGGCCTCTTGAGCGGCTTTAGCGGCGGTCTCGGCCTCTTGCTGAGCGATCAGAGCCGCCGCTGCAGCGGACGATTCGTTCGATGACGCGGCTGAGCCTTGTGACTCCCCGCCACCGCCTCCGCCTCCGCAGCCCACCAGGGCCACCGCAACGGCGCAGACGGGCAGCCATGTCTTCCATAGACCGATTCGCTTGCGAATGAACCGGGTGGACGCCCCGTGGGGCTGGCGCGGATCGAATCCCTGGAACTTCATTGTGTTTCTGACCCGCCTGCTCGGCATGGGCTTGTGGTGGGAGCCGAAGAGGTTAGCGGCGCCTCAGTGCAAGGAGGCCCCGCGGGTCAGGGGGGCGTCGCGACCTGGCGTGTGAAGGATTCGGGCGTTTTGATGCTCTTTTGCAGGCGCGGCGCCGGTGAGCGCCTGAACAGGTGGGGCCTCACCGCTGATGGAGGGCGAAGGGTCCTGGCCACGGCGGTGCGGACCTGCTGCAATGGCGCTCTTGATCCCGACGGAAAGCAGCGCATGCGGATGCCATGGAAGATTGGGGGGCTCATCGCCACGATGGCCCTGTGCACTTCGGTGCAGGCACTCGTTGTGACGGAGCAGCTGCTCTGGAGCGGCGCCCCCTTCGGCAATTCGGCCCAGGCGGTCGGGCAACTCACCTTCGACACCGACCTCTTTGGCGGCGGCTTGCACTCGGTGGCACTGCCGGACCCGGGCGTGATTGCGTTCACCCTGGTGGTCACCGGGGCCACCCGTGGCAACGGCACGTTCACCTTGGCCGACTTCGATGCCCTCTATCTCGGCGCCCCGGGCGAGTTGGACTTCACCCGAGAGCTCGTGGGCCAGCCGTTGCCCAATGGGCTGAGCTTCGGCACCTCCAGCGGGTCGGGCGACCTGGCTGGGCACGGCGACTTCAACTTCCTGTCCTCTTCGCCCGGTGTGCCGACGGGCACCTGGTATTTTGGGCTGAACACTTCAGGGGGGCTGGGCGACCCGATGTACATCCGCTCCATCACTGCGGTGCCGGAGCCGGGATCGGCGCTGCTGCTGGCGGGAGGCCTGGGGGATTGGGGGTCGTCCTGCGTCGTGCGGGCCGGCGGCGTCCTTCTGCTTCGGGGGGAACACCCGGACGACTTCCCCAATCCGCAGTTGCTGAAGAAGATGGCGCTGGACGGTGTACGGGTGTGAATTAACGGGTCGCCGTCAGTCTGCCTTGCCCGCTTCAGCCGCTTTGTCCAGCAAATCCAGCCCACGCGACACCTTGCCCGCCCCACGCGCAGCCCGCAGTTGAAAACGCGTTTCCGCGTCGAACTCGGCCAGCATGAGCGTGGTCATTTCGTCGAGCATGCGGTTGATCGTGGTGCCGCGGTTTTGCGCCAAGGCGCGCAGGCGCTGGTGCTTGTCGTCGGGGATGCGCAGGGTCAGGGCTGCCATGTTTCCAGCTCCTTCAGGAACGAGAAGGGATCAAGAACCGTCAAGTGATCGAAGCGGAGTTCGCCGTGGGCGATGTCTCGCAGGTTCCGGTTGACGATGAAGTGTGCGCCGGATCCTCCTGCGTTTGCCCACTTTGTCACGCATCCACCTGGGGTGGGGGCTTTCGCATTTCAGGCCGGCGCCTACGATGGCTCACACAACGGACCCAATCCGTGGGAGGACTCCAGACCATGCCCCGCCCCGCTTCTGCGCGGAGGCGCAACCGTGCCGTACGCGCTTCCGGTCGAAACCCGCTCGACAAACTGATCTCCGGCTTCTTTGGCGCCGGCATCCTGCTCGTGATGCTGCCCAAGGCGCTGAGCACCCTGCCGGGGATGACGGCCGTGGCTGGCCTTCAGAAATACGGGTGGATGCTGCTCGCGCTGGGCCTGGGGGCCTTGGCCCTGCGGATGCTGGGCAAGACCGCCCAGCCGCCTGCCGAGGCGCCGCCACCCCAGCCCGTGCTGCACAAACCCGCCCGCACCCAAGCGCCGCGCGCGGAGCCGGCCGCGCCCTCCGCGCCCACACCCCACGCACCGCCCGCCACCGGCCAAGCCCCTGAACGCCCCACCGCCTGGGGCCTGGACGTGTTTCGGGTGATCGAATGGCGCCGCTTCGAGGCGCTGGTGGAAGCCCTCTTTGCCCAGGCCGGATTCATCACCCGCAGCCAGACGCACGGCGCGGACGGCGGCGTGGACATCTGGCTCCACTCCAAGAACCAGCCCGACGGCACCCCGGTGAGCATCGTCCAGTGCAAACACTGGCGCGACACCAAACCCGTGGGCGTCGACAAGATCCGCGAACTGCGCGGCGTTATGGCCGCCCACAACGTGCGGCGCGGCCAGTTCGCCTGCACCGCCCGCTACACCGACGCCGCGCGCGAGTTTGCGCGAGACAACCAGATCAACCTGCTCGACGGCGAATCCCTGCTCGCCCTTATCGCCAAACGCTCGCCGGAGCAGCAGCAGGCGCTGCTCGACGTGGCGTTGGAGGGGGAGTATTGGAAACCGACGTGTGTGAATTGCGGGGTGAAGATGGTGTTTCGGGTGCCGCGCAGTGAGGGGAAGGGTTTTTGGGGGTGTGTGAATTACCCCGGATGTCGGGTGATGGTTTACGCGCGGAGTGAATGATGGATACCGTTCATATGCTGACTCCGGCAGCGGTCCAAGTTAACTGAACGTGCCTATTGAGTTCATTTGGTGAGCGAGTGGCAACAATATCGGCCATATAGCCAAAATTGAATTTGCGCTAGGCTGCCTCAGCTTCGTAAGCCACTGGATTGTCGCGTTAATTGATTTTGTGGCCGACGAGCATCGGGATTGATTGCTAGTCATTGCATCTAGGGGGAAAATTATATGAAGGTCAGTCGTGTTGCAATTCGGAATTTCCGGCGACTAGAGAACGTCCAGATCGACATCGAAGAGCGCGAGTCAATTTTTGTCGGTCCAAATAACAGCGGTAAGACGTCAGCCACCGCAATCTTTCGCTGCTTTCTTGGCGGCCGAGACTTCAAGATTCACGATTTCTCAGTAGCTCGAATGGCTGATTTCGACGCCTTTGCGACCAGCGAAGATCCGGGGCAGCTTCCCAAGATTGGCCTTGACCTATGGTTCTCCATCGATCCCGAGAGTATCGCATTTGGCAGGGTTTTTACGCTGCTTCCCGAACTTTCAGAGTTTACGCGTGTAGGTATCCGGCTGTCGTATGAGGTCGAGGATGCAAAGAAGCTGCTCCAAAATTACGACGCTGCCTATCCGACCAAGGAAGACGGTACGCGCACCAAGGCCTTATCGCAATATTTGGCGCTCGATGGAAATCTTGGTAGGCATTGTGCGGTCCGCTACTTCTCACTCGATGAGAAATCGCAGGACGGAAATCCACCTGAGATCGTGACGAGCAAACTTGATCCTGACGAAGGAAAACGGCTGTTGAAGCATCTCATACGGGTGGAGTTCGTAGATGCGCAGCGCAACATCAACGATGACGATAGCAGCCGCAGTAACCGGCTTTCATCGGCTTTTGCTGCTTTCTATCAGAATAATCTTGAGCACGTCGACCACGCCGCTGATGCTCATAGTGTGATCGATGCAAACAACAAACAGCTGACGGAACATTACGCTAAGCAGTTTGCCCCGCTGATCGCGCTTATCAAGAATCTCGGCGTGTCCTCGATTAATGATCGAGAACTGCGAATCATCTCCTCACTCAGTCCCGAAACAGCGCTTCGCGGGAGTACTGAGTTGCTCTACGTTGACTCCAGTCGGCAGCATGAACTGCCCGAGCTTTATAACGGGCTTGGCTTCAAGAACCTCATATACATGGCCATTCAGGCTAGGCACTTTCATTCTCAGTGGGTTATGACCAACGAGAACCGGCCGCTGTGTCTGATGATCTTTATCGAGGAGCCTGAGGTTCACCTTCACGCGCAGGTGCAGCAGACGTTTATCTCCAACATCTGGCAGGTGATCAATCAATCCGCAGAAGCTGCTGGCGAACCTGGCCTCGTGCCGCAACTTGTTGTCACCACCCACTCTTCCCACATCATGGAGGCAGTGGACTTCGAGAAGGTCCGCTACTTCCAGCGCTGCCACATTGCTGGAGAGACAACTGAAAGCGGGATTCGAAATGCATCGGTGGTCCGTAGCCTTCGGACCTTCCAGCCGGAGGCGGAAACGATCGATGGCAAGATTGTTGCCCCCTCCGAGTCGCTGGCTTTCCTCAAGCGCTATCTACGCCTAACGCATTGCGACCTGTTTTTTGCCGACGCCGCGATCCTCGTTGAAGGCGCAGTTGAGAAGCTTCTCATGCCGTCCATGATTGAGCGTGTAGCGAGCCGATTGCGAACCACATACCTCACGATTTTGGAGGTGGGCGGAGCCTATGCACATCGCTTCGAAGGTTTGCTCAGCTTTCTTCATATACCATATCTCGTTATCACGGATCTCGATTCCGTGGAGCCAACCGGCTATCCGAGCGCTTGTCGGGCGGATGTTGTCGGAGCAAGAACGTCAAACGCTTCTCTCAAGAAACTGTGCGGGCAGGATACCGTCGCGGATCTGATGGCGCTTACTGCCGCTGACAAGCGGCACGTCGCGAAGAGCCGTTGCATTGCTTTTCAGACGGATATTCTCGTGACCGATGGCGCTGCAACTGCAATGCTACGCCCGCGCACGTTAGAAGAAGCAGTCGTCTATGAGAACTTCGGATTACTCCGCTCCGGCGCACTCTCCATCGGAAAAACTATCCCAGCGCTTGGCGATAACGCCTATCAGGTCATTTATGATCGGATTAAGTCTGATGGTTTTAAGAAGACCGACTTTGCCATGGATGTTTTGGCTTGCGCCACGGAATGGATCGTCCCGGGCTACATTGCCGAGGGATTGAAATGGCTTGAGGAGCATCTGTTGCCGTCACCTGCTGCGGTGGCTGCGACAGAAGAAGCTGCTGCGCTGGAGGCATAGCATGGCTGCCTGGGTGGAAAGCGAAGCGGATTCCCTGATCCGGCAATGCCTAGATGGCCGTCGCAGCTTTGCCTTGATCGCCGGCGCGGGGTCGGGCAAGACGAGTTCGCTGGTCGATGCTCTTGACCGAGTGCGCTATCGAGAGGGACTCGTTCTTAGAAGAAGTGGTCAACGCATCGCCTGTATCACGTTCACCAATCGGGCTGTAGATGTTATCAAGGCACGGTTGGGTTTTGATGACCTATACTTAGTATCAACGCTTCATGGATTTCTGTGGGGACAGATCGGCCACTTTCATAAAAATATTCGTCAAGCGCTAAGAGATAGCCGGATTCCGGCCTTGATAGCAAAGGCCAAGGAAGATGACAACGGTGGAAAGAGCAAGAAGGCTCTAACGGCCCGTGCAAAGATCAATCGGCTGACGGATGAGCTTGCCGCAATCGAAACAATCGGGCGCTTTGAATATGCTGACACGAGTTTCAGTGACTACGGTAAAGGCCAGATTGGTCATGATGACGTCATAGAGATTGCAGCCTACCTGCTTGCAAATAACGCTACTTTTAGGCGTATCGTCGGTTTACGTTTTCCTTATATCTTCGTCGACGAAGCGCAAGATACATTCGAGGGCGTCGTCGCAGGGCTCAATCTTGTCTGTGCAGGAGCTGAATTACCTGTGATCGGCTATTTCGGAGATCCCTGGCAGCAGATTTATGACCGGAGCGCTGGGGCGTTTGGGCCGCCCGACGGTGGTGAGATCATCAAGAAGTCCGAGAATTTCCGCTGTTCGAAGAGTGTTATCCGACTTCTCAATGCTTACCGTGGGGATGTTGAGCAATATGCAGCCGGAGAAAATTCAACATGTGAAGGCAGCGTCGAATTTCTGCTAGTCAGAGCGGAAGAGCCAACAGAACCGCGCAAACGCTATTCAGAGGAACAGATTGGGCGCGCGTTGGCACGTATGGATGCTGCGGTCGAATGTTGGGGCTGGACAGGGCGCAGCGATGTAATGAAGCTCTTCCTCGCACGTCAAATGATCGCGCGACGGCTGGGCTTTGCGGATCTTAACCGACTCTTCACGGGTGAATATGCTTCGTCTCGCGCGCAAGATGCCTTCGAGAAGGGCGAGCACTTCCTTCTCAAGCCATTTATTTCAACGATTTGCCCTCTAATCACTGCTCAATACCAGGGTGATGACCGAAAGGTCATCAATCTGCTCCGCAACAATAGTCCAGATTTTGCGGTCGATGGATTGAACGCAGGCAAGTCACTGAAATTGATGATCGAGGCGTCTAAGGATTTGATTGGCCAGTTACGCGCTTTGTGGGAGACGGAGACTATTGGGGCGATCCTCCGCTTTTGTGTTGACAAGCAAATCATCCTGCCTTCCGAAAGGCTTTGCGACCATCTTGATCGAGCCCCTCGGGCCGAGCCGTTCGATGAGGACCTTCACAACATCGACAAAGGAGATTGGCTTGCAGATTCTCTATTTCAAATGACCCCCGAGTCAGTCTCCCGCTATGCCGACTTTCTAGATAACAACACGGCCTATAGCACTCAGCATGGGGTCAAGGGCGAGGAATATGAAAAGGTCATGGTTGTCTATGACGATGTCGAGGCCGCGTGGAGCCAGTACAGCTTTACTAAGACCTTGACGCCGCAAACTTCCGGCGAGCCCACCGACCGACAGCGCTCTGTAACGCAGAAGCTCGCGTATGTTTCGTTCTCGCGCGCGAGGGAAGATCTACGTGTCTTGCTGTTCACCGCAGATCCGGAAGGGGCGCGAGCGGAGCTCATTGGCAGCAAGCTGATAGCGTCGGATCAAATCCACATCATGGAGTGCGTAAACATAAGCGAATAGAAGCGTGGTCAGCTCGTTAAGCACGCAGTTGAAGATGTTGCTGCGGCGCAGGGCCAGCTTACGAAGGAGCCTAGGGGTTCACTTCCGTCCGGCATCCGGTCTGACAGGTCAAAATCTTGTCATCGGTTGCCTGCTTCGGGCGACCCCACGTTGATTCAGTCGCTCCATCCCATGCTCCACCGCGTCCTCACCGGCATCACCACCACCGGAACCCTCCACCTCGGCAACTACGTCGGCTCGCTGCGCCGCGCCATCGCGGCCAGTCGCGAGCCGGGGGTCGAGGCCTTCTACTTCATGGCGGACTATCACGCGCTGATCAAGTGCGATGACCCGGACCGCATCGAGCGCTCGCGGCTGCAGATCGCGGCGAGCTGGATCGCCGCCGGGCTGGACACGGACCGCGCGGTGTTCTACCGCCAGAGCGACGTGCCCGAGATCACCGAGCTGACCTGGCTGCTGACCTGCGTGACGTCCAAGGGCCAGATGAACCGCGCCCACGCCTACAAGGGCGCGGTGGACGCCAACGTGGCCGCGGGCGAGGAGCCGGACGCCGGCATCACGATGGGGCTGTACAGCTACCCGATCCTGATGGCCGCCGACATCCTGATGTTCAACGCCCACCGCGTGCCGGTCGGCAAGGACCAGATCCAACACATCGAGATGGCGCGCGACGTGGCGCAGCGCTTCAACCACTTGTTCGGCAAGGGCCGCGATTTCTTCGTGCTGCCCGAGGCCCATGTGGACGAGGAGATCGAGCTGCTGCCCGGTCTGGACGGCCGCAAGATGAGCAAGAGCTACGACAACGTGATCCCGTTGTTCGAGGGCGGCGCCAAGGCGCTGAAGGAGGCGATCGCGCGCATCGTCACCGACAGCAAGCTGCCGGGCGAGCCCAAGGAGCCCGAGGGCACGACGCTGGTGACGATCTTCGACGCCTTCGCCACGCCCGAGCAGCGCGCGGCCTTCCGCGCCGAGCTGCGCGCCGGCCTGGCCTGGGGCGAGGCCAAGCAGCGCCTGTTCGACCTGATCGACGCCCAGATCGGCCCCATGCGCGCCCGCTACGAAGAGCTGATGGCCAACCCGGAAGCGGTCGAGGCCGTGCTGCTCAAGGGCGCCGAGCGCGCCCGCGCCATCGCCCGCCCGCTGCTGGAGGAGCTGCGCGAAGCCGTGGGCCTGCGCCGCTTCAAGGCCCCGGCCGCCGCAGCCGCCCCGGTGGCCAAGGCCAAGGTGGCGCTGGCCAGCTTCAAGCAGTACCGCGAAAGCGACGGGCAGTTCTACTTCAAGCTCACCGCCCACGACGGCCGCGTGCTGCTGCAAAGCCAGGCCTTTGCCGGTGGCCGCGATGCGGGGGAGTGGGTGAAGAAGCTCAAGACCGAGGGCGCGGCCGTGCTGGCCGGGGCGCCGGTGGCTTTGGGTGAGGGGGTGAGCGCAGAGGATGTCACCCAAGCCCTTTCCGACTTGATTGCCGCCGCAGAGTAGGGCGCTGCTGTGGCGCGACCGCTGAATTCGTAACCTTTGGTTCCAGGGGGGCGAAAAACCAGCACGTTTAACCCCAATATGCACCCGACGTTTGGATGGGTGGTCGGCAAAAGCGGCCTGCCCAGACGCAAAAAAAGCGAAGGGAGTGGGCATGGGAGTGTCTGGACGCACTATGTGTGTGTGCGCCCCGGCAAGTCGAGGGCGAGCGGGCGCGTGGTGGCTCGGGGTTGTGCTGGCAACCCTGCTTGGGCCAGCCGCAGCGGCGGAGCATGACGAGTTGCCACTGACGTCCGGGCGGGTCAAGATCGGTCTGCAGGACACCGCCTTCCCGTTTTCGTATGTGGACCGGTCTGGCCAACGGCAGGGGTACGCACGCGCCATTTGTCTGCGGGCCTTGGACCGCATGCGGGCGCAGCGCCAAAAGGCCGGTGGCAAGGATCTGACCATCGACGCCGTCAGCGTCACGAGCAGCACGCGCTTGCCGATGCTTCTCGCCCATCAGATCGACTTGGAGTGCGGCTCCACCACGAACACTGAAGCGAGGGCCCGGTTGGGCATCGGGTTCAGCCGGACCATTTTCGTGTCGGGCGTGACTGCGCTGGTGCGGCGCGATCCGGTCAGGGCGATCACCCGGTTTGAGGATGTGCTCGACCGGGTCGCTCCTCTTGCGGACGCAGTTCCGAAGGAAAGTGGCCGGAAATTCATCGTCACGACCGAAGGGTCGACGTCCATCCGTTACCTGCGCGATCTGGCCCTGCCCTGGCCCATCGAGGTCAAGTAGTCGGCCCTGCGAATTTCATCTGATGCGCATTTGAAGCTGATCGGCCGA
>CAYYCN010000020.1:0-39122 GCA_964470355.1 uncultured Sphaerotilus sp.
AGAGTTGTTCCATGGAGGTTGATAGACGCCAGTAGACCTCAATCGTAGTTATCGATCATCAGCAGCATGGCAGCGGCTCCGTTCGTCAAATCATGTTCGGGTCAAGCGGGCTTGCGGGCAAGGCGGTCGGTTCCGCGACTCAGCGCCCGTAGAGCGCGCACAGGTGGCGCAGGCGGTCGGCGGCGTCGGGCGCCACCATGGGCCACTGGAATCGCCACGACCAGTTGCCCTGCATCTGCCCGGGCCGGTTCATGCGGTGCTCACCGTCCAGGCCCAGTACGTCCTGCAGCGGCACGATGCAGGTGTCGGCCACGCTGGCACAGGCCGCGCGGATCAGGTCCCACACCACGTCGCGGCCATCCACGCCCAGGTAGGACTGGACGTGGCGGCGGCAATGCTCGTCCGCCCCGTTCCACCAGCCCCGCAGCGTGTCGTTGTCGTGCGTGCCGGTGTAGACCGCCGTGTTCGACCCGTAGTTGTGCGGCAGGAACGGGTGGTCCGGCGGGTTGCCAAAGGCAAACTGCAAGATGCGCATGCCTGGGTAACCCAACTGGTCGCGCAGGTCGATCACGTCTGGGGTGATGTCCCCCAGGTCCTCGGCAATGATGGGCAGGTCGCCCAGCACCGCCGTGGCCGCCGCGAACAGCTCGGCCCCAGGGCTGATCTCCCAGTGGCCGTTGCGGGCGTGCTTGTCACCCGCCGGAATCGACCAGCAGGCCAGGAACCCGCGGAAGTGGTCCACACGCACGAAGTCCACCTGGCTGAACGTGTGTCGGATGCGCTCGGTCCACCAGCCGAAACCTTCGGCCCGGTGTGCCGACCAGCGGTACAGCGGATTGCCCCAGTGCTGGCCGTCCGCGCTGAAGGCGTCCGGCGGAGCGCCCGCCTCGGCGGTCTGCCGCCCCTGGGCGTCCAACTCGAACAGCTCTGGATGGGTCCAGACGTCGGCGCTCTGGTGCGCGATGAAGATGGGCAGGTCGCCCACCATCTGCACGCCCCGCTCGGCGGCGTAGGCGCGCAGGTAGCCCCATTGGCGCTCAAAACACCACTGGCAGAAGATCCAGAAGCGGATCCGCTCGGCATGCTCGACACGCACCTGCGCCAAGGCCTCCGGCTCGCGAGCCACCAGCGCAGCGGGCCACTCGACCCAGCTCTGGCCGTCGAAGTGCTCGGCCAGGGCCATGAACAGGGCGTAGTCGTCCAGCCAACCCTTCTGGCGCGACCCAAACGCCTGCAGGTCCAGCCGCTCGGCCTCTGTGGCCGTGGCCTCGAACCGTGCGGCGGCCCGAGCCAGCCGCTCCCGCCGGAACGGCGCCACGGCGTCGAAGTGCACGGCGCACGCCCACAAGGCATCCGTGGGCTGGAGGTCGGCGTCGTCGAGCCAGCCGCGCGCGCGCAGCTCGCCCAGATCGATCAGCAACTCATTGCCCGCAAAGGCGGACGTGCTCATATACGGCGACCAGCCCGGCCCCAGCCCGCCCAGCGGCAGGAACTGCCAGCGCTTCTGCCCGGCCGCGACGAGCCAGTCGACGAAGTGGTAGGCCGAAGGACCGAGATCGCCCGAACCGTGAGGACCAGGCAACGAAGTGGGGTGCAGCAAAACGCCGCAGGCGCGGGGGATGCGCATCAGAACCCCGCCTCAACCAGTTCAGCCGCCCGGATCACGGCACGCGCCTTGACCTCGGTTTCTTTCCATTCCATCTCGGGCACCGAATCGGCCACGACGCCGGCCCCGGCCTGCACGTACAGCGTCTGATCCTTGATCACGCCGGTGCGGATGGCGATGGCCACGTCCATGTCGCCCGCAAAGCTCAGATAGCCCACCGCGCCACCGTAGATGCCGCGCTCGCTGATCTCCAGGTCGTCGATGATCTCCATCGCATGGATCTTGGGCGCGCCGCTCAGGGTGCCGGCGGGGAAGCTGGCGCGCAGCACGTCCAGGCTGCTCATGCCGTCCTTCAGCTCACCTTCGACGTTGCTGACGATGTGCATCACGTGCGAGTAGCGCTCGATGCCGAAGGCCTCCGTCACCTTGACCGAACCGGTCTTGGCGATGCGGCCGATGTCATTGCGCGCCAGGTCGATCAGCATCAGGTGCTCGGCGCGCTCCTTGGGGTCGGCCAGCAGGTCGCGTTCGAGCTGGGCGTCCATCTCCGGCGTCGAGCCGCGGGGGCGCGTGCCCGCGATGGGGCGGATGGTCACGATCTGGCGGGTGCGCCCTTCCAGCTCGCGCGCTTCCTGGCGCACCAGGATTTCCGGCGACGACCCGACGATGTGGAAGTCCCCCATGTCGTAGTAGTACATGTAGGGGCTGGGGTTGAGCGAACGCAGCGCGCGGTACAGCGACAGCGGGTGTTCGGTGTAGCGCTTCTTCAGGCGCTGGCCGATGACGATCTGCATGCAGTCGCCTGCGGCGATGAATTCCTTGGCCTTGAGCACCGCAGTCTCGAAATCGGCCTGCGCATACTCCCGCACCACCGGATGGGCTTCGCTGGGTCGCACGGCCGGCGCATGAACTGGCGTATCCAGGCGCGACTGCAACTCGTCCAGTCGACGCTGGGCCCGCGCATACGCGTCAGGCTGCCCCGGGTCCGCGTAGACGATCAGGTACAGGCGCCCCGACAGGTTGTCGATGACGGCCAGTTCCTCGGTCTGCAGCAGTTGGATCTCGGGCGTGCCGATGCCGCCGGGCAGGCGCGTGTCGGCCAGCTTCTTCTCGATGTAGCGCACCGTGTCGTAGCCGAAGTAGCCCGCCAGGCCGCCGCAAAAACGGGGCAGGTTCGGCCGCAGCGCCACCTTGAAGCGCTTCTGGTAAGTCTCGATGAAATCGAGCGGATTGCCCTCGAAACGCTCCACCACCTGTCCGTCGGTGACCACCTCGGTGAGGCCCCGACTGGCGCGGATCAGCGTGCGCGCCGGCAGGCCGATGAAGGAGTAGCGCCCAAAACGCTCCCCCCCCACGACGGACTCCAGCAGGAAGCTCAGCGGCTGCCCGCCCGCGAGCTTCAGGTACAGCGACAGCGGGGTCTCCAGATCGGCGAAGGCCTCGCGGATCAGGGGAATGCGGTTGAGGCCTTGCTCGGCCAGCGTTCGGAATTCGAGTTCAGGGGTCACGGTGTGCGCTCCAGGGGCCCACCGGCATGCTCGCGTGTCGAAACGACGTCAGGTGCGCGTGCGTGCCGCGGGCCTGTTTGATCGGTCGGGGTCCGATGCACCTGTAGGGTGGCTCCGGACCCGTGTCGGCAATGCGGGGCGCGGAGCGCACACGCAGCGACAAACTTCAGCGGATCAGCGGGGTCTCCCTTCTTGCGAAAAGGCGACCCCGCCCAGGCATCGCTTCAGCGACGCCAGGGCCACGCTCCCCGGTCCTGAGACCCGGCGATGCGGCCGATGCTGCGTTTGCGCGAGATGAACATGATGCGGATCAGTGTATCAGGCCAAATCGCCTATCCACTCAGGCTTGCACCGTACTTTTGGCCGGCCCCCTCAGGGTGGACGCCCGCTTCTTCGGGGCTTTCTTGACCGCAACCGTTTTGCCCGCGTCGCGGCAGTGGTCGTCAGCCACAACAGGAGGGCTCTCGACCATCTCGTCTGCCAGCACAGAATCGGCCAAACTGCGGAAATTCAGCGTCGGCAACAGCATCTGCCCATGCACACCACGGCTGGTGACGGTGGACACCATGTCGCGCGCCACACCGTACAGCAGAGATACGCCATTGACCACGGCCAGCCGCTTGCGTTCCAACGCGTCGTCAACGCCATGCATGCGAACCTGAGCCTGAATGACGACCTCGCCGCGATAAGGAATGCCGTTGGCCTCTTTGGGCTCAAAAGCCACGACAAAGCGAATGGCGTAGTCGGTGAAGTCCGGCGAGGTGTTGAGGTCTTGAACTGCCGTTTCGGAAGACAACTGCAGACCCGCTGGATTCATCAGGAAAGCAGGATCACGACCGCTGTTGTCGAAATCCGGAACACCTGTCACTTGAACCGATTCGAAGCTGCACTGCAGCAACTGCAGGGGACTAGGCTGCATTCAGACACTCCCACTGTGCTTTTGCCTGGCCGATCTCTTCGCGGTAGACGTGTTGGCGAGACGGCGTCGTCTGCCACTTCACTGTGCGAGAAGGTCGAGTCTGGGACCCCACAGGACAAGACGGGAACTGCAACACGTTGGCCGCATCCCCCAGCGACCTGGCGACCCCACGCTCCCACGTCTGCGGCAGCCTGCGCTCATCGGGCTTGCGAAAAACCACGTCAAACGTACAGCCCAAGGCTTGCGCCACGGCATGGACGGTTTCGATGGTGAGGTTGCCCTCACCCGACAACACCTGCGTGACCCGCGCACGCGACCAGCCCAGACGCTTGGCCAAGTCCGCACGCGTGCATCCGGCCTGCGCCAGCAAGGCGCTCAGATCCGCAGCCACGGCGACCTTCGCCAGCTCCCCTTTGATGTCCGGTAAATCAGCATTCAGTGAGGCAAACAATGCTTTTCGAGACACGACTCTCTCCAGTCACTCGATCTTGTCGAGCTCACACCCAGACCACGCAGCCCTGACGGTGCGCTTCGAGGTATCGATCCACAGCCCGCTCCGCAGCGGACACTTCAGCAGTGCTGAGCTTGTCCTTCAACTTGATCAGCACACCACTGAGCAAGACCACCCGGTCATGGGCGTAGTAGAAAAGGATGCGTATGTCGCCACGACGGTAGCGCCAGATCTTTTCGACCTGACCCGATACCCGGCTGGTGAATGAATGCGTTTCATGCAGAGCCTTCTTGTCGAGCGATGCCGTCAACGGTTGACCACTTTGCGCCACCTTCACCAGGAAGATGAGCCCGGCGAGAGCCGCCTTCTGATGCTGCCTGCTGCTGAGGGCCTGGATCTGCGACCACACGTCGGCTGAATCCGCGTCCTCAGCTTCACAGGCCGATGAAACCCTGAAGCGCCGGGCATTGAGGGGAACCGCAGCCCCATCGCCATCGTCGGTCAAGTCTTCCGGCCTGATCTCCGTCAGGTAGTAGGTGAGCTGTTTAGACATAGCTTAACCGAATGGTTCGCACAAAAGCACCAAAAACCGCGCGGAAAGCACGACATTCCCCCTGAATGCACGCACTGAGTGTGCGTCGACGGCGATGCTTGGCAGATGCGACGGATGTTAAGTCATTGATTCAAAAGCTAGAAAGATCCAGCTCGTCAATCCGGTCCAGGTACTGATCGGCCGGCACCGCGCGGATCGGCTCGCCGTGGTTGTAGCCGTAGCTCACCAGCGCCACGGGGCAGCCGGCCGCCCGTGCGGCCTGGGCGTCGTTGCTGGAGTCGCCAATCATGAGCGTGTGTTGCGGCAGCGTGCCCAGCGCCTTGCAGGTCTCGACCAAAGGAAGCGGATCGGGCTTCTTGCGTGGGAAGTCGTCACCGCCGAACACGCACTCGAAGTAGCCGGCCAGGCCCTTGTCGACCAGCAGCGGGCGGGCGAACTCGGCGGGTTTGTTGGTCAGGCAGGCCAGTTTCAGGCCTGCGGTGCGCAGGCGCTCCAGCCCTTCGACGACACCGGCGTAGACGTCGGAGTGTCGCCCGTTGATGGTCAGGTAATGGCGCTGGTAGCCGGCCCAGGCTGCATCGAACAGGCTGGCCGCGCCGCCGACGTGGGCCAGCGTCGTGCGCAGCAGGTGTTCACTGCCCTTGCCCACTGTCTGCTCGACGAAGGCGCGGTCCACCACCGGCAGGCCCAGCTCGGTCAGCGTCAGGCCCAGGGCGGCGACAAAGTCACCCTGGGTGTCCACCATCGTGCCGTCGAGGTCGACGATGGCGGCGTGCAGTCCGCGCGGGGATGCAAAAGTACGGTCGGAAATGGTCATGCGTGAATTCGTGTGGGTTCCAGGTGCGCGCTGCGCCACTCATGGATCAGGATGGATCAGGTGCCGGAAGCCTGGGCGGCGGCCCGCCCTTCATAGGCCAAGGCGATGAACGGCTTCGCCGCTTCCAGATCCGCCAGACTGGCCAAGGGAATCTCGACGTTGCCGGTTCCCCAATGCCCGATCTGCGACACGTCCCGGGCGTTCGGGAGCACCTTCATCACAGGCGCCGGGTCCAGGTGCAGGTACAGCAGCAGACGACCCTTCTGGGGCGCCAAGGTCGCAAAGTTCTTCAGCCGCTTGTAGGCCACGTACAGGCGCAACTCCTTGCGCTGAATGTCATCGCCCAGCGAGAGCGTGTAGTTCTCCAGCGACGCCAGCACATCCGCCAGCAGCGGGGACAATGAGGCGACCACCTCAGTGAAGGGCTTGTCGGGCCCGGGCGCCTTCTCTACCGCAGCCTCCACCGGATCCTTGGCCACCCTCACGGGTTTGCCGCGCAACACCTTCGAGCTGGCCACCGACGACGCACTGGCCAGCTCGAACAACAGGAGCTCATCGCCGAAACGGCGGTAGCGGATCAGCTCGATGTTGCGGTTGATCTGCTGCACCGCGTGGCCGTCGTACTTCGTGAAGTCGGCGGCGATGCACACCAGACGCGGCGCGCTCCAGTCGATCTCGTCGGCCACCGCCTTGCCGAACTTCTCCAGCACCAGCAGCTTGAACTCGGCCTGATGGTCCATCAGCCAATCCAGGTAAAACAGCCCCTGGTTGATGACGTTCTCACCCACCGAGCGCTTGTACTCCAGGATCACCGGACAGTGGTTCTCGTCCAGCCCCAGCGTGTCGATGCGCCCACCGTGCGTCTTGCCGGTCGAGTACTCGGTGGCCAGGAAACGGATGCCGAGCAATTCATCCAGATTGCACTCGATGAGGTTTTGCAGCGGCTTCTCCAGATCGGAGGCATCGCCCTGCAGTTCGGTCGCACGGCCGTTGGACAGGCGGAAGAGTTTGATGTCGCTCATGGCAGATCACATCGCAGAAGACGTTCCTCGGGCGGTGCGCCGCGAAGCTCTTGGCGCAGCCATGGAGCCTTCTGCAACGCCGGGGGCGGTTGAGTGGTGGTCGTAACGATGTACTGGAAGGCAACGTCAGATGTCGACACCGACTCCAGCCCGCACACGACATCAAACAGCCGGTGATACACGCTGAGCCCCAGATCAGCCTCGCGGGGACTGTCATGCACCAGGAACGCCGGCAGACGGGTCACACCTTCCATGCTCATGCACATCACCGCCAGGTCGAAGGCGATCACCTTCAGCGATTCGATGGCGGCGGTGGAACGCTCTCCGCCCCACTGAACGGTCAGCTTCAGTCCATTGCCATCCAAACCGACTCGACCCGAGGCCGAAGGGCCGACCGCTGCCCGGATCACCGCATCGAAATGGGTGGACAAACGGGCAAAAACCGTCGCCTGCTGCTCCCGGAAAGCACTCAATCGCTCGCGCTTGGCATCGATTTCTTCCTGCCACTGTGCCGCCAGCGTTTGCGCCTGCTCCCAAGCGGTCCAGTCGCGATCCAGGCGCTGAATGTCGTCCAAGTTCTTTCGGACTTGGCGCCAGGCCGAGGTGCGGTCATCGCTCAGCCGCTCGGCCTGAGTTAGAGCCTGCCGAAGAACATCGCGGGCCGAGCGCGCCGACGGAAGCTGCTGCCTCACGTCGGCCACTTCCTGCGTCACCTTGTCGATCTCGGCCTGCTTGTCCGCGATCTTCCGCTTCAGCGCTTCATGTCGCTGACGCAGGCCCTCCAGGTCCGGCAGGTGATGCGAGAGCTTGCACCCTTCAGCCAGAGCCCGTTCAATCGGCACTTCGCAGATCAGACAGGTCGGAGCCTCCGCATCCCGGACCTGAGACGAACTGCCCGGCAACTCGGCCCGCACAGCCGCCAGCAGCGACTGATGCAACGGCAGACTGCCGCTCAGCACCGCCAATCGCTGTTCCAGGCTGACCACTTCTTGCGCGGCGTCTTGAGCACGCTGCCGCAGCTCACCCAGATTCGACACATCCACATTGGGGTCCGTCTGCGCAGCCTCAGCCAGTTTCCTGCGGGCGGCTTGGCGCAGCACCTCGATACCCAGGCGCCCGTCAGGCACATCGGTAGTCGACAGACCAACCGCGCGCAACAGCTCTGCCCGCAGGTGTTCACAAGCCCACTGCCATCGGCCCTGCTCGTACAGCTTGGTCTTGAGGGCGTCACTTTGCGCATTGGCTGCGGCCTGCAGCTCGATTTCCTCGGGAGAAATGGCGGCGATCAACACCCGCAGGGCATCCTGCAAGCGACTGCGGGACATGGAGCGCGTCGGCGAATCCGAATCAGACTCCGCCGCGCGCCAGTCCAACACATGGTCAAACCGGCACTCCTGATCCCGCGTCAGCCAAGCCAGCGCGACGCGCCAAGCGTCATGCGGGTGATCGACGGGCATCAACTTGGACACCTGCGGGGTCAGCACCTGCCGCTCGATCGCATTGATCAGGGGCGCCATGCCGGTGGGCTCGGTCAATCGGTCAAAGAGCTGCTCCGGCAGAACACCCTCGACCGCAAAATGCCCACGCCCCACACCCAGGGGTCGCAGCACCGCCCATCGCACGCCCTGCAACATCACCTCGGCCGAAACCCAGCCGTTCAGAAACGCGGTGCCGATGCTGTGGCGCTGGTCGTCCGGCGCAAAACGATCCTCACCCAGGCAATAGCGCAGCAAGCGACAGAACAGTGTCTTTCCGGCGCCGTGCCCCAGCTCGCCTCCTTCACTTCGACCGCCCATGTCGGCTGGGTCGGGCGACCAGATGAAGTTCAGGCCCGGCCTCAAGTCGATGCTGCGCACCGGCTCGCCGGGCTCCTTCCATAGGGTGAGTCGGCGCACCCACAGCGCCGGCTGCCCACCCCCCGGCGGGAGCGTGACCGACAACGGCGCGGCGCCAAACAGATCAGGCTGCGCGGGCATGGACAAACTCCTGCACCTCGGTCGACAGGGAGGGCAACACAGCCTCCACACCATGCGTCTGCAAATAAGCCACCACCCAGCCGGCACGGCCAGCCGACCACTCCGCCGTTTCGATCTGGGCGGCTCCGGGCCCAAGAGCCCAGGTCTCCGAAGCTCCTTGACCCGACTCGACCAAATCGCCTCGTGCACGCATCTTGGCGAGGGCCCGACCCCAAGGGGCGTTGCTCGCCGGCTGCAAGGGGGCAATCCGAGCGGGCAAGACCTTGGCATCGGCCCCCACCAGCCGACACCACTGCGCTGCCGGCGCGGATGGCAGCGCAGCAGTAAGAAGACGCGGCTGCATGCACAGCGCGGCAGCCAATCGCGCCTGATCCTGAGGCACGGGGTGCCCCCAGGCCCTCAACACAGCCGCGAGCACTGCTGTTGCGGTGTGTTCGTCAACAGGTGCCTGGTAGGCCCAAATGCCGGCAGGGAGTGACGCCCCATCCGCCCAAGCGACGGGCCTTTCGATCGACGGATCCGCTTTCCTACCCCGAGCCCGACCACGCGCAGCCTCTTGTGTCAAAGCCTTGGCCGCAGCCACTCGCTGAAGCAGGGCACTGGCGGGCTCATCTTGGGGGTCTTGCTGAACCAGCTCGCCTCGGAATGCCTTGGCCAGCGTCAGTGGAGTGAGGCGCTGGGCTTGGGCGACGGCTTCGGCGTGGCGGGTTTCGATACGGTCGGCCAGACGAAGAAGGGCGTCAACGCGACGAACGATTTCCACTTGTTCGTCCAACAGCGGCAAACTGCACGGCGCCGACATGACGGTTTGTTGGTTGATCTTCGGCATGTTGCCGGCAGTTCCAGTCGCATGGTCACGGAAATACTTCCGGGTTTCTTCGGCGCTCAGGATGTAGAACAGGTACTGCCCAAGAACTTGCTCATTCGGACGGCACTTCATCATCAAGTCCGGATAGATGAATCGCTTGTGCGGGCCGTCGAACACGGCGCTGACACCAACGTACTCCAAAGAATTTGCCCGTTGGATCAGGATATCGCCTGGCTCAAGCCAAAGATGAGACGCGTCGGGAATGTGCTCGTCGATGAATTTGGTGTGCTGCGCCCGGAAGCGCCCGGACGTCGTCGCAGACAACGTCAGCGATCTGACGGGCGTTTCAAATTCCACCGCCTTGGGCGAATACCCGTTCCTCGGCTTTCCGATCAGCAATTCCCCGACCGTTGTGCGACGCCACGGAACGCACGCGGCATCGCCCTGCCATTCCGCAGTCAGTTGCCCAGAAATTCCTGCCGCCAACACCGCCTGCCGAAACCGCTTAAGCAACCCCGGAATCGCATCCAGCCGATTCTGGCAGGCTTGGATGCGGGCCAGCAGGGTATCGAGTTGATCGGAAATGCGGGTTTGCTCCGCGCGAGGGGATACGGCGATTTCCGTTCCCTCAAATACACCCTTGGTGACGTGCCGGAGCCCGACCCCGCCCTGAGCCACTCCGATCAGTTCATTCAGTTTTTCGTTGATGGCAAAGCGAAAGAATCTCTTGTCCAGCAGCGCCTCGTCAAAATCAACGCGAAAGATGTGTTGATTGAGAACCGCCTCTTTACCATACCAAATATGTGCACCAAATGACGTTCCGGGCGTACCTGACCAAGCAAACAACAACTCGCCCCCATGCAACCGGTGCCGATCATCGACATCACCTGGGTAGCTATTGAAAGAGGCAGCAGCATTGTTCAAATTCTGAATACGAACGATGGGAACCCCGTGCGACTGCCACTCCGTTGGCTTGAATGCTCGACCATTCACCAGCGAGCATAGTTTTCCAATCGGTGCATAAACCCACCCGGTTGGCAATTCATTCATTCTCATCCCCGCCCAGCAACACCCCTCTCCTCGCGAGCCGTTCCCGCGCCTCCACCAACGCCGCATGCAATTGCGCTTCCAGCTCGGCCTTGGGCGGCAGTTCGGTCCAGTACTCGGCCACGGTGATGCCGTCCTGGTGCATCTGCAGCAGTTCGATCTGTTCGCGGCTGGATTCGGCGCACAGGATGAGGCCGATGGGGGCGTGTTCGCCGGGCTGGCGCTCGTGCTTGTCGAGCCATTTCAGGTAGAGCTCCATCTGGCCCTTGTGGGCGGCTTTGAAGCGGCCCAGCTTGAGTTCGATGGCCACCAGGCGCTGCAGGCGGCGGTGGTAGAAGAGCAGGTCGAGGTAAAAGTCTTCGCCGTCGATGACCATGCGCTTTTGGCGCTCCACGAAGGCAAAGCCTCGGCCGAGTTCGAGGATGAAGGCTTCGAGCTGGCGCAGGATGGCGGCTTCGAGGTCAGCCTCGTCGTGGCCGGCCCGCAGGCCCAGGAAGTCGAGGAAGTACGGGTCTTTGAAGACGAGGGCTGGGGTGTCCGGCTGCACGGCCGCCTGGAGGCTGGCGATTTTGGTGCGCTCGTAGGCCTTGCGGTCGATCTGGTGGGTGAGTTCGCGCACGCTCCAGCGATCCTGCACGGCTTGCCGGGCGTAGAACTGCCGGGCCTCCGGGGTTTTGAGTGCCACGATGGCCACCAAGTGGCTCCAGCTCAATTGTGTCGACAGCGTCGACACAATCTCGACGTCGGGAAACGACTGCGCAAACCTGACCATGCGGCGCAGGTTGCGGACCTCGAAGCCGCGCCCGAATTCATCGGACAACTGCCGTCCGAGCTGTTCCAGCAACCGAGCACCGTAGTCGGCACGGCCATCGTTCAGCACCTCGGTGGCCAGGCGCTGACCCACGGTCCAGTACAGCCGCGTCAGTTCCGCATTGACGGCACTCGCCAAGCGCTGGCGGCTGGTGGCGATCAAGGCGCGCAGCTCGGCGTGCAGGAGGTCGGGCGATGCGACCGTCGGTCGCGGTGAGGGCAAGGTCATGACCGGGCCTCGTCGGGGGCGGATTCATCCAGAAGCAGGTCATCCAGCGCCGCATCCGGGTCTTCGCCCAACTCCTCCAGCAGGGCGCGCAGCTCCGCCATGGCACCGCTCAGCTCACGCTGCAGCAGGCGGGCGACCAAGGCCGGGTCTTCACGCTGGGCCTCGGCCGACGCAGCGCTGTCGTCCTTGAGCCAGCTGATGTCCAGGTTATCGCCCCGCTGGGTGATCTGCTCGCGGGTGAACCGGCGCCAGCGACCGGCCTCGCCGCTGTCCACTCGCTGCGCCACGGCCTCCGGGCCGCCCTGCGGGTCCGCGCCGAACACGTCTTCGAACTTGTCGCGCGGCACGTCGGCCGGCGCATCGGCCGGGGTGCGAAAGTAGTCGCGCGTGAAGGGCGTGCGCTTGCCGAACTGCGGCATGTTGGCGCGCATGTCGTACACCCACACCTCGCGGGTATTGCCCTTGTCGGTCTCGCCCTTGGTGAAGAACAGCACGTTGGTCTTCACGCCCTGGGCGTAGAAGATGCCGGTGGGCAGACGCAGGATGGTGTGCAGGTTGCACTTGTCCATCAGGTCGCGGCGGATGTCGGTGCCCACGTTGCTCTCGAACAGCACGTTGTCGGGCAGCACCACGGCGGCCCGGCCACCGCGCTTGAGGTTGCGGTAGATGTGCTGCAGGAAGGCGAACTGCTTGTTGCTGGTGGGGTAGGTCAGGTCGGTGCGGGTGGGCAGGCCGCCGCCCTTCTTGGTGCCGAAGGGCGGGTTGGACAGGATCAGGGAGGAGGCGGGCAGTTGCGTGCCCTCCTCACCCAAGGTGTCGCCATACGCCACGCCGCCCTCGATGCCGTGCAGCAGCATGTTCATCAAAGCCAGGCGGTGGGTGTCCTGCACCAGCTCCATGCCGAAGAAGGTCTGGTGCCGGTAGCGGCGCTGGGCGGCCTCGTCCAGGCTGTCGAAGTCGTTGGTGGCGCGCAGATGGTTGTTCGCCGCGATCAGGAAGCCGCAGGTGCCCGCCGCCGGATCCTGGATCACATCGCCCAAACGCGGCTGCATCACGGTGACGATGCTGTCGATCAGGTGGCGGGGGGTGAAGTACTGGCCCGCGCCGCTCTTCTTCTCGGTGGCGTTGCGCTCCAGCAGGTCTTCGTACAGGTCGCCCAGGTCATCGCGCTGCACGCTGTACCAGTCGAGCGCGTCGATGTCGGTCACCAGCTTGCTCAGCGTAGCGGGCTTGGTGATGAAGGTGTTGGCGTTGGCGTAGATCTCCTGCACGGCACCTCGGCCATGCAGGCCATAGCTCAGCAGCATTTCCTTGTAGAGGTCCAGCCGCTCAGGCGCGGACGCTGCGAGCAGGTCGTCCCAGCGGGTGCCGGGCTGCTCCACCGCAGGCTCGCTCTTGCGGGGGCGCAGCCAGATCTTCAGGCGCTCCTCCTGCCCCGTTTCCTTCATCATCTTGAGGAACAGCAGGTAGGTCAGCTCGCTGAGGTACTGGTGATAGGTGACGCCATCGTCGCGCAACACGTGGCACAGCGACCAGAGCTTGGCGCCGATGTCGTGGGCGGCTTGGGGGGTTCGGGACATCAATAAACCGCAGGATCAGGCACTCTGCGCGGGAGGCGTCCAGAGGGCATCGTTGAAAGCATCCAGCACCGGTTGGAGCTGGCCGTTGAAGAGTTTGTCGAGCCGGGCGAATCCGCCGCCTTCGCGCTTGAAGAGCAGGTCGGGATCGTCCATCGCGTCGCGGTCCACCAGCAGGTTGGCCTTGGTCTGCGCAGCGATCCGCTTGAGCCAGTCGCGCTGCGGGCCGGTCCACGGCTTGCCGCCGGGCGGTCGGGCCAGAAGGGCCTGCAGCGCGTGGTCCACACGCTCGCTGTAGGGCACCAGCGCGTCGCCCAAGGCGGCCTGCCGAATGTACCCAACGATGCGGGCGGCGATGTCCTGGTTGCTGGCCTCGCGCCAAGCCGTGGCCAGACGGGCCTCGGTGTAGCCCGCCTGATCGAGGGCGAGGATCAACGCCTTGAGCTCCTTGCGGGTCAGGTCGCGCGGGCGGGTCAGCACGGCCATCAGGGCGGGCAGCTCGTTGCCGTGGCTGGCGATGAAAGCCTTGAAGGCATCGAGGTAGTCCTCCGGCTTGTCGGCCTGGCCGTAACCACGCTCCACGCGCAGGAGTTCGTCCGGATGGTCGGAGACATAGACCGGGCAGGCGCTGCCCGCCGGCTTACGGTCCAGGATATCGCCTAGGTCGGGGTGCTGCGTGAACCACGCCACCACCTCGTTCAGGCTGAGGGCCTTGAGCTGCTTGACGAACTCGTCGGGCCGCAGGCCGGTACGGGTCTCGAAGTCCTGTGCGGCCCGATCGTCCAGGTGTCGCTTCTTCACCTGCAGCTTGGCCAGGAACTGATCACGCACCAGCTCGCGCACGGCGTCGCTGTCCGCGTGCACCAGCTCGTGTTCCAGTTGGGCAAAGTTGACCTTGGGGTTCACGACCACGGGTTTCATATCGGTCATGTCGCCGATGGCCTCGAACAGGCGCACGGCGTCAAACACCCGGAAGGTGTCCTTGGCCTCGCCGTCGAAGTCGCACAGCCGGGTGGCACGACCCAGCATTTGGTCGAACAGGATGCGGCTGTTGACCTGGCGCAGGAAGACCAGATTGCAGATCTCGGGCACGTCCACGCCGGTGGTGAGCAGGTCCACGGTCACGGCCACATTGGGCAGACGCTCGTTGCGGTAGCGGCGGATCAGCTCCAGTGGCTTATCGGCGTTGCCGGTGATCTTGATGACAGCATCGTCCTCCACACTGCCGTACTGCGCCACGAACGCGGCCTTGAGCACGTCCACCACCAGATCGGCGTGGTCGCTGTTGACGCAGAAGACGAGCGTCTTGCGCAGGCCACCGGGGTCGATCTCCTGGGCCAGGTAGCTGCACACCGCCTCGTTGAACGGCCGAGTGATCACCTTGCGATTGAAGTCTTCGACCTTCAGCGTGATCTCGTCGGGCGCCTTGAACAGGTCGATCTGGTGACGATGGGCGTCGTAGACCTTGACCTCTTCGCCCACCCGCCAGGTCATGCCGCGCTCGGTGAGCTGGGTGTGGATCTGCAGGGGCGGCTCGTAGTCCACCAAGTAACCGTCCACCACCGCCTCCCGGTAGCTGTAGCTGTAGACGGGCGGACCAAAGATCTCGGTGGTGTGCAGGGCCGGCGTGGCCGTCAAGCCGATCTTGACGGCGTCGAAGTAGTCCAGCACGCGGCGGTACTTGGAGATGTAGTCCTCGAAGCCGCGAAAGCCGAGCTCGGTGTCGGACATCTCGCGGTCAAGCGTGTATCCGCGGTGGCACTCATCAATGACGATGCAGTCGTACTGGTCCACCGTCGGCGGGGCCGTGCCCTCGGCGGGAAACAGCACTCGGCGCATCACCCCCTGCACCGTGGCGATGTGGACGGCCGTGTCCGCGTCGGGCACCGAGACCTCCAGCTCCTTGATGCCGAAGGTATCGGCAAAGGTCTGCAGGCGCTCCATGCGCGTGTCCTTGAACGCGTTGGCGGCCTGCTCGCCCAGCGCGGAACGGTCCACCAGGAACAGGATGCGCCGGAAGCGCTGGGCCTTGAGCAGCCGATAGATGAGAGCGATGCAGGTCTTGGTCTTGCCGGTGCCGGTGGCCATCGCCAGCAGGATTTCGCGCTGGCCCCGGGCGATGCAGGATTCGGCCGCCTGGATGGCGGCCTGCTGGTAGTGGCGCAGCGGAAAACCGTAGTTGAACGGCGCATGCGCCAGTTCGGCATGGGCCCGGGACTCATCTTGGCTCAGCAAGTTGCTCAGTCCGTCGGGCGTGTACCAGCCGTCCAGCGCCGTGCTCCGGTTGTCCGAGCGGCGCAGGTCACAGAACCAGATGCCGCTCTTGGTCGATAACTGGCGCAGATAAGGCCGACCATTGGTGGCGAACACGAAGGGAACACGGAACTCCGACGCCGCGCCCCAGTTCTGCGAGTGGAGTTGCGTGTCGGCGCTGGGCGTGAACGTGCGGCTGTAGCGTTTGGCCTGCTGCAGGTCGGCCGACACGTCCTTGAGGCCCCGCTTGGCCTCGACCACGGCGAGCGGCACCAGGCCCCGGAAAAGCACATAGTCCGCAGAGTACCCCTCACAGGGCCATTCAGCGATCGCCAGGTTGCGCCCCCGCACGGGCCTTGCGCCCTTGGAAAACCGCAGCACGGCCGAATCAACCTCCCAGCCGGCCAGCCGCAACTGCTGGTCGATGATGCGGCGGGTTTCGACCTCGTCCAACTGCACCAGCGTGGCCGCCTGGGTCGCCGACGCCACGAATCGGCTGACGGCACCTTGCGGTGCCGCCTGGGCCTGGGACTGCAACCGGGCCAACTGTTCCGCCAGTCGGGCCTTGTCCCGGTCGGACTCGGTGGCGATCTGCTCCCAGACGGCACGCTCCTCGCCCAAGGAGGTCAGTTGGGTCTGTGTGGTCTGCAGTTCGAGGCGAACCTGTTCGTGCAGCGCCTGATGCTCAGCCACCGCCTGCCGCAGGGTGGCCAGCTCACGCTGAAGTTCATCCGACTCCGGCCCTTTTGCCGCTTCGGCCGGAGGGGCTGGCGGCACGAAAGGCCCAGAGCGGAAATCCGCTTGCTTGAAGGTTCGGTGAAACCACAAACTCAACTGCCAGCACAGCTTGAGGGCGGCCAGCGCCATAGCGTGATCGCCCTCGAGTGCATGGTTGGCGGCGTTGCCGGTGACGCGAATCCGGTCGAGCACCTGCTTGATTTCGCGCGGCAACAGCCCCTCAGCCTGCAAACGTCGGATCAACTCATACTGGCTTTCTTCCTGAGAAACAAACAGGCCTGCGCGAGCCGCGAGCGACTGCGTCAACAGCTCTGCCAACTGCCTCAGCTTGAGCAAGCTGGTGTTGGGATCTTCAGCGAAGTAACGCTCCGCCAGTGCGCCCAAACGCCAAAGCTGCGGCTCGTAGGCCCGCAGCATCTCGAAATTGGAGCGAATGTTCTGTTGCACTCTTGCCCTCCCCCTGCGTGTCATCGCCAACGGCGTGCCGGCTGAACAGCCGTCGACACCTGGATGACTTCTTCTCGATCAGCGATGCGTACCGAATGTACGTCCTCCGTCTCGCACGACAGTACCCACTCAAGCAGGGAAGATCAAACGGAAGCAACTTGTCGCGACTTCTACCGCCATCCAGCAGATCGACAAGTCCACGCAGGGGCCTTCGCAGTGCAATTCGATGAACGCGCGACAAATCAAATGTGTCGCGCGTTCATCCTCAACCCGCCAGCTCGGCGCGCATCGCGTCGATCACGGCCTTGTAGTCAGGCTTGCCAAAGATGGCGCTGCCCGCCACGAAGGTGTCCGCCCCCGCATCCGCGATGCGACGGATGTTGTCGGTCTTCACGCCGCCGTCGATCTCCAGGCGGATGTCGCGGCCGGACAGGTCGATCAGCTTGCGCACCTTCTCGGCCTTGCGCAGCGTGTGGTCGATGAAGCTCTGGCCGCCGAAGCCGGGGTTCACGCTCATCAGCAGGATCACGTCGAGCTTGTCGATCGTCCACTCCAGCACGTCCAGCGGCATGGCCGGGTTGAACACCAGACCGGCCTGAGCCCCTTCGGCCTTGATCAGCTGCAGCGTGCGGTCCACGTGCGCCGAAGCGTCCGGGTGGAAGGTGATGATGTCCGCGCCGGCCTTGGCGAAGGCCTGGGCCAGCGCATCCACCGGCTGTACCATCAGGTGCACGTCGATCGGCGCGGGCGTGCCGTCGGGCTTGACAGCGTGCTTCTTCAGCGCCTCGCAGACCATCGGCCCGAAGGTCAGGTTGGGCACGTAATGGTTGTCCATCACGTCGAAGTGGATCCAGTCGGCGCCGGCGGCCAGGACGTTGCGGACCTCCTCGCCCAGACGGGCGAAATCGGCGGACAGGAGGCTCGGGGCGATGCGGTAGGTGGGACGGCTCATGGCCGCGAATTGTAGGAACAAGCCTTGCCCAGCGCCGCGGATGGGAACTTTTCACGCCGGGGCACATTCGGACGGCTGCCCCTACCATGTCGAGATGTCTGCCCAACCCTTCACCTGCACCGTCGTTCCACACTACCTGCCCGAGCAATCGGACCCGGTGCGGGGCGAATACGCCTTCTCCTACACGGTCACGGTCGTCAACCATGGCCAGGAGGCGGCGCAGCTCATCGCCCGCCACTGGGTGATCACCGACGCCACCGGCCACACCGAAGAGGTCCGCGGCCTGGGCGTGGTCGGACACCAACCCCTGCTGCAACCGGGCGAGCGGTTCGAGTACACGAGCTGGACCCGCATCGCCACGCCGCGTGGCCGCATGTCGGGTGAGTTCCACGGCATCACGGAACATGCACAGTGGTTCCGCGCGCCGATCCAGCCGTTCGAGCTGGCGCAGGCGCAGGCCCTGCACTGACCCCGATTCACACGAGGGAGCCGTTTGAAGAATCCGCTGCACGCCCTGAACCGATGGTGGACCCGCCGAGAGTGGGACCTGACCGCCTTGCTCAATGCCGTCGACAAATGTCCGTCGATGGCCGAACGCCACCTCTGGCTCGTGCGCTGGGCCGAATGGCTGCGCAGCCCGGGGGCGATCCCCGTCGCTTCAGCAACCGACGATCCCTCGGTCGCCGAAGCAGGGCCCCACGGCCCCCTGCAGCCCGCCCCGAACGGTGGGACCCCCTGGCCAGTGCGCCGACTGCGCCACTTTCTCAACGTGCTGGAACGCCACCCGCATCACGCAGCCGCCGTGCAAGCCCTGCTGCGCTCGGTGCTGGCCGAGAACAATGTGCACGGACTGCTGGCGGACTTCGGGTTTGCACCCCGCAGCGCTTTCGGCAGTGAGCTGGGCGAGCGCCTGAGGCTGTCGCTCCTGCCCCGCACCCCGGAAACGCGCGACCTGGGGGAATTGTTCCAGCTCGTATTCTCCGAGCCCAAAGATGCCTTGTGGCTGGAGGCGATCGACCCGTCTCTGCTGAACCGGCTGGGGCACTTGCTGTTCGATCCGCCCCTGGCCGAGCGCTGGCGCACGGAACTGCTCGAATCGATCCAGTTGCTGGCCGCCCAAGTGCGGGCCAGCGCCTTTTCGCCGCAGCTCCGGGTGCGCATGGACGCACTGGCCCTGCACGACCGACCCTTCCACCAACTCACCCACTCGGCCGAGCAGCTTGAATCGCTGATGGACGACCCCACGGCCCTGCAGCAGCAGGTCCAGTACCTGCGGGCCTTGCTGGACCGGTGCCGGGTGGCGGCAGCCAGTGTGCGCCAACACCTGGAAACCTACGGCATCTCCGTGGACGTGATCTTCCAGTCGAGCCAGTTGCAGTTGCGGCTGGACCGCATCGAGATGCTGCTGGACTGCTTGGTGTCCGAGCAGCCCGCTCGCGAATGGCAACGGCTGTGGGTTCACTTGTCTGAAACCCTGCAGTCGCGCCGCGGACTGGGTTCACTGTTCACCCAGCACTACCAGATGCTGGCCCGCGTCGTGGCCGAGCGCAACGCCGAGTCGGGCGAGCACTACATCACTCGCGACGCGGCCGAATACCGCGACATGCTGCGCAGCGCCGCAGGCGGAGGGCTGGTGATCGCCGGCACCACTTTCTTGAAGTTCGCCATCTACGCCCTCGGCCTGTCGGCGTTCTGGGGGGGCTTCTGGGCCGGCACGAACTACGCGCTGAGTTTCGTGCTGATCCACCTGCTGCACTGGACGGTGGCCACCAAGCAGCCCGCCATGACCGCCCCCGCCATGGCGGCCAAGCTGGAAGGGGTGAGTGTCAGCGACGAGGCCGTGGAGGGCTTCATCGACGAGGTGACCCACCTGATGCGCACACAGATCGCCGGCATCGTCGGTAACCTGGCCGTGGTGGCCCCCGTCGTGCTCGCGCTGCAGGGGGTGGCCTGGATCGCCACCGGCGGCCCCTGGATCGCCCCGGCCACAGCCCACCATGTCTTCGAATCGCTCACCCTGCTCGGCCCCACCCTGGTGTTTGCCGCTTTCACGGGTATCTTGCTGTTTCTTTCGAGCCTGATCGCCGGCTGGGCCGAAAACTGGTTCGTCTGGCATCGGCTCGACAGCGCCATCGCCTGGCACCCCCTGTCGGTGCGTCTGCTGGGCACGGCCCGCGCCCAGCGCTGGAGCCAATGGTGGCGACGCAACATTTCCGGTCTGGCCGCCAACGTGTCGCTGGGCCTGATGCTGGGCCTGGTGCCTGCACTGGCCGGCTTTGTCGGGCTGCCGATCGAGGTTCGGCACGTGACGCTGTCGATGGGTCAACTGGCCGCGGCGGCCGGCACGATCGGACTGCCCGTGCTGCACGAGCCGGGGTTCTGGTGGACGCTCGCGGCCATTCCCCTGACCGGCATGCTGAACCTGCTCGTGAGTTTCACGCTGGCCTTCCGGGTGGCTTTGCGCTC
Source organism: uncultured Sphaerotilus sp. (assembly GCA_964470355.1). GTDB lineage: Bacteria > Pseudomonadota > Gammaproteobacteria > Burkholderiales > Burkholderiaceae_C > Sphaerotilus. Next base: position 20,180 of record CAYYCN010000020.1, read on the forward strand.
CCGGGGGCTGAAAGTCCGGGACCGCGGCCGGCTTTACGCCGCCTTGCGCGCTCGGGTGGTCCGGGCGCCGTGGAGCTTTCTGAGGCCACCGGCCTCCACGAGTTGACGCAGAATCCGCTGCCATGGCACCCTTGCACTGCAATCCCCGCTCCCCCGTCCAGCACCCCCGCCCCCTGCCTTGGGCTCGGATCGGCGGGCTTGCGGGAACCGGCGCGCTGGTGGCGGCCCTGGTGACGGGGTGCTCCACCGCACCCACGGGTCCGTCCGAGACTTCACGCGCGCGCCTGCCGGATCTGGATGCGGCCATGACCAAGACGACCGGCCGCGGCCGTTGGGTCCGGGGCGTGTGGTCCGAACTGCCCGGCTGGGGCAGCGACGAGGTTGTGAAGGCCTGGCCGGCCCTGCTCAAGAGTTGTCAGCGGCTGCTGAGCGCCCCCTCCGGCCTGCGTGCGGCGCCGGCGTCCAACACCGGGCCATCGACCCCCTCACCCGACATGCGGGAATGGATTCCCGCCTGCCGCGCCGCATGGGACCTCGGCCCCCAGGCCGACGAAATCGGTGTGCGCATGTTCCTGACGGAACGGCTGGCGCCCTGGCGGATCGAGGCGGCCGACGGCAGCGTCGACGGCAAGCTCACGGGTTACTTCGAACCCATCCTGGAAGCCAGCCGCACCCGCACCGCACGCTTTCTCTACCCGCTGTACGCCCCTCCAGCGGGACTGACCCGACAACAGCCCTGGTTTTCACGCCAGGACATCGAAGCCCTGCCGCAGGCGCAAGCCCAACTGGCGGGCCGCGAGATCGCCTGGCTGGCCGATCCGATGGACGCCCTGATGCTGCACATCCAGGGCTCCGGGCGCCTGCTGATCTCCTCCGGCCAACCTCAGAAGGCGCCCACCATGGTGCGCGTGGCCTTCGCGGGACACAACGGCCAGCCCTATCGCTCCGTTGGAAAGTGGTTGGTCGAACAAGGGGCCTTCACGGTCGACCGAGCCAATTGGCCGGCGATCCGGGCCTGGGCCCGCGCGCATCCGGAACGCGTGTCGGAAATGCTGGCGGTCAACCCGCGTTACGTGTTCTTCCGGGACGAATCCATGGCCGACCCCCAAGCGGGGGCACTCGGCGCACAAGGTGTTCCCTTGACACCACAGCGGTCCATTGCCGTTGACCGCGAAAGCGTGCCCTACGGGACCCCGGTCTGGCTCTCATCGACCGAGCCCACGGCGTGGACGCCCAAGCCGGGTACAACCCGCCCGCTGCAGCGCCTGGTGGTGGCCCAGGACACCGGCAGTGCCATCGTGGGCGCGGTCAGGGCCGACTACTACTGGGGGTGGGGCGACGGCATCGAGGAGCGTGCCGGCCGCACCAACCAACCCCTGCGCATGTGGGCCCTCTGGCCACGCTGAGCACCAGTCGGTCCATGGGCGAGAAATCGCCGTATTCATCACGCAAAAGACCGCCCATGGCGGTCTTTTGCGTGTGGGGATGCCGAGCCTGACCCGACCGCCCCCCATGGCCGGAAGGGCTTCAGCCCGGTCAGGCGGCGGCCGGTTGGGACGATTCGTCCGTCGCAGCGGCCTCCACCACCGTGATGTTCTGTGCCATCTTGCCTTTGGGGCCGTCCACCAGTTCAAACTCGACGGCCGAGCCCTGCTTGAGCGTGCGGAATCCATCCATGACGATCGCGGAGAAATGGGCGAACACGTCCTCCGTGCTGCCTTCGGCCTCGATGAATCCGAAACCCTTCTGATCACTGAACCACTTCACCACACCGCGTGCCATCACTTCACCCTCCTGTACGAACTTTAGGGACGGAGTGATTCTGGCGACGAGGGGGGCTTGAGAGTCTGGCCTTCAGGCCGTTGACTTTCAAATTTTTACGTGGTACCGCATCAAACCTGAAAAATCTTACCCGGATTGAACAGGTTGTGGGGATCGAGCGCCCGCTTGATCGCCCGCATCACCTCCACGGCGGCCTCCCCGGCCTCCTGGCGCAAAAAGCCCATCTTGTGCAAGCCCACACCGTGTTCTCCAGTGCAGGTGCCACCCAGGGCCAACGCTCTGGCCACCAGTTGATGATTGAGTGCTTCGGCACGCGCCACTTCCTGTGCATCGTCCGGGTCGATCAGGTAGCCAAAGTGGAAGTTGCCGTCGCCCACATGGCCCACCAGGAAATACGGCACGCCCGATGCATCGGCCTGGGCCACGGCGTCCAACAGGGCATCGGCCAGTCGCGAGATGGGCACGCACGCGTCCGTGGAAATGGCCCGACACCCCGGGCGCGACTGCACCGCCGCGAAATACGCATGGTGGCGCGCGGTCCACAGGCGGGTGCGCTCCTCCGGCGTCACGGCCCACTCGAAGGCCTGCCCGCCCCAGTCCGCGGCCACTTCCTGGACCGTCTCGGCCTGTTCACGCACGCCCGCTTCGGAGCCGTGGAACTCCATGAGCAGCATGGGCTCCTCACGCAACGAGAGGCCGGAGTGTCGGTTGACCATGCCCACGGTCTGTCCATCGAGCAGTTCCACGCGGGCGATCGGGATGCCCATCTGGATGATCTGGATGGTCGTTCGCACGGCCGCCTCGATGCTCGGGAACGAACACACCGCCGCCGACACGGCCTCCGGCAGCGGGTACAAGCGCAGGGTGATCTCGGTGATGACCCCGAGCGTGCCCTCGCTGCCCACCATCAGTCGGGTCAGGTCGTATCCCGCCGCGGATTTGCGCGCCCGCGTGCCCGTGCGGATCACCTCGCCAGACGCCGTCACCACCTCCAGCGCCAGCACATTTTCCCGCATCGTGCCGTAACGCACGGCGTTCGTGCCGGAAGCACGCGTGGCACACATGCCGCCAATCGACGCATCGGCGCCCGGGTCGATCGGGAAAAACAGCCCCGTGTGGCGGATCGCGTCGTTGAGTTGCTTGCGGGTCAGGCCGGGCTGCACGGTCACGGTCAGGTCTTCGGGATTGACCGACAGCAGGGCATTCATGCGGCCGACATCCAGGCTGAGCCCGCCTTGCACAGCCAGCAGATGCCCTTCGAGAGAGGAGCCCGCGCCATAGGGAATCACCGGGACCCGGTGCTCCGCGGCCAGGCGAACCGCGTCGACCACATCGGCCGTGCTCTCGGCGAACACCACACCATCGGGCGCCCGGCATCGAAAGATGGACTCGTCGCGACCGTGCGCCTCGCGCACCGCCATCGCCGTGCTGCAGCGGTCGCCAAAGCGGGTTTTCAGCGCCTGGACCAGTGCCTCGGGCATCGGTCGCGGGGTGGCCTGGACATCGGTGGCAGACATGGGTTCTCCGTCAGGGGCTGGGAGGTGTTCCGGGGGAGGGAGCGCGGTCCAGGTTCATGAACAGATCCCACACCGCGATGAACAGGGCCGCAATCAAGGGCCCGATGACAAAGCCGTTCACCCCGAAGACGGTCAGACCGCCCAGCGTGGAAATCAGCACCAGATAGTCGGGCATCTGCGTGTCCTTGCCGACCAGGATCGGGCGCAGGACGTTGTCGACCAGACCGATGACCAGCACGCCAAACGCGATCAGCACCATGCCTTTGCCCCAGTCTCCAGTGGCCAGGAGGTACAGCGCCACCGGCAACCAGATCAGTCCGGCCCCCACCGCCGGCAACAGCGACAGGATCGCCATCACGACGCCCCACAGCATCGGGCTCTGCACACCGAGAATCCAGAAGATCAGCCCGCCCAGCATCCCCTGGCTGACGGCGACCGCCACGTTGCCCTTGACGGTCGCCCGGATGACGGTGGCGAACTTGCCCAGCAGGTGGCGCTTGTGTTCGACGTTCAGCGGCAGGGCCGCACCCAGCCGGTGGGCCAGTTGGCGTCCGTCGCGCAGCAGGAAAAACAGCAGGTACAGCATCAGCCCCAGGCCCAGAGCCGCCTCGAACGTGTTCTGTCCGATGCTCAAGGCCTGCGTGGCGATGGCCTGACCGCCCTTGGCGACCGCTGCCGTGATCTTCTCCCGCAGGGAGCCCAGCGTGTCGAGTCCAAAGCGGTCCAGCAGATCCAGGCCCCATCGGGGCATCACGGCCAGCAGGTGCTCGAAGTAGGCCCCCAGGTCGATTTCCCCGCTGCGCAGCTTCTGCACCAGCGCCGTGCCCTCTTTCACCAGCGACAGGCCCACCAGCGTGACCGGCAGGATCACCCCCACCACCGTGAGCGTCAAGGTGATGAGGGCCGCCAGATTGCGCCGCCCCCCCGTCCGGGCCAGCACCCGACGGTGGAACGGGGCAAACACCACCGCCAGCACCGCCGCCCAGAACACCGAGCCGAAAAAGGGCTGCAGGATCCAGCCAAACGCCAGGGACACCCCCACGACCAGCAGCACGAAGCTGCGCTGATGCAGGACGGAAGGGGTCATCAGAGGTCCAGGCTGAGCAGGTGACCGAGCTTGGTGCGCTTGGTCTGGAGGTAGGCCCCGCTCTCCGAGGTGGGCTCGATCTCGTGCGCCTCGCGGCTCGACACCGGGATGCCGTGCTCCTTCAGCGCCAGGATCTTGAGCGGGTTGTTGCTCATCAGGCGCACGGACCGCACCCCCAGGTCGCGCAGGATGTCGGCGGCCGCGTGAAACTTGCGGTCATCGACAGGCAAGCCCAACGCCACGTTGGCCTCGACCGTGTCCATGCCCTGGTCCTGCAGTGCGTAGGCCCGCAGCTTGTGCACGATGCCGATGCCGCGCCCCTCGTGACCCCGCATGTAGATGATCACGCCCTGCCCCTGCTCGGCCACCCGGGCCATCGCCAGCTCCAGCTGCTCTCCACAGTCGCAGCGCAGGGAGCCGAAGATGTCGCCGGTGAGGCACTCCGAGTGGATGCGCAACAGCACGTCGTCGCGTGCCACGTCGCCACGCACCAGCGCCACGTGCTCGGTACCGGAGGTGCCGTCGGAATAGGCATACATCGTGAACTCGCCATGCCGCGTGGGCAGGCGGGCGACGGCGGCGCGGGTCACGGCCGGCGTCACCGGCGCGTCGGATGGGGTCATGCAGGGTCCTGAATCTCGGTTCGGCCGCAGAAGCGACCGAGGCGAATTTCACCACGACCCGGCGAAGCCCGTGTGCAAAGGGTTCCGCAGGCTCAGGCCGCAGCAGCCAAGCGGCTGCCCGGACGCCAGGCATGGGTGTTGGAAACCTCGATGCCGGCCATCTCCGGGTGCCAGTCTTCGGAGCGCACGGTGTGCCACTCCCGGCCCAATCGAACCGCGCCCCAGGCATCCTGAAGCACCACGACCGAGCCCTCGATCAAGGGCGCCGTGAGCCGCCGGAAACCGGCCGAGCGCACCAGCGTCGCGGCCTGGCCGTCCGACAGGCCGTCGAGCATGTTGCGCAACGCACGGGCCAGTTCGCACGAATCGCTGATGCGCGGATCCTTGGGCGCCAGATGGTGGATGGAGCCGTTGTGCATCAGCAGCAGACCGGGACGCACCTCGTATGGGTGCGCCATGTCCTGACAGATTTCGCCGTAGGTGGCCTTGCGCACATGCAGGTAGACCTCCACATCACGCGGCAGGGTCCGGTTGATTTCAGCCAGATCCTCGAACCGCATGCCGCGGAACGAGTTCACCCCCTCGCGTCCGACAAAAAAGCAGCCCCACCCGTGGGCGTTGTGTTCCCACGCATGGGCGAGGAACTCGGAGCAGATGTGTCGCCCGGTGGGCTTGTGGATGATCAGGCACATGTCGGATCGCGGTCAGGACAGGGGATCGGCCACCCCCAATGCATTCTGGATCGGTGCACAACGCGCCAGACTGACCTTCAGATGTCATGGCGCCGCAACATTCAGATATGACCGTGAAGGATGCACGTTCCATGCCTGATCGCATCCGGACCTGGGTTTGGGGGCGTGACGACACTCCGCCGCTCCCCCTTCGCCCCTCAGACCGCCGCCAGCGCCCGGTCGAGGTCCGCGATCAGGTCGTCGATGTGCTCGATGCCGACCGACAAGCGCACGGTGTCCTCGCTGACACCGGCCTTCACCAGCTCCTCCGGAGAAAGCTGGCGGTGCGTGGTCGAGGCCGGGTGTGTGGCCAGCGACTTGGCATCGCCGATGTTGACCAAGCGGGTGAACAGCTGCAGCGCATCCAGGAACCGTGCGCCGGCCTCGCGACCCCCGCCGACCTCCGACTTCACGCCAAAGGTGAACAAACCCGACGCCCGGCCGCCCAGGTACTTCTGCACCAGGCCATGGTCCGGGTGGTCTTCCAGCCCGGCGTAGTTCACCCAGGCCACCTTGGGGTGGTTTTGGAGGTGCTGGGCCACGGCCAGGGCGTTGGCGCAGATGCGGTCCATGCGCAGCGCCAGCGTCTCAATGCCCTGCAGGATCAGGAAGGCGTTGAAGGGCGACAGCGCCGCACCCATGTTGCGCAGCGGCACTGTGCGCGCCCGGCCGATGTAGGCCGCCGGGCCCAGGGCCTCGGTGTAGACCACGCCGTGGTAGCTGACCTCGGGCGTGTTCAGGCGCTTGAAGCGCTCGGGGTACTTCGCCCAGGGGAACTTGCCGGAATCGACGATGGCGCCGCCGATGGTGGTGCCGTGGCCGCCGAGGTACTTGGTCAGCGAGTGCACGACGATGTCGGCGCCGTGCTCGATCGGGCGGCACAGGTAGGGACTGGGCACGGTGTTGTCGACAATCAACGGCACGCCGTGGCGGTGGGCGATCTCGGCGATCTTCTCGAAGTCGGTGATGTTGCCCTGCGGGTTGCCCAGCGACTCGACGAAGATGGCCTTGGTGCGCTCGTCGATCAGCGGCTCGAAGCTGGACGGGTCGCGGTAGTCGGCGAAGCGGGTCTGGATGCCGTACTGGGGCAGTGTGTGGCCGAACAGGTTGTAGGTGCCGCCGTACAGAGCGCTGGAGGCGACGATGTTGTCACCGGCCTCGGCGATGGTCTGGATCGCGTAAGTGACCGCGGCCTGGCCCGACGCCAGCGCCAGCGCGGCGATGCCGCCTTCGAGCGCCGCGATGCGCTGCTCCAGCACATCGTTGGTCGGGTTCATGATGCGGGTGTAGATGTTGCCCGCCACCTTCAGGTCGAACAGGTCGGCGCCGTGCTGGGCGCTGTCGAAAGCGTAAGCCGCCGTCTGGTAGATCGGCACGGCCACGGCCTTGGTGGTCGGGTCGGGCGAGTAGCCGCCGTGGACGGACAGGGTCTCGAAACGCCAGGTGCTGCGGGGGTCTTGGGTCATGGGATCCTCGGTGAAGGGCTCGCCCCCGTCCTGGCCACGGACAAGACCGTGTCGGCGGAGGCATCGCGCAGGGGGTATCGTTGTGGATGTCGTGCGGAACCGACCGGCATCTTGCGCATTTCCGGCACCCCGGACAAGCGCGTTTTCCGCAGATGCTCATGCACACCCGCCCCGTGCCGACCGCCCTTGAGGCGGATCACATCGGGACCCGATGCAAAACACCCCAGCCCAGCCCCGGGCCGCTAGAGTCCCCCCATGGACCTGCAAGAACTCCGCATCCGCCGCGTCGGCATCGACACCTGGCGCGAAAACGTGGCCTACCTGCACCGCGACTGCCCGGTGGTGCGCGCCTCGGGCTTCCAGGCCTTGTCCAAGGTGAAGGTGATGGCCAATGGCACCACCATCACCGCCGTGCTCAATGTGGTGGATGACGAGCGCATCCTCGCCGCCTGCGAGCTCGGCCTGTCGGAAGACGCCTTCGCCCGCATGGGCATCGACGAAGGACACGCCGCCCATGTGGCGCCAGCCGACCAGCCCGCCTCCATCGGTGCGCTGCACCGCAAGATCAGCGGCGAGCGGCTGTCTCGCGACGACCTCCACGCCATCATCCGCGACGTGGCCGCCGCCCGATATTCCAAGATCGAGCTGGCCGCCTTTGTCGTCGCCACCAACGGATACGACCTGGAGCGCGACGAGGTGCGCCACCTGACCGAGGCCATGATCGACGTCGGCCAGCGACTGGACTGGCAACACGATGTGCGCCGCGGCCCGGTGGTGGACAAGCACTGCATCGGCGGCATTCCGGGCAATCGCACCTCGATGCTGGTCGTGCCCATCGTGACGGCGCACGGCATGCTGTTTCCCAAGACCTCGTCGCGCGCCATCACCTCACCGGCCGGCACCGCCGACACGATGGAGGTGCTGGCCGAGGTCGAGCTGCCGCGCGAACGCCTGGCGCAGATCGTGCGCGACACCAACGGCTGCCTGGCCTGGGGCGGCACGGCCGACCTCTCACCGGCCGACGACATCCTGATTTCCGTCGAGCGCCCGCTGGCCATCGACTCGCCGGGGCAGATGGTGGCCTCCATCCTGTCCAAGAAGATCGCCGCCGGCTCGACCCACCTGGTGCTCGACATCCCCGTCGGGCCGACCGCCAAGGTGCGCTCGATGGCCGCGGCGCAGCGCCTGCGCAAGCTGTTCGAGTACGTGGCGTCCAGCCTGAACCTGCACCTGGAGGTGATGATCACCGACGGCAGCCAGCCCATTGGCCAAGGGATCGGTCCGGTGCTGGAGGCCCGGGACGTGATGCGCGTCCTGCACAACGACCCGCTCGCTCCGACCGACCTGCGCGACAAGTCGCTGCGGCTGGCCGGCCGGATCATCGAGTTCGACCCTGACGTGCGAGGCGGCGACGGCTGGCGCATTGCCCGGGACATCCTCGAATCCGGCCGTGCCCTGGTCCAGATGGAGGCCCTCATCGACGCCCAGGGGCGCCGTGCCGACACCCCGGTGCTGGGCGAACTCACCTTTGAGGTGCAATCCCCCGCCGACGGTCTGGTGGCCGCCATCGACAACCTGCAATTGGCCCGCATCGCCCGCCTGGCCGGTGCGCCGCAGGTGCTGGGCGCGGGGGTGGACCTGCTGCACAAGGTGGGCGACCCCGTTCAGGCCGGCCAGCCGCTGTACCGCCTCCATGCCCAGTACGCCGCCGACCTCGGCTTTGCACGGGACCTGACCGCACGCGACACCGGTTACCGCATCGTGCCACCAGGATCGCCGCTGCCGGCCGCCCTGAACGGAGGTTTCTGATGCCGCACTGGACCCACATGCTCGCGTTCGAAGACGAGCGGCCACAGGCTCAGGCGCTGGCCGATGCGCTGGGCGTGCCCTGCTCCGTCATCCGCCGCCACCGGTTCCCCGACGGCGAATGGCAGCTCACCCTGCCGCCGCAACTGGAAGGCGCCGTGCTCCTGTGGCGCAGCCTGCATCAGCCCAATGAGAAGCTGGTGGAGTTGCTGATCGCCGCGCCGGCCGCGCGCGAGTTGGGCGCCACCGCAGTCTGGTTGGTCGCCCCCTACTTGGCCTACATGCGCCAGGACATTGCCTTTCACCCTGGCGAAGCCGTGAGCCAGCGGCATGTGGGGGCCCTGCTGGGCGGGATGTTCGACGGCCTCGTCACGGTGGATCCGCACCTGCACCGCATCGCGTCGCTGGACGAGGTGCTGCCGGCGGGACACCGCGGCATCGGCCTGTCGGCGGCGGGCTTGTTGGGCGCCTTCGTGGCTTCGCAGGTCGACCGGCCGCTGCTGCTGGGACCGGACGGCGAGGCCGAGCAATGGGTGAAACAGGCGGCGCACCGAGGCGGCGGGGGCCGGCCCGGCTCACGGACAACGCCGCCGCCCCTCGATCACGCCTGGTGCACCAAGGTCCGCCTGGGCGATCACGACGTGCGGGTCGCGCTGCCGGACGATCTGGCGGTCCGCGGCCGGGCGGTGGTGCTGATCGACGACATGGCCAGCACTGGACGCACCTTGATCGCGGCCGCGCAGCTCTGCCTGGCGGGTGGTGCGACCTCGGTCGATGTGGCCGTCACCCACGCCTTGTTCGTGGGCGATGCCTTCGAACGATTGAAGTGTGCCGGGGTCCGACACGTGTGGAGCACCGACTGCGTGCCCCACGCCAGCAACGCGGTCTCCATCGTGGCCCTGTTGGCACAGGCCTTGGCGCCCAGTCCGTCCTCCGAGCCCCAGCGCGGCTGAAGGGACCGATCAGCGGGGGCTCAGGCCCCGCTGCGGATCACGGCCGGTGCAGGCCCCAAGGCCGACTCGGGCGCCGGGGATCCCGGCCAACGCACCTGCAACTGATCCAGGTTGCGCAGCCATTGCAGCGCCAGTTCCGCCGGCATCGGGCGGGCCACCAGGTAACCCTGCACTTCGCTGCAACCCGACGCACGCGCCACGTCCAGTTCCTCGGGCGTCTCGACCCCCTCGGCCACCACGTGCAGGCCCAGCGAGGCCCCCAGTTGAGCACAGGTGCGCACGATCGCCTGCTTGCCACTGTCCTCGTCGGCGCTGGCGATGAACATGCGCTCGATCTTCAGCTCCGAAAACGGCAGGTGCGACAGCTGGAACATGCTGGAGTAGCCCGTTCCAAAGTCATCGATGGACAGGTTGAAACCCAGCATGCGGATGCGCGCGGAGTTCTCGATCACCGCAGGCAGGTCCGACATGGCATCGGTCTCGGTGATCTCGATGGTGATCCAGCCCGGATCGACCTCACCCTGCTGCACCACCTCGACCAGCTTGCGGCAAAACTCCACCTGCGACAGCGACGACATCGACACGTTGATCGAAGCGCTGATCGCCATGCCCTCGCGCAGGCACGTGGTGACGAAGGCCACGGTCTTGCGGGCCATGCACAGCGTGGCCTCATCCAACAACCGGTGACGCAGCAGGGCGTGGATCAGGCGATCGGGCATCACCAGGGATCCGCTGGCGTCGTGCGCACGCATGAGGGCCTCAAAACCCACGACCTCCCCGCTGCTCAGGCGCACCTTCGGCTGCATCCAGGGCTCGATCAGATCCTGGTCGAGCAGGGCCCGCAGGTCCCCCAGCGACAGGTCCGGCGGTGGCACCCGTCGGCGCACCCGCGCCTGACCCGCCTCGAAGGACGCCAGGCTGCGGGAGATCCAATCCGGCTCCACCGGCTGCTCGGCCCAGCCCGCCACCGTCAGGCCAAACGCTTCGGCCAGGGCCACGGCCGCCTTGATGACGGCCCGTTGCTGCCGGCTGGCCACGAACAGCGCGGGCGGATGGCCCATCTTCGCCAACCGCCGGATCAGCTGAAAGCCATCCCCGTCGGAGAAGTGCAGGCCGCACACCAGGACGTCGATGGGCGGCGCCCCCTCGACATTCAGGCGCTGCAGGGTGTCTTCCATGCAATGACTGAGTCCGGCCACCTGCCAGCCCGCCAGTTCCAGCGCCAGCGCCACCGCCCGAGCCGACGACCGGCCGTGAATGACCACCCAGGCGCGGCGTGGCGGGAGGTCGGGCATGGCCTCTTCAGGCCGCGGAAGCATGGACCGCATCGCAGATTTCCTTCAGGTCCAGAAACGAAATGGGCTTGATCAACAGCCCGTTGAACCCCGAGGCCAGGATGCGCTCCTTCTCCTCGGGCATGCTGTGAGCGGTGTAGGCGATCACCGGCAAGTCGGTCAGCCCCATCTCGTCGCGGATGCGACGGCACACTTGCTCACCGCTGATGCCGGGCATGCGCAGGTCCAACAGCACCAGATCGAACGCTCGGACCCGCAGCAGTTCCATGGCCTCTCGGCCGCTGGAGGCCGTCCATGTCTGCCAGCCTTGGCGGTTGAGCATCATCCCGGCCAGGCGGCTGTTGAGCTCGTTGTCGTCGACCACCAGGGCCTGGCGGACGGACTCGCGAAGGGGAAGGGTCATGGGGACTCCTCCTGCAGTGGGACATCGGGGCCGGCGATGGGCAGACACAACACGACGGTGGTGCCCAACCCTTCCCGGGACGTGAGGGTCAGGGTGCCGCCCAGCAGTTCAGCCAGCTCGTGCGCCAGGGGCAGGCCGAGCCCAGCCCCCTGGGCGGGATGGACAAAATCGGTGGTGGTGCCATGAAAGCGGGTGAAGACCGCCTCCTGCACCGACGCCGGAATGCCGACGCCTTGGTCGGACACCCGCACCTCCCAGTGCCGATCGATCCTGCGGGCTGCCACGAGAATCGTGCCCCCCTCGCTGAACTTGATCGCGTTGTGCACGAGGTTGTTGAGGATCTGGGTGCAGCGGGTGGGATCCGTGACGACCTCCCGAGGACAGTCCGCCGCAATCTGCAGGTCGAGCTGAAGTCCGCGGGCCTGCGCAGACACCCCATACAACCGGCGCACCGGCTCCAGCAGGTCCACGACCCGCACCTTTGCCGGATGCACCGCCATGCGTCCCGACTCGATGCGCGCCAGGTCGAGGATGGCGTTGACCAGTTCATGCAGGTGCTTGCCGCTCTGGTGGATGACCCGGCCGTACTCCTGCACCTCCGGGTCGGGCGAAGCCTCCTGGAGCAGCTCCGCAAAACCGAGGATGCCATTGAGCGGCGTGCGCAACTCGTGCGAGACGCTCGCCAGGAAACGGGTCTTCATCTCGTTGGCGGCGTTGGCCTGCCGGTTGCTGAGTTCCAGCTCCCGCATCAGGGACTGCTGCTGCCACGAACGCCGCAACAACGCCGACAGGAACCCCAGAATGACCAAGGTGATCAGCGTGGCGCCCATGAGGTAGAGGGAGCGGCGCTCGGCCGCGTCGCTGTAGACGTCCCGTACGTCACTGCCCGTGAACACCACCAGTCGCAGATCGTCGAGGCTGCGGAACGCCCACAGGCGGTTGATCTGGTCGACGTGGCTGCGCGCCTCCACCGTGCCGTTCTTGCGGCGCATCGCCTCCTGGAACGGTCGCCCGCCCCCGGCGTCCTGACCGCTGTCCACCAGATGGTCCCCACCCGCCCGGGCGCGGACCACGCCGTCGTAGCCGACCAACGTGATCGTGCCCCGATGCCCCAGCTGGACGTCCTGATACAGGCGGGTCACGTACTCCGGCGACAGCGACAGCACCACCACGCCCCCAAAAGAGCCATCGGGCCGATCGATGCGGCGAGTGAGCTGGATCGACCACTTTTTCGAGACCCGCCCCAGCACGGGCTTGCTGACGTGCAGCCGGTCCTCATGGCCCCGGGCGTGGACCTGGAAATGCTCCCGGTCGCTCAGATCCATGCGGGTGAACGGCCGGGACGACTTCACCACATAGCCGTCCGGCCCGATGATCGAGATCAGGTGGAAGGTCGAGTCGATGATGGTCTTGCTGCGCAGGTAGTCGGCGATGTCCAGGGCCTCGCCATGATCCGCGTACTCCGCGCGCACAAAACGCAGCGCCTGATCCGCGCTTTCCATCGTGCGGGCCGTGTGTTCGGCAAACGCATGCGCCAGATTGCCCAGGTTGACCTCGGCGTTGTGGATCGCCTCATGGCGCTCCCGCCGAATCTGAAAAAACACCGCCACCCACAGCGCCAGCACCAGGAACGCCGAAAACCCGATCAGGATGGCCGACTCGCGCGCCATCCCCCTCCAGGCCCGCCAGGGCGAGGCTCGGGACGCCACAGGGGACGACGGTTCTAGGCTCAAGGTACTGCTCATGGCGCTCGACCCGCTCAACGGAGCGACACGGTCGAAAGTCTTCATCGGCGCGAAGCCCCCCCGACTTGAGGGTTTCAGAAACAAATCGTCAATCACCCTCACCGGCAAGAGAAATGCTGGCAGCGCCAGACCCCGACCATGGCGGCACCACATCTTGAGCAGCCCCGCTGCGTCCCAAGGGAACGTCCATGACACACCACCCCCTCCTCCGCCGCACCCTGCCGATCCTGGCGGCGCTCTCCGTGACCGGCGCCCTGGTCGCCTGCGGGCACCCCGGCGCGGAACGCCACGACCGGCACGGAGACGACCGCCCCACCCGCCGCCACCCCGATCGCGAGGACCGCGCGGAGCGGGGCGATCCACTGGCCGAGCTCCTGGGCAGGGGCCCCTCGCGCGGCACGCCCCCCCGCAGCGCGGCCCCCAGCGCCGAAGACGCCGCCCGCCAGCGTGAACAGTTCACCACCCGCATCACGCGCGACTTGAATCTGGACGCCACACAGCAGACCCGCCTCGCGGCACTCGCCGATGCCCTCGACCGGCAGCGCCAACAACACGAAGCGCTGCGCCCGGTACGTACCGCCGCGCCAGACGCCCAGGGACCGCTGCACTGGATCCGCGGCACCTCCTTTGACCGCGCGGCGGCCCAGGCCGACCTGGAGGCGCGCATCGCCGCCTTGAAAACCGCAGAACCGGCGGTGATCCAGGCCACAGCCGACTTCTACGACAGCCTCAAGCCGGCCCAGCAGGACCAGGTGCGCACCGCCCTGAACCGTCTCCATGGCCCAGGCGAGGAGCGCCGCGCCCCACGCTGAAAAGAAACGAAACGCAGCGATACCGGGGTGAGACCCATCGGGGACGCCCGGACGGCACGATGACACCTGTTCATCACCGTCCCTTCAAGGAGCTCCCATGAAACCCTGGATCCGCCGTACCCTCATCGCCGTGGTGGGCGCCGCCGCCATCGGATCGATCGCCGCCTGCTCCCATGGATCGCGCCACGGCCGCGGCCCGATGAGCGACGAGCAGGTGACCCAGATGAAGCAGCGCGCCATCGACCGGGCCACCCGCGAGTTGAATCTCAACACGGCCCAGCAGGCCAAGCTCGCCGCCCTGGCCGATGTCCTGGCCCAGCAGCGCAAGGCCATGCGCGGCCCGCAGGAATCGCCGCGGGCGGCCCTGGCCCCGATCATCGCGGGCGAGAAGTTCGACCGCCAGGCCGCCCAGGCCCTGGTCGACGCCAAGGTCGGCGCCGTTCAAGGGGGGGCGCCGTCGGTCATCGCCGCGGCCGGCGACTTCTACGACAGCCTCGACGCCCAGCAGCAAACCCAGGTCCGCGCGTTCCTGGAGCGAGGCCCTGGTCACCGGTTCGGCTTTTTCGGCCGGAACTGAGACCCGGCCACCCCGCCCCTCAGGCCCAAGAGCGGGCGGCCCGGGCCCGCCGCATCCATGCGACGATCCCGGTCTGCCCACGACCGCTGCTGCCATGCCCCACATCCTGCTCATCGACGACGACGAAGGTCTGGCGGGGCCCCTGGCCGCGTACCTGCGGCGCTTCGACTTCACGCTGGAGGCGGCCGTGCGGCCCAGCGAGGGCCTGGCCCGACTGGCCCGAGGGGGCATCGACGCCGTGATCCTCGACGTGATGCTGCCGGAAATGGACGGTTTTACCCTGTGCCGCACACTGCGCAGCCAGAGCGATCTGCCCATCCTCATGCTCACGGCCCGGGGAGACCTCACCGATCGGGTGGTGGGCCTGGAACTGGGGGCGGACGACTACCTGCCCAAACCCTTCGAGCCCCGTGAACTGGCCGCCCGCCTGCAGACCATCCTGCGCCGTGCCCGCCCCGCCCTGCCCGTCCAGGCCGCCGAAGCCGATCCGCTCCCCGCGCCTCGTCCCAGCCCCCTGCGCTTCGAGGATGGCCTGGAAATCGACCCCGTGCGCCGACGGGTCATCTGCCAAGGCCACGAAGTCGAGTTGACCAGCACGGAGTTCGAACTGCTCCTCCTGCTGGCCCGGGAACCCCAGCGCGTCTTCACCCGCGACGAAATCCTCAACCGCCTGCGCGGACGCGACGCCGAGCTCTACACCCGCGCCGTCGACATCCTGATCAGCCGGCTGCGGCCCAAGCTGCGCCCCCTGCAGCCGATCAAGACCTTGCGCAACGCCGGATACACCTTCGCGCTGTTCCCCGCGGCCGATACCCGCCCGACATGAGCCAGGACCCCTCACCCCGCCCCGCGGGCGCATCCGGCGCCCCGTCTGAAGCACCGGAGGCACGCCCGTGCCTGCGCCCTCGGCGCCGGGACCACTGGCGCCGCCAGCTCCGCCATTCCCTGCGCTGGCGCCTGCTGGGCCTGTTCATGGCCCTCGCCCTGGGCACGACGCTGATCTTCCTGGGTGGCACCCGCGAGGCCTTCTCGAACGGTTGGCGGGAACTCATGCGACCGCTGGTCAGCGACTACCTGGATCGGCTGGCCGCCGAAATCGGCAGCCCGCCCGATCCAGGCCGCGCCGCAGACCTCACGCGGCGCCTGCCCATCCGCATCACCATCGAAGGCCCCGCCGTGTCCTGGCAGAGCGAAGCCCCGGCCTCCGCAGAGGAGCGGCGCTGGCCCCGCGCCTTCAGCGCCCTGCAGTCCCGCGACCGGGAAGCCTGGATGACCCGCACCACCGCCGACGGCCATCGCCTCACGTTCGGCCTGTCGGCCTGGAACTGGCAGGAGCACCCCCGCCGTTTCGGCGGGTTCACGCTCGTGGGACTGCTGCTGCTGACGGCGCTGGCCTATCGATACGTGCGCCGCCTGTTCCGACCGATCGACGACATCCGCAGCGGGGCCTTGCGCTACGGACAGGGCCAGTTCTCCGAACCGATCCCCGTGCGCCGGCACGACGAGCTGGGAGAGCTGGCCACCCAGGTCAATCGCATGGCCGGCAACCTGCAGCACATGCTCGAAGGCCAGCGCGGCCTGCTGCTGGCCATCAGCCACGAATTGCGCTCCCCCCTGACCCGGGCCCGGTTGAACGCGGAGCTGGTTGCCGAAGGTCCCGAACGGGAGGCCCTGATGAAGGACCTGGCGGAAATGCGCGACCTCATTTCCGACCTGCTGGAAAGCGAGCGGTTGGCCGCAGGCGGCAGCGCGCTGCAGAAAACCCCCTGCGACCTGAACGCGCTGGTTCAGGAGGTGGCCACCGCCGGCGCCCCCGAGGGCCCCCCCGATGTGGCTCTGGCACTCGATCCCTTGCTGCCCCCCCTGTCGCTCGACCGTTCCCGCATGACGCTGCTGCTGCGCAACCTCCTGGACAACGCCCGCCGACACGGCGGAGGCCTCGGCATCGAGGTGTCGACGCGGCGAGACGGGGATCAGGTGCACCTGGAGGTGCGCGACCACGGTCCCGGCGTGCCGCCCGAACACCTGTCTCGCCTGACCGAACCGTTTTACCGTCCGGACACCGCCCGCAGCCGGCACCAGGGCGGCGTGGGCCTGGGTCTGCACTTGTGTCGGCGCGTTGCGGAATCGCACGGCGGCCGGCTCGCTTTCGCTCAGGCGGATCCCGGCCTGAGGGTCCTCGTCACGATTCCCGCCTGAATCGGGAAAAGATCAGCCCACGCGCCCCATCGAACCCGATCGTCCGTCATGTCTGCGGCGCAAAATGCAGACCAGGGTTAACCCGAATCGGAAGATCGACATGGACACGGTGGTTTCGTTTCTCGCGCACCAGGAAATCCTGCTGCTGGTGCTGATCGTCGGACTGGGCGCAGCGCTGGGCCACCTGTCCTGGAAAGGCCTGTCGATGGGCGCGGCCGCGGTGCTGTTCCTGGCCATCGGCGTGAGCGCCTGGGGCGTGTCGATGGGCCAGCCGCTGCTTGTGCCCGAGCCGCTGGGGGGCCTGGGCCTGATCCTGTTCACCTTTTCGGTGGGCATGATCTCCGGGCCGGGCTTTGTGGCCGCCCTGAAGCGCGGCTGGGGCCCGATCCTGGGCATGGTGGGCGTGCTGGTGTCCGCCGCCCTGGTGGCCGTGGCTGCGGGCCGACTGCTGGGCCTGGACGCCGCCACGGTGGCCGGCGCCTTTGCCGGAGCGATCACCAACACCCCGGCCCTGGCCGCAGCACGGGAAGCCGCCGGCAACCCGCCGGCCGCCACCATCGGCTACGCCGTGACCTACATCTTCGGCGTACTGGGCATGCTCGGCGCCACCCACTTGGCGCTGCGCCACCGCGCCCACGACACCGACGCCCCGGCTCCGCTGGTGAACTGCACCGTGCGCGTGGAAACCACCGCCCGGCCCAGCCTGCGCGAGATCGAGGCCCGTCACCACGGCCGCGTGAAGTTCTCGCGCGTGCGCCATGGCGGCATGAAGTTTCCCGTGCAGGCCGCCGACGAAGACGACGTGCTGACCCACAACGATCTGGTCACCGTGGTCGGTCCAGCCGACGAGGTGGAACAGGTCGCGCGGGAACTCGGCCACGTGTCCTCGCACGCTCTGGCGGATGACCGCACGGCGCTGGACTTCCGCCGCGTCACGCTGTCCAACAGCAAGCTGGCTGGCCACACCGTGGCCGAGCTCGACTTGCTGCACCGCTTCGGCGCCACCGTCTCGCGGGTGCGCCGGGGCGACGTCGACATCCTCGCCACCGACCAGCTCATCCTGCAGCTCGGTGACCGCGTGCGCGTGGTGGCGCCGCCGGACCGGATCCAGGCGGTGTCGAAACACCTCGGGGATTCCGCGCGCGGACTGTCGGACGTGAACCCCATCGCCCTGGGCGTGGGCCTCGGACTGGGCATCTTGCTGGGCAAGATCGTCTTTCCGCTGCCGGGCGCGTCGTTCGCACTGGGCTCGGCGGCCGGCACGCTGATCGTCGGACTGATCTTCGGGCGCCTGGGCCGCATCGGACCCTGGGTGACCACCGTGCCGAACACCGCCGCGCAAGCGCTCTCGGAGCTGGGGCTGCTGATCTTCCTGGCGCAAGCCGGCACCAAGGCGGGTTCACAGATCGGCGCGGCGCTGAGCTCGGGCACCTGGCTGCCGATCCTGCTGCTGGGGGTGGCCATCACCGGCACCGTGGCCGTCGGCATCTATCTGGTGATGCGGCAGGTGTTCCGCATGGGCGGCACCCAATTGGCGGGGGTGCTGGGCGGCACCCAGACCCAACCGGCGGTGCTGGCGTTTGCCAACGGTCGCACCGGGCATGACGCCCGCGTGGCGCAGGGCTACGCGCTGGTGTACCCGGCGGCGATGATCACCAAGATTCTGCTGGGGCGGATTCTGGGCGGACTGTGATCGGCCTCAGGCATTCTCCAGTCCACCCGCCGATCGGCTGCGCTGCCCCTGCGGCGGCTCGACCCCCAACAACGCCGCCGCCAGCGCCTCGGCCACCTCGATGCCGTCCACCCCGGCGGACATGATCCCGCCGGCATACCCCGCACCCTCCCCAGCCGGGTACAGCCCGCCCACGTTCAGGCTCTGGTAGGTGCGCCCCCGGTTGATGCGCAGCGGCGACGAGGTGCGCGTCTCCACCCCGGTCAGCACCGCGT
>CAYYCN010000021.1:0-39107 GCA_964470355.1 uncultured Sphaerotilus sp.
ACGGCGCCCACATCCGCACCCTGCTGCTGACCTTCTTCTACCGCCAGATGCCCGACCTGGTCGAGCGCGGCCACATCTACATCGCCCAGCCGCCGCTGTACAAGGTCAAGCACGGCAAGCACGAGCAGTACCTCAAGGACGCGCCGGCGCTGGACGCCTACCTGAGCCGCGTGGCGCTGGACGGTGCCAGCGTCATCACCGGCACCGGTCAGGTCCCCATCGAGGGCGAGGCCCTGGAAGCCCTGGCGGCCAAGTACGTGACGGCCAACGCCGTGATCCAGCGCCTGTCCAACTGGATGGACCTGGAAGCCCTGCGCACCCTGGCTGGTTTTGGTCCGGGCGACGGCGTGGACCTGAATCTGGACTCGGCCGAACAAGCCGAAACCAGCGCCGTGGCGCTGCAGGCCGCTCTGGTGGCCGGCGGCAGCCAGGCCAAGGTCAGCGCCGAATTCGACGCCCGCACCGACAAGCACATGCTGCGCGTCAGCCGCATCCAGCACGGCAACACCCGCTACAGCCTCATCACTGCCGACTTCGTGCACGGCGCCGACTACGAGGCCCTGGTCACCGCCAGCCACACCTTCAAGGGCCTGCTGGGCGAGGGCGCGATGGTGCGCCGCGGCGAAGGCGAAAAGGCCAAGGAACTGGCCGTGACCGACTTCCAGGACGCAATGGAATGGCTGATGAAGCAGGCCGAATCCAGCGTCGGCCGCCAGCGCTACAAGGGCCTGGGCGAGATGAACCCCGAACAGCTGTGGGAAACCACCATGGACCCGACCGTGCGCCGCCTGCTGCGCGTGCAGATCGAAGACGCCATCGAGGCCGACAAGGTGTTCACGATGCTGATGGGCGACGAGGTGGAACCTCGGCGGGACTTCATCGAGACGAATGCGCTGCGGGCGGCGAACATCGACGCCTGACCACAGCTCAGCCCCACCCGCAGGGTGGCAACGGCCCCACCAGGTGAACACCTGTGGGGCCGTTTTGCTGGCTGAATGAAAAACACGTGCAACCGGACTCGGAAGGGGGGGCCGGCGACCTCGGCTGCGCAAAAAATCACGCACAACCTGGGGTTCAAGCCGTACCTTTCACTTTCGATCGTCCGGCGCCGATACGTACGCCATGGCCGTCACGCCGAGCCGTAGGCTGCCAACGTGCGCACTTGCGCCTGTGTGTTGCCCCCAGCCGCCCGACGCCCCTCCATGACCCGCCTCCCGATCCAGCGACTGCACACCCGAAGCCGCACCGTATGGACCGTCCTGGTGTGTGGCGCTTTGCTGCCGACCCTCCTGTGCGCGGTGCTGGGATCGTATGTGCTCATGCGCAGTCACGCCCAGCATGAACGCCAGGCGGAACTGAACTCGCAGAACCTCGCCACGGCCATCGAACGCAGCGTGGCCTCGGAAGTCGAGAAGATCGACGTCATTCTCTCGGCCGTGGCCTCCGTGCTGGAAATGCAGTTGCAGGGGGGGCCGCTGGATCTGCACGTCATGCAGCAGTTGCTGGAGGCCCAGTCCAGTCTGCGTCCGGAGTTCGAAGGGGTGCGGGTCACCAACGAAAAAGGCATCGCGATCCTGGGACCGGAAATCCAGGGCCGGGGGCCGTTCGACTTCTCGGACCGGGAGTGGTTTCTCGCGCAGCGCAATCACACCGGCTCGCGGCTGTTCATGAGCCACCCACTGGTGAGTCGAGTCACCGGCAAGCAGATCCTGTCATTCAGCCGGCAATACCGCTTCCCCGACGGTCGATTTGCCGGCGCCGTCACGGCGGCCATGCCCCTGGCCTATTTCTCCAACCACCTGGTGGGGGTGGACCTGGGATCGCAAGGCGTCGTGATCCTGCGGCACACGGACCTGAGCCTGATCGGCCGATACCCGTCGTTTCCCGCCGACCTGCGAGAGGAGATCGGACGACAGGGGGGATCTCCCGAGCTGCGCGCGTTCGTGCAGACCGGCTTGAGCACATCCACCTTCCACCCCTCCGTCACACGGGACGGCATCGCCCGCCTCAGCTCCGTCCGGCGCTTGTCCAAGGTGCCCCTGGTGGTGCTGGTCGGGTTGGGCACGGCAGACTACATGGCCAGCTGGGAAGCGGAACGCCGTGCGGTGCTCGCGGGCTGCGCCGGGGTCATTGGGGTCTGCGGACTGGGCACGTGGCTCCTGCTCCGGGCCATGGCGGAAAACCAGGCGTCGCGCCAGCGGGTGGACCTGCTGGCCCGGGCCTTTGAACACAGTGGTGAGGCCATCGCGGTGATGGACGCGGACGGACGCATCCTGGAGGTCAACCCGGCCTTGTGTCAACGGCTCGGCTTCGCGCCTGAACAGCTCATCGGACAGGATGGGCAATCGCTGCTGTTGCCCACATGCCCTCCAGAGCAACTGGCGCAGATCCGAGACCGCCTTCAAACCGACGGCATGTTCCGCTGCGAACTCACGGAACGCACCCGCAATGGACAAGACCGAACCACCTGGGTCACGTTCACCGCGCTGCGGGACGGATCGGACGCGGTCACCCACCTCATCACCAACTCGATCGACCTGACCGAACTCAAGCAGGCCGAAGCCCGCATCCGTCACCTCGCCCTGCACGACGGCCTGACCCAGCTACCCAACCGCGAGAAGCTGGCGGCGCGGTTCGGGCAGGCCGCCACCGAGGCCCGGCGGAAAGGCTCGGAAATGGCCATGCTGTTCATCGACATGGACCGTTTCAAGACCATCAACGACACGCTCGGCCACGCCGTGGGCGACCAGCTGTTGATCGAGGTCGGCCACAGGCTGCGCTCGCTGGTGCCCGAGCACGACATCGTGGCGCGGGTCGGGGGCGACGAATTCGTGGTGGTCCTGACGGACGCAGGTCCGGAAGCTCAGCAAGCCAGCACCCACTTGGCCACCCGGCTCGTCACGGCGCTCGGCCAAACCTACGAGATCAACGGCCACCAGCTCCACTCCACCCCGAGCATCGGCATCAGCGTCTTTCCCGTCGACGGCCAGGACGTGGACACCCTGATGAAGTGCGCCGACACCGCCATGTACAGCGCCAAGTCGGCGGGACGCAACAGCTTCCAGTTCTTCACCCCGGACATGAAGCAGGACGGTGCGCAACGCATGGCGATCGAGAACGGCCTGCGCACCGCCGTCGAACGGGGGCAACTGAGGTTGCACTACCAGCCGCAGGTCGAACTCGGCAGCGGTCGGATCGTCGGGCTGGAAGCCCTGGTGCGCTGGCAGCACCCGGAGCTCGGGCTCGTCCCACCGCTGGCGTTCATTCCCGTGGCGGAAGAAACCGGCCAGATCGAGGACATCGGACGCTGGGTGCTCGAAGAGGCCCTGGCTCAGGTCGCCGAATGGCGACGGATCTTTTCCGAGCCCCTGCGGGTGGCGGTGAACGTTTCCGCCCTCCAATTCGGCCGCAGTGACTTCGTGCAGCGCATCGCCGGCCTGCTGGCCCGGCACGCACTGCCAGGCGATGCGCTGGAGCTGGAGATCACCGAAACCACCGCGATGCAGGCCCCCGCCCGCACCGCCGCCACGCTGCGGGACCTGAGGGCCCTGGGCGTGGCCCTGGCGCTGGACGACTTCGGCACCGGCTACTCGTCCATGACCTATCTGAAGGCGTTTCCGCTGAGCAGCCTGAAGCTGGACCGCTCCTTCGTGCAGGACCTCGAACACGACGCCAACGACGCGGCCATCTGCAAGGCCACCATCCAGCTCTCGCAGAGCCTCGGTCTGTCCGTGATCGCCGAAGGCGTGGAAACGCCGGCCCAGCTCGCCTTCCTGCGCGCCCTGGGCTGTGACCTCATGCAGGGCTACCTGTTCTCGAAACCCCTGGCGGCCGAGGCGTGCGAACAGGCCTTGAGGCAACGCTGGTTGAACGTGACACCGGAAGTGGTCTGAGAACCCGCCCACTTTCACCCATCACCCGTGGTCGGCCCTCCCTACAGTGAAGGGACCCGTGGATCCACGCTTCACCACGGCCCGACATGCCCCGCCCCAACCCTTCGTCGCTGTCTGATCCCGCATTGAGCACCAGCTCCACCTTCTCGTGGAGCCGACTGCTGCTCTCCAGCGATCCACGCCGCCGACTGCGCACGGAACAGACCGCCATCGCATGCCTGTTCACGCTGGGCGCTTGCGTGTTCCTGGCCTACGGCGTGGCCGTGGGAGCGGTGATCCTGCAGGACGCCGTGACGTGGACCTTGATCGCCACGCTGGGCGGCGCTGGCTTTCTGCTGGCCATGCGCACCGGCTGGTCGGAGCGCTTCGCGGATCCATCCCTGACCGTGCCCCAGATGACGTTTGCCATCACGTCCTGCGCACTGGCCTACGACATCTCGGGCGCACTGCGCGGCGCGGTCTTCCCGCTGCTGATGGTGGCCTTGATGTTCGGGATGTTTGCGCTGCCCATCCGCCGGGTACTGGATGTGTGCGGCTACACCCTGGTCGCCATGGGAGGCGTCATGGCCGCCCGGGTGTTGCGCAGCGGCTCCGGCACCGACACCGCGGTGGAAACCGGCCACCTGCTGATGCTGGCCCTGATGATGCCGGCCGTGGCCGTTCTGGCCCAGCGCCTGACTCAGATGCGCCGACGTCTGCAGACGCAGAAACGTGAGCTCAAGGATGCACTGGACCGCATCCAGTTCCTCGCCACCCGGGACAGCCTCACCGGACTGGTCAACCGCGGCCACCTGGGTGAACTGCTGGAACGGGAGGTGCACCGCCACCGGCGCAGCGGCTCACGGGTGAGCGTGGTGCTGTTCGACCTGGACCGCTTCAAGTCCATCAACGACCAGTACGGTCACGCCTGCGGAGACGAGGTCTTGAAGGCCTTCGCGCACGCGGCGGGCACGACGGTTCGGGCCTGTGATGCCCTCGGGCGCTGGGGCGGCGAGGAATTTCTGCTGGTCATGGCCGACACCGGACTGGACGCCGCACGCGCGGGTGCCGAGCGGGTCCGGGCCACGATCGAAGACCTGAAGGTGCCCCACAAAGGCGGCTCGGTGTCGTTCACGCTCTCTGCGGGAGTGGCCGAGCTGATCGGCGACGAATCTTCCGACACCCTCGTCGAGCGGGCCGACCACGCGCTCTACGAGGCCAAGTCGACCGGGCGCAATCGGGTCGTGTCGGCATGACCGCCGTCACGCCCGGGGCACCAGCGGGCTCGCCAGAGCCTGCGCCGCCCGGACCAGTCGCGCCACATCCTCCGGAGGGGTGGCCCACGACGTGACAAAGCGCGTGTGGGTTTCATCCGCCGCAAGCCCCTCCACCGGCCACTCGTAGAACACGGCACCGCCTGCCTGCAGACCATCGAACAGGCGCCGCGGCATCACCGCGAACACCTCGTTGGCCTGCACCGACTGCGCCAGCCGCACCCCAGGCACCGCCGCCAGACCCGCCCCGAGGGCTTGGGCCAGGGCGTTGGCATGCCGCGCGGTATACAGCCACAGGTCATCCTGCAAATACGCGAGCAGTTGCGCCGACAGGTAGCGCCCCTTGGACAGCAGCTGCCCCGCACGTTTGCGCCGGTACAGAAACGCCTCTGCCAGGGAGGTGTCGAAAAAGACCACCGCCTCCAGGATCATCGCGCCGTTCTTGGTGCCCCCGAAGGACAGCACGTCGACCCCGGCCTTCCAGGTCATCTCCGCAGGCGAACACCCCAGCGACACCAGCGCATTGGCGAACCGGGCGCCATCCATGTGCAGCTTCAGCCCCCGCGCGCGGGCCATCGCGCCGATCGCACCGATCTCGTCCAGGGTGTAGACCGTGCCCAACTCCGTGGCCTGCGTGATCGAGACCGCGGCTGGCCGGGCGCCGTGCTCGCCATGCACGAAGTGACTCAGACGTTGCTCGAGGGCCGCCGGGGTGATCTTGTGTCCCTCGCCTCGCAGGGGCAGCAGCTTGGCCCCTCCGGTGGTCAGCTCCGGGGCATTGCATTCGTCGGTCTGGATGTGGGCCCCTTCATGACAGAAGACACCCCCCCAGGGCGGGGTCACCGCCGACAGCGCCAGGCTGTTGGCCATCGTGCCGTTGAGCACCAGAAACGCCCGGACGTCCTGCTCGAACACGCGGGACAAGGCCAGCTCGGCGGCCTTCATGCCCTCGTCGTGGCCATAAGGCACGTCGGTGAGACGCTGGTTGGCCGCCACCATGGCCTCGAGGATGCGAGGGTGGACGCCATAGACGTTGTCAGAGGCAAAGTTCACGCAAATCTCCGGATCATGGCGCAAGCGTACCCTCCCCTCGCCCGACATGCCGGACACCGCCCGACAGCCCCCGGAAAAACACCTCGCATGCAAGGCGGAGTCCCCCCTCGCACAATCGTCGGCCAGAATCCGCCCTCTCCCAGAAAGCCCCCCATGCGCATTGATTTTGTGTCCGACGTCGTCTGTCCCTGGTGCGCCATCGGCCTGGCCTCCCTGCAGGAAGCCCTGCGTCGACTGGGTGACGACGTGCCGGTGGCGTTGCACTTCCAGCCCTTCGAGCTGAACCCGCACATGGGGCCGGAAGGGGAAGACATCGTCGAGCACCTCACGCACAAGTACGGCATCTCGGCCGAACAACTGGCCCAGAACCGCCAGGCCATCGACGACCGGGGGGCCGCGCTCGGTTTTCACTTCGGCCCGCGCACACGCATCTGGAACACCTTCGACGCGCACCGTCTGCTGCACTGGGCGGCGCTGGAAGGACGAGCGCTCGAACTCCAGCGCGCCTTGCTGGAGAGCTATCACGGCCGCGGAAACAACGTCAGCGATCCCGAGGTGCTGGTGCGCGCGGCGCAATCCGCGGGACTGGACGGTTCGCAGGCCCGTGAGGTCCTGGAACACCAGATCCATGCCGAGGACGTCCGCACGGCCCTGCGCCGCTGGGCTCAGGCCGGCATCCGCAGCGTTCCGGCCGTGATCCTCAACGAGCGCTACGTGATCAGCGGAGGACAGGCCCCCGAGGTGTTTGAACAAGCCCTGCGGCAGGTGTGGGCGGAAGCGTCGGGCGCGAACGGCTGATTTCCGAACGCACGGAGTCCAGTGTCTGGGCCCGTGACCTCCCGGATCGACAGGGCCGGAGGCCCCCTCCATACTGCCGTCATCCCCGTTGATCCTCTCGAACACCCGGAGACGCCCCATGCCGATCACCAAAGGTCACCAGCAACTCATCGACGAAGCCCGCGCCCGCATCCGCACGCTGTCACTGGACGAGGCCCGGGCCAAGTTCGGGGACCCGAACGTGGTCTTCGTCGACATCCGCGACGTGCGCGAGCTGGAGCGCGAAGGCATGATTCCCGGCGCCGTGCACGCACCACGCGGCATGCTGGAGTTCTGGGTCGATCCGGCCAGCCCCTACTACAAAGACGTGTTCGGATCGGGCAAGGAGTTTGTCCTGTACTGCCAGTCGGCCTGGCGCTCCAGCTTGGCCACGGCGGCGCTCCAGGACATGGGACTGGAGCCGGTGTGCCACGTGGAAGGTGGATTCCGGGCCTGGAAAGACGCCGGATTGCCCGTGGGCGAAAAGCCGTCGCACAGGCACTGACTTGCCGGTGCCGGTGCCCACTGCCGGTTCCACCGCCTCAACGCCCCTGCCCCTCGCTCAGGCCACGTGTCGCTGAACGGCGTTGCAGCGGATGCCGGCGCCCAAGTGAAGCCCCTCGTCACTGGACAGCAATTCCCCCGGTGCCAAGGGACGCAGACGGGCCACCCGCTCGTAGATCGGCGCGAAGTCGATGCGGGCCAGCTCCAGCAGCTCGTCCAGGTCGTGGATCACGAAGTAGATCTCCTGGAAGTCGTCGATGCGGTAGTGGGTGCGCATGACGCGTTCGAGGTTGAAGCGCACCCGGTGCGGTACTCGGCTGTCGATGGCGAACTCGCTTTCGGCGTGTGACGAGGCGATGCCAGCACCGTAGAGACGCAATCGGCCCCGCTCCAGCAGCAGGCCAAACTCCACCGTGTACCAGTACACCCGCGCAAGCTGTTCGAGCCGCCCCAGGCGCTGCGCGCGCAACCCACCTTCTCCGTAAGCCTGCATGTAATCGGCAATGACGGGATGCATCAGCATGGGTGCGTGGCCAAAGACATCGTGAAAAACATCGGGGGCCTCGATGTAGTCGAGGCTGTCGGGCCGGCGGATGAAGTTGCCAGCTGGAAAGCGCCGGTTTGCCAGGTGCTCGAAGAACACCTCGTCGGGCACCAGGCCCGGCACGGCCACGATCTGCCAGCCCGTGGCCTTCATCAAGAACTCGCTGAGACGACGGAAGTCCGGAATGCCGTTGGGGCTCAGGTGGAGGGCCTTCAGGCCGGAGAGGAAGGCTTCGCAGGCACGCCCGGGCAACTGCCGGGTCTGCCGCTCATAGAGCGTTTGCCAGACGGCATGCTCGACCGGGGTGTAGTGTTCCCATCCCTGATCGAGGGTCCAGTCGCCGCAGGGCCGTGTCTCCGTGGGTGCTGCTGTCATTGCAACCTCCTGGTCCACCCTCCGCTCCGAATCGTGCCGGCCCGTCCGACCGCCTTGTTCAGCGGGTGACTCCGGCGTAGGCCTCGTCCGCCGCACGGGCCCATTCGATGTCGCGCATCGTCAGGCCACCCGCGTCATGCGTGGTCAGCACGACGTCCACCCGGTTGTAGACGTTGAACCACTCGGGATGGTGATTCAGCTTTTCGGACCGCAGCGCCATCCGCGTCATGAAGCCGAAGGCCTCCGCAAAACCGGGAAAGCGGAAGCTGCGCGCGATCGCGTCGCGTTGCGGGTCGTAGGTCCAGCTCGACAACGTGGCGCGCAACGCCGCTGCAGTCTCGGGACTGAGCTTGTGGTTCATGTCTCGCTCCTGGCGGGGCACACCGTGCCAACACACTCGCCGAAGCCGATCCGGTGTGCCCCCGGACGCTCGGCATGGGCCTGCAGCACCACCCGGTCCCCGTCGTGCAGGAAGGTGCGCGTCTCGCCGTGGTCCAGCGTGATCGGCTGCAGCCCGCCCTGCGACAGCTCCAGCAGCGAGCCGCCCTGGTCGGCCCCGGGGCCGGACATCGTGCCGCTGCCCAGCAGGTCGCCCGCGCGCAGGTTGCATCCCCCCACGGTGTGGTGGGCCACGAGCTGCGCCACGGCCCAGTAGGCGTCCCGGAAGTTCGAACGCGTCAGGCGCTGGGGCGGCTGGCCGGCCACACGCATGGCCGCCGTCTGCAGGCTGACTTCGAGCGTCAGGTCGAACAGGCCGCGCGTGTGCAGGGCGGGGGTGTCGAGGTGGGGCAAGGGCGCCGGGTCACCCTCGGGCCGCTCGAAGGGCACGCGAAACGGCGCCAGGGCCTCCAGCGTGACGATCCAGGGCGACACGCTGGTGGCGAAGTTCTTGGCCAGGAAGGGGCCGAGCGGCTGGTATTCCCAGGCCTGGATGTCGCGCGCGCTCCAGTCGTTGAGCAGGCCCAGGCCGAAGACGTGGTCTTCGGCCGTGCCCACGGGTATCGGCTCACCCAGGGCATTGCCGGCGCCGATGTAGACGGCCACCTCCAGTTCGTAGTCCAGCCGCCCGCTGGGTTGCAGCACAGGGGCGTCGGCCTGCGCGGCCTTGACCTGGCCCCGTGGACGGTGCACGTCCGTGCCGCTGGCCACGATCGACGAGGCCCGGCCGTGGTAGCCCACCGGCACCCACTTGTAGTTGGGCATCAGCGGCTGGTCGGGGCGGAACAGCCGGCCGACGGTGGTGGCGTGGTGCAGGCCCGCGTAGAAGTCGGTGTAGTCGCCGATCTCGCAGGGCACACCGAGCTGCACCTGCGACTGCGCCACCAGCGCATCGCGCCAGCGGGCCCGCAGCGTGCTGCCGCAGCTCAGCCCGCGCGACAGTGCCGCACGCAACTCGCGGCGCGCCTGCGGACCGGCCGCCATCAGCCGGTTCATGTCGGCGTGGTGGACCAGGCCGGTGGCGTGCAGGTCGAGCACCTGATCGCCGATGGCCACACCGATGCGCCAAGGCTCCCCGTCGGCACAGCGAAACCGCCCGAACGGCAGGTTCTGGATCGGAAAGTCGCCGGCCGGGTCGTTGGCCGACTCGACCCAGCTCCGCAACGCGGGGTCGTGCGTCTCGTCCAGGGCGGCGGTGTTCACGAGGCGAACTCCGAGTCGTGCAGGAAGGCCGCATGCCGCGGGGCCCGCTTGGTCCTCGACCACTCTTCCAGCATCTCCCACTTGACCGCGTCCAGCCGCTCGAGCAGCGCCGCCTCGTCGGGGTCCGGGCAGGCCAGCTCCAGCCGGTGCCCGTTGGGATCGAAGAAGTAGATCGAGTGGAAGATCCCGTGGTCGGTCACGCCCAGCACGTCCACGCCGTGGGCCTCCAGGTGGGCCTTGAAGGCCAGCAGTTCGGCGCGGTCCTTCACCTTGAACGCGATGTGCTGCACCCAGGCCGGGGTGTTCATGTCGCGGCCCATGGGCGGCTGCGTGGGCAGCTCGAAGAAGGCCAGCACGTTGCCCTGGCCGGCGTCGAGGAAGACGTGCATGTAGGGATCGGGCGCCTTCGTCGACGGCACGCGGTCCTCGGCGATGGCGAGCACGAAGTCCATGTTCAGCATCGTGCGGTACCACTCGACGGTTTCCCGGGCGTCCCGGCAGCGGTAGGCCACGTGGTGGATGCGGTCGATCTTCATCGTCGGCTCCTGGGCGCGGCTCGTCCGCGCCGGTTCGGTCCGTCAGGCGGTGGCCGTGCCCAGCACGCCGCGGCGGATCTGGTCGCGCTCGATCGATTCGAACAGCGCCTTGAAATTGCCCTCGCCAAAACCGTCGTCGCCCTGGCGCTGGATGAATTCGAAGAACACGGGCCCGAGCACCGGCCCGCTGAAGATCTGCAGCAGCAACCGGGGCTGTCCACCCGCGGTCGAGCCGTCGACCAGGATGCCGCGCGCCTGCAACTCGCCCACGGACAGGCCATGGCCGGGCAGGCGCGTCTCCAGGCCCTCGTAGTAGAGGTCGTTGGGCGCGGTCAGCAGGGGGACACCCGCCATCTGCAGGCCGTCGACGGTGGCGCACAGGTCTTCGGTCCGCAGCGCGACGTGCTGGATGCCCTCGCCGTTGAACTGCATCAGGAACTCCTCGATCTGGCCCGAACCCTTCTTCGACTCTTCGTTGAGGGGGATGCGGATCAGGCCGTCGGGGGCGGTCATGGCCTTGCTGGTCAGGCCGGTGTAGGCGCCCTGGATGTCGAAGAAGCGGATCTCGCGGAAGTTGAACAGCTTCTCGTAGTAAGCGGCCCAGTACGCCATGCGGCCACGGTAGACGTTGTGCGTGAGGTGATCGATCGCCTTCAGGCCGTGGCCGGTGGGGTGGCGCTCGCGGCCCCCGACCCATTCGAAGTCGATGTCGTAGATCGAACGGCCGGGCTCGTAGCGGTCGATCAGGTACAGCGGCGCGCCGCCGATGCCCCGGATCGCCGGCAGGTGCAGCTCCATCGGGCCGGGCGGGATGTCGACCGGCTGCGCGCCCAGCGCCAGCGCCCGGGCGTAGGCTCGGTGCGAGTCGCGCACCCGAAAGGCCATGCCGCACGCCGAGGGCCCGTGCTCCGCCGCAAAATAGGCCGCCAGACTGTGCGGCTCGTGGTTGACGACAAAGTTGATGCCGCCCTGGCGCCACAGCTGCACGTTCTTGGAGCGGTGGTGGGCCACGCACTCGAAGCCCATCGCGGTGAACAGCGATTCGAGCGGACCCGGCACCGGCGACGCGAACTCGACGAATTCAAAACCCTCCAGTCCCATCGGGTTGTCCAGCGGATCGGGCATGTCATCCTCCTCAGCGGGTGGGTGGCTCCGGCGCCACGTAGTCCGGCTGGCTCGACGGTGCGGCCGCCTGGAAGGCCGGCTGCGCCATGCAGTGGCCATGGATGGCCATCACGCGCGGGAAGCTGTCGACGTCGCAGCCCATGCGCAGGGCGTTGAACACCTGCGGGACCAGGCAGCAGTCGGCCAGCGTGGGCGCCGCGCCGAAGCAGTAAGGCGTTCCGCCGTGGCGCTGGAGCAGCCTTTCCAGCGCCAGCAGGCCTTCGGCCGTCCAGTAGTGGTACCAGGCCTGTTTCTGAGCCTCGGTGACCCCGAGCACATACCGCAAATAGGTCAACACCCGCAGATTGTTGACGGGATGAATGTCGCTGGCCACGGCGAGCGAGAACTCCATGACCCGGGCACGTTCGACCGGATCCTCGGGCAGCAGGCGCGGCTGCGGGTGGCGTGCGTCCAGGTACTCGATGATGGCCAGCGACTGGCTCAGCACCAGATCGCCGTCGGTCAGCACCGGCACGCCGGCCGAGGGATTGAGGGTCAATTGCTCAGGGGTCCGGTGCTGGCGCGCACGCAGGTCGACGGGCACGACCTCGTACGGAATCGACTTCAAGGCCAGGGCGATGCGCACCCGGAAAGAGGTTGAGCTGTTGAAAAAGCTGTGGAGCCGCATGTGGCGCCCTCACGGCCGAGGACCGGCCTGGATGGGGTGATGTTGTCACCCTTGCGAAGCCACTACAGCGGAGCGGGCGATGAGTCGGCTCGGGATGGCGGTGGAGCAGAAGACTGAACCGCAAGCCGCCCAGCGGCGGCGAGGCGGGTGTTGAGGAAAACCAGCGTGGCCATCAACAACGCTGCCCCGGCGTTGTGGGCCACGGCCACCGGCAGCGGCAGGCCGCCCCACACATTGGCGACACCCAGCCCAACCTGCAGGCTCAGAACGCCTCCCAGGAACGCGCCCACCGCCCGCGTTTCGGGCTGCCGCCGCAACCGCACCGCCAGCAGCGTCACCAACAGCGTCACCATCAGCGCGCCCGCGCGATGCACCAGATGAATCGCCGTGAGGGCCGCCACCGGCAAGGCCTGGCCGTCGGCCGTTTGACCCAATTCCCGCACCAGGTGGAAGGCGTGCCCCCAGTCGGTCTCGGGCACCCACGCCCCGGCGCGGCAGGTGGGGAACTCGGTGCAGGCCAGCGCCGCGTAGTTGCTGCTGACCCATCCGCCCAGGGCGATCTGCACGGCCACGGCCCCCAGCGCCAGCCGGGAAAGCCACAGCCCCCGTCGGCAGCCCGAAGAACACGACGATCCGCTCCACAGCCCCACCAGCAGCCCCAGCGTGGTCATGCCGCCCAGCAGGTGTGCGGTGACGATCACGGGCTTGAGCAGCAGGGTCACCGTCCACATGCCCAGCAGCGCCTGGAAGACGATGACTCCCAGCAGCAGGCTCGGCACCCACGGAGAGGTCCGCCGGCGGGTCTCTCGCCGCCAGGACCTCACGGCAATGGCCAGCACCAGCAGACCCAGCGTGCCCGCCGCATAGCGGTGGACCATTTCCTTCCACGCCTTGTGGGTCTCGACCGGACGGCTGGGAAAAGCCTGCGCCGCTCGGGCATGGTCGGCCGCGCTATCCGGCACCGTGAGGTGGCCGTAACACCCCGGCCAGTCCGGACAGCCCAGCCCCGCGTCCGACAGGCGTACATACGCCCCCAGCGTGATCACGACCCAGGCGAGCACTGCCGCAAGACCGACCAGCCAAGCGTCACGGCGGTTCATGTCGTGCGTGCGAATGGAGGCAAGGATGGAGGCGGCTGGGTGGGTGAGCAGGTCAGAACAGCCGGTCAATGAACAACGCTGCAAACAGCCCGGTCAGGTAGACCAGCGACCAGCGGAAAGCACGGCGTGAGCGGTCGTCCGAGTAGTGGCGCCACAGGTTCCAGGCCACCGCCAGGTAGTGCAGGTTCAGCACACTCACGGCGGCGGCATAGACCCCGCCGCTTTCCCCCAATGTCCACGGCAGGTAGCTCACGGCCACCAGCAGCACGGTGTAGAGTAGGATGTGAAAGGTCGTCAGCGGCACGCCGTGCGTGACCGGCAGCATGGGCAGGCCGGCCTTGGCGTAGTCCTCGCGGCGGTAGCAGGCCAGCGACCAGAAGTGCGGCGGCGTCCACAGGAAGATGATGAGGAACAGCGCCAGCGGCATCGCCTCCACCTGCCCCGTCATCGCCACCCAGCCCAGCAGCGGAGGCATCGCGCCCGAGGCGCCTCCGATCACGATGTTCATCGGCGTGGTCGGCTTGAGCCACAGGGTGTAGACCACCGCGTAACCCAGGAAGGTGGCCAGCGTCAGCCACAGGGTGAGCGCGTTGACGGTGCTCAGCACGGCCAGTCCGGCACCGCCCAGGAGGCACGCCAGCGTGAGCGTCTCGACCGGGGCGATGAGACCGCGCGGCAGGGCCCGCGCCCGCGTGCGGGCCATGCGGGCGTCCACCGTGCGCTCGAACAGGCAGTTCAGCGCCGCTGCCGCGCAGGACACCATGGCGATGCCCAGGCAGGCCACGATCACGCGCCCCACCGGGGTCGGCCCGGGGGCCAGCAGCATGCCGATCAGCGCCGTGAACACGATCAGCGTGTTGACCCGCGGCTTGCACTGCTGGACAAAGGCCTGGGCCTTGAGCCCCAGCGGATGGCGGGCGATGGCGGCAGCGGCTTGGACTCGGGTCATGGCGGCTCTCCCGGTGGATTCAGCTGTAGCGCAGCAGGCGCGTCAGGTCCTTCCTGGCGGACTGAAACAAGGCCTCGTCGCGCTGCGGGCCGTAGCGCATCACGACCCGCCCCTGCGGATCGACGAGGTAGAGGCGATGGCCCGGCTGGTCGAGGTCGAGGGCTCGCCGGTCCTGCCCGTCCAGCGCGTCCACCCTCAGGTCCGGTTGCGCCTGAAGCAGCCGGACCCGGTCCGCATCCACGGCACGCACCTCGTCGCCGATCCACATCCGCCGCACCTGCGGCATCTGCTTGTAGAGCGCCACGTGGATGCGCCGCGCCACGTCCAGCAGGCGGGTGCACTCGGCGTCGCAGGGCCCGGAGCCGGCCACCACCAGCCGCCAATGCCCCTCGGCATCGGCAAAACGGGTGGGCAGTGCGCGCACGGGCTGCAGCACCTCGCCCTCGGCGTGGCCGGACGGGCGCCAGCCGGCCGCGTGCAGGCCCACCGGGACCGCCACGGGCAGCAGGCACATCAGCACGATGGCCCACAGGGTGCGGTGAGCAGGCTTCATGGCCGGGCCCTCTTCCAGGACACGAAGGCCCAGATCGCCACCGCCGAGGCCGCAAAACCGAACCACTGCAAGGCGTAGGACTGATGACGCTCCCAACGGTCGTCCGGGCGGGGCCAATCGCGCACGAAGCCGGCCGGGGAACCGGCGTCCAGTTCGACCACCACCGGCTGCACCGCCCAAGGTGCGAGCTTGCGCAAGCGCTCCAGGTCCAGGTGCGGCCACACGGGTTGCCAGGTGCGGTCGTCGGGCGGCGCACCGAGGGTGAAGAAGCGCTGGCCCGGCAGCACGGCGGTGCCTTCGAGCACCACCTCGCCGGTGGGCGTCTCCACCTGCGGAACGATGCTGTGCAGCGCAGGCGCCGGGATCCATCCGCGGTTGACCAGCACCCGCATCTCCGAGCCCGCCAGCCGCAGCGGCGTGACCACGTGGTAGCCCGCCGCGTCGCCCTGCACCCGGTTGTCGACGAGGAACTGCCGCTGGGGTTCGAACGTGCCGCGCAGGGTGACCGGGGCGTAGCGGAAGGCGTCCGGCTCCGCGATGAGCGCGGTCGGCAGCGGCACCGGGCCGCGCAGGTGTCGGCGCTCCAGCGTCTGCTGCGCCTCGCGCTTGTGGTCGGCCTTGCCCTGTTGCCACTGGCCCAGGCGGACGAACAGCGCCACGCACAACACGGTGAGCACCGTCCCGATCCCGGACGGTGCAAAGGGCAGGCGGTGGACACCCGCCCCTTCCGCAGGCCTTGAGGCCGCGTCAGGCGCCGCGCACAATGGCGCGGTCACGACCGGTGGCGGACGACGGAGGCGGATCATGGTGTTCAAGCTGATCGTGGTGCTGGGACTGGGTCTGATCGTGGGCAGTCTGTTCTCGGGGCTGGTCTTCCTCTACCGCGACCGCGGCGGCGGCACCCGGGTGGTGAAGATGCTGACGGTGCGCATCACCTTGTCCATCCTGTTGTTCGTGGGCCTGCTGGCCGTTTCGCGTTGGGGGGGCCTGCAGGGCTGAAGGGCCGGGACTGACAAGGCATGACCTCCAAGTCAAACGCGGGTGAAGTCCAGGGCAAGTCTTGTGACTACAGCCAGTAGACGAGCACGAACAGCAGCAGCCACACCACGTCCACGAAGTGCCAGTACCAAGCCACGGCCTCGAAGGCAAAGTGGCGCTGTACGTCGAAATGCCCCGCCACCGAGCGGCCCAGGATCACGGTCAGCATGACCACCCCGAGCGTGACGTGAAAGCCGTGGAAACCCGTGAGCATGAAGAAGGTGGCGCCGTATACCCCGGCGCCCATCGTCAGGCCCAGCTCGGTGTAGGCGTGGTGGTATTCCATCGCCTGCAGTGCAAGGAACAGGGCCCCCAGGAGCACCGTGGCGGTCAGCCCGGCGATGAGTTGCACCCGCCGCGCCTTCATCAGCCCCCAGTGCGCCCAGGTCAGGGTGGCGCCGGAGCTGAGCAGCAGCGCGGTGTTGATCGCCGGCAACCCCCACGCGGCCATGGGTGTGAACGGACCGCCCTTGGGACCCGCCGTGGGCCAGCCCCCCGTGTACCCCGGCCACAGCGTCACGCCGTGGGCGAGCTCCATGCCGCCCAGCACCGGCACCGAAATCACCCGCGTGTAGAACAGTGCTCCGAAGAAGGCCACGAAGAACATCACCTCCGAGCCGATGAACCAGACCATGCCGTGTCGGAAGGACCGGTCCTCCCAGTCGCCGTAGGCGCCCGTCTGGTTCTCGTAGATGACGGCGCCAAACCAACGGAACAGCACGCCGACGATGACCGCCGCACCCGCCGCCATCACCCAGGGCCCGGGCGCAAAGTGGTTCATCTGCAGGATGAAACCCAACGCCAGCGCAAACATGCCCGCCGAGAGCACGGCGGGGTACAGCGTCGGGTTCGGCACGAAGTAGGTCGTGTGGCCCAAAACCACTGGGGCCCCTCCATGACCGGCGACCATCGGGCCCGAACCCGGATGAGCGGGCGCGGCGGCGGTGTGGGTGCTCATCGTGCATCTCCGGTGGGGGAAGTCTCCGCACGCCCGGACGGCGCCGGAAAAAAGGCGTAGGCCAGCGTGATCTCGCGCAATCGGGCGTCCACCTCGGGCTGCACCACGAAGACCAGTGGCATCTCGCGGCTTTCGCCCGGCGCCAGCGTCTGCTGCGTGAAGCAGAAACACTCGACCTTCTGGAAATGCGCCGCCGCCTGGCTGGGCGTGACGCTCGGCACCGCCTGCCCGATCACCGGACGGTCCGAGGTGTTGCGCACCAGAAAACGGGTCGTGTGGACCTCACCGGGATGCAGGTCCAGCACCGGTTCGAGCGGGCGGATCTCCCAGGGCAGGCCCGGCATGACCGTGGAGGTGAACTGCACCGTCAGGCGCCGCGTGCGATCCACCTGCGTGGAGACCACCGGCCCGGCCGACACCGACGCGCTCGCCGTGCGGCCGTTGAGTCCCACCACACGGCACAGCGTGTCGTACAACGGCACCAGCGCCAGCCCGAAGGCCAGGCTGGCGACGGTCAGCAGCAACAGCTTGATCACCAGGGACCGGTGGCGACCAGCAGGGTGCGCAGGCAGCGGGAGCATCTCGAATCACCGCGGAATCAGGAAACCGAGGCCATAGACCAGCACCACGGTCAGCGCGATCCCCCAGGCCAGCCGCACCGATCGACGCCGCCGCAGGGCATCGAGAGCGGCTTCACGGCCGCCGGGCTCAGCGGACAGACGCCACAGGGCGTGCCGCTTCAGGTGCCGGGCATGGGGGCGAGGATGGGCGGACATATCGAGTCCCTTCTCATCGAATCGTGGGCTGGACATCCCAGCTGTGGTGCGGCGGCGGCGAGGACAGCTCCCATTCCAGCCCCTGAGCACTCTCCCAGACCCGCGGGGCCACCGGGGCCCCACCCCTCACGCAACGCCAGATGTTGTAGGCAAAAATCAGCTGCGACAGGCCCAGGATGAAGGCCCCCACCGACGACAGCGCGTTGAACTCGGCGAACTGCAACGCGTAGTCCGGAATTCGCCGTGGCATGCCCGCCAGCCCCAGGAAAAACTGCGGCATGAAGGTCAGGTTGAAGCTGATCACCGTCAGCCAGAAGTGCCAGCGGCCCAGCGTCTCGCTGTACATGTGGCCGGTCCACTTGGGCAGCCAGTAGTACACGCCGGTCATCACGCCCATGATCCCGCCGGCGAACAGCGCGAAATGGAAGTGCGCCACCACGAAATAGCTGTGGTGGTACTGCGCATCGGCCGCCACATCGGCCAGCACCAACCCCGTCAGCCCCGCGATGCCGAACAGCACGATGAAGCCCACCGCGAACAGCATCGGCGTCTCGAAGGTCATCGCACCGCGCCACATGGTGGCGATCCAGCAGTAAAACAGCACCGCCAGAGGCAGCGAGATCGACATCGTGCTGTACATGAAGTAGAGCAGCGCTGGCACCGGCAAGCCCGAGGTGAAGATGTGGTGAGCCCACACCACCAGCGACAGCACCCCGATGGCGATGAAGGACCAGACCTGTGCCGCGTGGCCATAGACCGGCTTGCGGCTGAAGGTGGCCATCACGTCCGGGATCAGTCCCCACACCGGCAGCAGCAGGATGTAGACCTCCGGATGCCCGAAAAACCAGAACAGGTGCTGGAACAGGATGGGATCCCCACCCCCCGCCGCGTTGAAGAAGTGGGTCCCGAAATGGCGGTCGGTCAGCAGCATGGTCACCGCGCCAGCCAGCACGGGCAGCGTCAGCACCAGCAGGAAGGCCGTCACCAGCCAGGCCCAGACGAACAGCGGCATCTTCATCAGCGTCATGCCCGGCGCGCGCATGTTCAGAATCGTGACGATGATGTTGATCGCGCCCATGATCGAGCTGACCCCGAGGATGTGGATGGCGAAGATGGCGAAGTCCACCCCGATGCCGCCCTGGATGGACAGGGGGGCATACAGTGTCCAGCCCGTGGCCACGGCGCCGTCGCCGATGCCGAACAGCGCGAGACCGAAGGGCATCGTCAGCAGCAGCGCCGCCGGCGGCAGCAGCCAGAAACCCCAGTTGTTCAGGCGTGGCAGCGCCATGTCGGGTGCGCCGATCATCAGCGGGATCATCCAGTTGGCAAAACCCGTGGCCGCCGGCATCAGCGCGCCGAAGATCATCACCAGCGCGTGCACACCGACGAGCTGGTTGTAGAACTCGGGCTGGAGGAACTGCAGTCCCGGCTGGAACAGCTCGGCGCGCACCAGCAGGATCATCGCCCCGCCGAGGAAGAACATGACCAGCGAGAAGGTCATGTACATCGTGCCGATGTCCTTGTGGTTGGTGGTGGTCAGCCAACGCAGCAGGCCCGTGGGGCCGGCCGGGCCGTGGTGCCCTCCACCTTCGGGCACCCCACCATGGGTGGACACGCCGGCGGAGAGGCCCCCCATGGTGGCCGAACCAGGAGGCACGTTGGCAGGGGGAATCGGGAGGGTGCTCATGCGCGTGCTCCTTCGCCTCAGCGCAGCGCCTTGATCTGGGCCGGCTGGACCATGTCGCCCCGGGTATTGCCGAAGCTGTTGCGCTCAAACGTGATGA
Organism: uncultured Sphaerotilus sp.; assembly: GCA_964470355.1. Taxonomy (GTDB): domain Bacteria; phylum Pseudomonadota; class Gammaproteobacteria; order Burkholderiales; family Burkholderiaceae_C; genus Sphaerotilus. The sequence continues at coordinate 19,566 of CAYYCN010000021.1, forward strand.
CGGCCGCCAGATCCACGTCCGACAGCGTGGACTTGAAGGTCTGCATCGCCGTGCCGGACTTGCCGTTCATCACCCGGTCGATGTGGCTGTCCTTGATCAGGGAGCCGTCGGGCGCCAGGAGCGGGCCGTTCACCAGTGGGCTGCCGGCCAGGGCCGGAAATGCAGGCGGCAGCCCTTGGCCGCCCGCTTGGTGGCAGGCGGCACAGACATTGGCGTAGACCTCCTTGCCCCGGGCCATCAGCTCGTCGCGGCTCCAGGCCCGGTCACCGCTGCTGGCGACGGCGGCCTGTCTGGCTTTCTGCGCCAGGACCCACTGCGCGTATTCCGGCTCGGTCACGGCCTGCACCACCACAGGCATGAAACCGTGGTCCTTGCCGCACAGCTCGGCGCACTGCCCCCGGTAAGTGCCGGGGCGTTCGATCTTCACCCAGGTTTCACGCAAAAAGCCCGGCACCGCGTCGCGCTTGACGCCGAACTGCGGCACCCACCAGGTGTGGATCACGTCGGTCGAGGTCAGCAGCACCCGCACCTTCTTGCCCACGGGCAGCACGACGGGGTGGTCCACCTCCAGCAGGTAGTGCTCGGCCTTGGGGTTTCGGTTGTCGATCTGCTCGCGCGGCGTGGCCAACGTGGAAATGAACTGGATACCGGAATCGGGGTACTCGTACTGCCACTTCCACTGCATGCCGGTGACCTTGAGCACCAGATCGGCCTTGGTCTGGGTGTCCTCCATCTCGACCACGGCGTGGAAGGCGGGCACGCCCATCAGCACGAAATCGATGAAGATCAGGATGGCAAACGGCACCAGGCTCCAGAACCACTGGACCGCCCCGGTGGGACCACTGAAGCGGGCCGGCTCGACCCCTTCACGCTTGCGGTGCCGGATCAGGGAATAGACCATGACCGCAAACACCACCACGAACAGCACGGTGATGATCACCATGAATTCGTTGTGCATGCGCAGCGTTTCACGGGCGATGGGGGTGACCGGTTCGGGAAAGTTGAATCGGTACTCGGCGTGGGCCAGCGAGGGCAGAACCCCGCCGATGAGCCCCCCCGCCAGCCGCCAGGGCCGGCCCCGCCCTGGCGGACAAGAGGCCGTGCGCGAGGCACGGGCCGACCGCGGCGGAGGTCGCTGAAGCTTGGAGCAACGGGCAGGACTCTGAGACATTCAGACCTCCGCAGCCGTGAGTCGGGCACCCAGGTGCCGACCCTCCCACCAGCTTGTGTCCAGGACACACAGGTTCCGCGCAAGCGCGGTTCTTGACCTGCATCAGACGCAAGTCCAGCGCACCTGTCAATCCAGTCCTGCCCTGCCCGCTCCATTCTGGAGACCAACCGCCGGGGAAGACGCCGTCAGCGCCGTCCCCCCAACATCGGTCTCATCCTTGAGCGCCACCCCGGACACCTCCCGGGTGCGGGCCTGCCGCAGCAGCCACAAGAGCCGGGCACCGGCCTCGACAGGCCCCAGACCGGCGGGACGCACGTTGGAAATGCAGTTGCGTGCCGCGTCCGTCAACCCGACATGCGGTGCCCAGGTCAGGTACACCCCCAGGCTGTCGGGGGAGCTCAGGCCGGGCCGCTCCCCGATCAGGATCACGACCATGCGAGCGCACAAACGTTCGCCCACCTCGTCGGCCACCGCCACGCGGCCCTGCTCGACCAGGGGGACCGGCCCGATGCACCAGCCGGCCTCACGCAGGGGGGGCACGACCTGCGCCAGCAAGGGGGCGGCGTGCCGATGCACGGCCAGCGCCGACAGCCCATCGGCCACGACAAACACCACGTCGAACCGCCGTCCATCGGGAGCCGGTGCCCAATGCCGCTCCTCTTCGGCAGAGGTCGGGGCCAAGCGGGCCCAGGCGTCCAGGCGCAGGGCCGAGGCGGCGTCCAGGCGGCGGCCCAGGTCCGGGCGCTGCAAGTAGGTGTGGCGGGAGGCGGCTGCGCTGTGCAGGGGCAGCACCTCCAGGCCCAGTGCCCGGATTGCCTCGTTCACGCCGGACACATCCAACGGCAGGTGCACCGCGTCCCGCGCCTGCGCATGGGCGTACTGGAACGCCAGGTGCGGTGCGGTCGGCTGGCTCACGCCCGCGCGGCCCAGCGCGATGCGGGCATCGGTGTGGCGGCGCAATTCGGTCCACGGATTGGGCGTGACCAAAGCCGTGGGCTCCGCCGCGAGGGTGGGCGCCCCCTCACCACGCGCACCGTGTTCGTCACCAAGCGCAGACATCACGCACCTCCCGGGGAAGGCAGCGCTGCGCGCATCGCGGACGGAAGCCCCTCGGACAGGGCAAACCCGCCCGGGGTGCCCCGGAAGATCTGCATGCGCTCCAGCCAGGCCTCGAACTCCGGCGCCGGCCGCAGCCCCAGCACGCGGCGGGCGTACAAGGCGTCGTGGAACGAGGTGGTCTGGTAGTTCAGCATGATGTCGTCCGAACCGGGAATGCCCATCACGAAGGTGCACCCGGCCGTGCCCAGCAGGGTCAGCAGCACGTCCATGTCGTTCTGGTCGGCCTCGGCGTGGTTGGTGTAGCAGACGTCGCAGCCCATGGGCAGGCCCAGCAGCTTGGCGCAGAAGTGGTCCTCCAGGCCGGCACGGATGATCTGCTTGCCGTCGTAGAGGTATTCCGGTCCGATGAAACCGACCACCGTGTTCACCAGCAGCGGCTTGAAGTGCCGGGCCACGGCGTAGGCACGGGCCTCGCAGGTCTGCTGGTCGACGCCGTGGTGGCCACCGGCCGACAGCGCGCTGCCCTGCCCGGTCTCGAAGTACATGACGTTGTCGCCCACCGTGCCGCGCTTCAAGGACAGCGCGGCTTCGCGGGCTTCGCCCAGCAGCGCCAAGTCAACCCCAAAGCTGCGGTTCGTGGCCTCCGTGCCGGCGATGGACTGGAACACCAGATCCACCGGCGCCCCGCGCTCGATGGCCTGCAGCGTGTTGGTCACGTGCGTGAGCACGCACGACTGGGTGGGAATCTCCAGCCGCTCGATCACCTCGGCCAGCCGGTGCACCAGGCGAATCACCTGCGGCACGTTGTCGGTGGCGGGGTTGATGCCCAGCACGGCGTCGCCGCTGCCGTACATCAGGCCGTCGAGCAGGCTGGCGGCGATGCCCTGGGCGTCGTCGGTGGGGTGGTTGGGCTGCAGGCGGGTGGACATCCGCCCCGGCAACCCGATGGTGTTGCGAAAGGCCGTGGTCACCTGGCACTTGCGCGCCACGAGGATCAGGTCCTGGTGGCGCATGATCTTGCTGACGGCCGCCACCATCTCGGGCGTCAGGCCCGGCGCCAGCGCCGTGAGCGCTGCGGCGTCGGTCTCGTCGCGCAGCAGCCAGTTGCGGAAGTCGCCCACCGTCAGGTGCGACACCGGGGCAAAGGCCGCCGCATCGTGCGTGTCGAGGATGAGGCGCGTGACCTCGTCCGTTTCGTAGGGGATCAGCGCCTCGTTCAGGAAGGTGCGCAGCGGCCGTTCGGCCAAGGCCATCTGCGCGGCCACGCGGTCCTGGGCGCTGGCGGCGGCCACGCCGGCCAGGTGGTCGCCCGAGCGTTCGGGCGTGGCCTGCGCCATCAGGTCGCGCAGGTCTCGGAAGGTGTGGGTGCGAGTCCCCACGGTGTGGGTGTAGGCGGCAGACGTCTGCATCATGTCGTCGGTCTCCGGGGAGGGGCCGGCGGCACTCCGCCCTGGCCCGGCGACCCATTCTGGCGCGGGAGCAAACCCGTGCGCGTTCAAGAAGATCCAGCGCCAAGGGCCAGATCGCGGCAACCGGAGGGGCGCAGCAACCACCGCGCCCCTTCGCCATCAGGCCTCAGGAGGCCGACGGCACTGCAGCCGCAGCAGCAGCGGCGGTGGCTTCGTCGGCCGCCGCCCGGTGATGCCCCGTGGCCAGGAACCACGCGTAGCCCACCGCCAGGAAGCCCACGAACAGCCCGAAGATCATGAAGTTGTAATAGATCATCGTGGCCAGGCACACCAGCGCGCCACCCAGGGCGATGGCCGGAAACACCGGGAAAAACGGCACGCGGAACGGCCGCTCCAGGCCCGGTTCGCTGCGGCGCAGCTGGAACAGGCTGAGCATGCTCACGATGTACATCAGGATGGCCCCGAACACCGACATGGTGACGATGTTGGCCGTCAGCGTCATGCCGCCGATCTTGACGATCTCGTCGCTGAAGATGGCGGCGATGCCCACGGCCCCACCGGCCAGGATGGCGCGGTGCGGGGTCTTGAAGCGCGGATGCACCTTGGCAAAGAAGGCCGGCAGGTAACCCTCGCGGGACAGCGCGAAGATCTGGCGCGAGTAGCCCATGATGATCCCGTGGAACGAGGCCACCAGCCCGAACAGGCCCAGCCACACCAGCATGTGCAGCCAGCCGCTGTTCTCGCCCACGATCAGCTTCATGGCCTGGGGCAGCGGGTCGTTGATGTTGGCCAGCTTCGTCCAGTCACCGGCCCCGCCGGCAAACACCATCACGCCCATCGCCAAGGCCACCAGCGTCAGGATGCCGGCGATGTAGGCGCGGGGGATGGAACGGCGCGGGTCCTTGGCTTCTTCGGCGGCCATGGCCACGCCCTCGATGGCCAGGAAGAACCAGATCGCGAACGGAATCGCCGCAAAGATGCCCGGAACCGCTGCCAGGCTGAAATCGTCCTGGCCGGACCAGCCGCCCTTGACGAGGTTGGCCATCGAGAAGCCCGGGGCGACCACGCCCATGAACACCAGCAGCTCGAAGATCGCCAGCAGCGTCACGAACAGCTCGAACGTCGCCGCGATGTGCACGCCCACGATGTTGAGCGCCATGAAGACCACGTAGGCCCCCACCGCCGCCATCTTCGGGTCGAGTGCCGGGAACTGCACGTTCAGGTAAGCGCCGATGGCCAGCGCGATGGCCGGTGGCGCGAACACGAACTCGATCAGCGTGGCCGCCCCGGCGATGTAGCCGCCCGTGGGCCCGAAGGCGCGCCGGGCATAGGCGAACGGCCCGCCCGCGTGGGGAATCGAGGTGGTCAGCTCGGTGAAGCTGAAGATGAAGGTCGTGTACATCACGGCCACGAACAGCGCCGTGACGAGAAAGCCCAGCGTGCCCGCCGAGGCCCAGCCGAAGCTCCAGCCGAAGTACTCGCCGGAAATGACGAGGCCCACGGCGATGCCCCAGAGCTGCAGGGTCGAGAGGACGGGCTTGAGGGTATGCCCGCCTGTGGAGGTGGATGAAGCCATGTGAGACTGCTCGGTCAGAGGGGAGAAAAACCCTCGGAACCCCGCTTGCGAGGCCCATGGTTCCGGGGGAACGAATGTTGCTGACCGCAATGTAGGAACGCGGGGCTGTGCCGCGTTATCGGAAATCGGCAAACATGAACCCTCCCCAAACCAGCGCGCCCCGACCCGCGGATGCGCACGACGCCCCATCCTGGTACCCCCGGGTGCCAGCCGAACGGGACCCGTCCGACGCCCTCGCCCGCCCGGCCCGCACCCTGCAGCGGCACACCTCCCATGCCGCCGATGCCGACGAGCACGCCCGCCACCTCACGGCCTGGGACCAGTGCTACGACCAGCTCAGCGCCGGCCGCTTCGACGGCCGCCTGACCGAGCTGCGCCTGCCGCACATGCAGGTCTTCCGCGAGTACACCAGCCAGGCACTGCGCCAGTCCTGTCGCGTCTGGGAAGACTCCTTCTGGTTCGGCCTGCCAGAAGCCGCGGCCGAAGCGCCCGCACGCATCAACGGCCGAACCAACACGGGGCAGGACCTGCTGGTGCGCCCGGGAGGTGCCCCTTTCGAACTCGTGACGCCCCAGGCGCACGCCATCTACGGCGTCGTCGTGCGGCGCGAATGGCTCCTGGAGGCCGCACGCCAGCAGGGGTGCGAACTCGATGTCGCCCGCCTGTCCCAGGCGGAAATGCTGACCCTGTCGCCCACGGCCCGGCGCGGCTGGCTGCAGGCCCTGAACGGACTCCTGCACACCCCCGAAACCGACTGGAACCCCGCCCTCACCGCCGAGCGGCTGCAGGATGCGCTGCTGTGCCCGCTGCTCGGAGCACTCGACACCCGCGAGGTGGACGCCGGGGTGCGCCGCAGCCTGGCCAAGCGGCAGAAGGTGGTCGCCGAAGCGCGGACCCACCTGCTGCACCACCCGGACCAGCCCGTCACCGTGCCCGAGCTGTGCGACCACCTGCACGTCAGCCGCCGCACCCTGCAGTACTGCTTCGAGGACGTGCTCGGCCTGAGCCCCGTTCAAGCGCTGCGCACGCTGCGACTCAACGGCGTGCGGCGGGCGCTGCGTCGGGCCGCCCAGCAGGGCCTGGGCGTGCAGGACGTGGCCGCCCAATGGGGCTTCTGGCACCTGAGCCAGTTCGGCAGCGACTACCGTCGCCTGTTCGGGGAAACCCCGTCCCAGACGTTGCGACACGGCGCCCACTGAACCCCGCCGCCACACCGCCGCCGGCCGGCAGGCGGAGCTGGTACATCACGGTTTTTCGCTTCAGCCGGTGAAAACCCGGGGTATTCGGGCCTTCATCCCCCATTGGTACCACCGATAAACGAGGGGACCCCGGAAACAGAGGGGTCGAAGCATTGCCGGGTGCCCGGGCAAAGCCGACACGTGCGACGGGCATGCGACCGACAGGATCCCCAAGATGTTCCAGAACCTGAAGATTGGCTCCCGCCTGGCCGTCGGCTTCGGCCTGCTGCTGGCGCTGTGCTGCGCCCTGAGCGCCATTTCGCTCTTCCAGATGCACCGCCTGGCCGAGAACATCGGCTATTACGCGGACAACCTCGTGCCGTCGTACGAGAAGCAGCACGAGATCTCCCTGGCGATCGGCGCAATACGCCGCGCCGAGTTCCGTCACGTGCTCTCCAACACGACCGAAGAGATGGCAGCGCAGGAAAGCCGCATCGCCGAAGCCCGCGCCCAGATCGACAAGGATCTGGATCACTACGCGAAACAACTGCTGTCGGACGACCGCGACCGTCAGGCGCTGGAGACGCTGCGCGCCGCCCTTCAGACGTATTACGGCCTCTGGGACCAGCAGATCGTCGCCATCTCCCGTGGCACGGTCACCGATCCCAACAAAACCGCGGAAGCCAACCAATTGATGACGGGAGCCTCCCTGAAGGCCTTCACCGCCGCCAACGAAGCCCTCCAGAACTGGTGGGAGTACAACGTCGGCTTGGCCGCCACGGAAAAGAAAGTCGCCCAGGAAGAATACGACAGCGCCAAGCTGGTGGCCGGCCTGACCACGGCGTTCACGGTCGCGCTGGGCCTGTTCGCCGCCGTGCTGATCACCCGCTCCATCACCCGCCCGTTGCAACGCGCCACCGAGGTGGCCCGTGCCGTGGCCGAGGGCGACCTGACGTCCCACATCGAGGTGCAAGGCAAGGACGAAACTGCCCAACTGCTGGGCGCGCTGCGCGACATGAACCAGGGCCTGGTCCAGATCGTCGGCCAGGTGCGACTGAGCAGCGACTCCATCGCCACCGGATCGTCCGAGATCGCCACCGGCAACAACGACCTGAGCCAGCGCACCGAGGAGCAGGCCTCCAACCTGGAAGAAACCGCCGCCTCGATGGAACAACTGGCCGGCACCGTCAAGATGAACGCCGACACCGCCAACCATGCCAACGATCTGGCCGCCTCGGCGTCGCAGGCCGCGGCCCGGGGGGGCGATGTCGTGCAGCAGGTCGTCGGCACCATGCAGGACATTTCCACCGCCTCGCGCAAGATCGCCGACATCATCGGCGTGATCGACGGCATCGCGTTCCAGACCAACATCCTGGCGCTCAATGCCGCGGTGGAAGCGGCCCGCGCCGGTGAGCAGGGCCGGGGATTTGCCGTGGTGGCCAGCGAAGTGCGCAACCTGGCCAGCCGCGCGGCGGACGCCGCCAAGGAAATCAAGACCCTGATCAACGCCAGCGTCGAGCAGGTGGAGACCGGCACCCAGCTGGTCAACAACGCCGGCACGTCGATGACGGAGATCGTCTCCCAGGTGCAGCGCGTCAGCCAGATGATCCACGAGATCTCGTCGTCGTCACACGAGCAGTCCATGGGCATCACCCAGGTGGGCGAAGCCGTGACCCAGCTCGACCAGGTCACGCAGCAGAACGCGGCCCTGGTGGAACAAAGCGCTGCCGCCGCCGAAAGCCTGCGCCATCAGGCCGCACAGCTGGCCGAAGTGGTGCGCAAGTTCCGTCTGGCCGAAGACCTGAGCCCAGGCCACACGGCGATCTCCTCGGCGCCGGTTCGCCCAGCCCCTGCCGCGGCACGCCCCACGCTGCCGACCGCAGCGGCCCGCAAGGCCTTCCCGCCCGCCGCGTCCGCGCCAAAGGACACCAACCGCGCCCCGGCCACCGCCGACGCGGAGGACTGGGAAACCTTCTGACCCGCCGGGTCCACAAGACCCACCCGAGCGCGCCGGGTCCCAGGTCTCCTATGATCACGGACCTTTCCGAGGCGCTCTCCCATGTTCAAGTCCCTGCGTGACCCAGGCGTGATGATCCTGACCCTGGTGGCGGCCGGCATCCTGGCCGTGACCATGGGCGCACGACAGTCTCTGGGGCTGTTTCTTGGCCCGATCAACACCACCACCGGCCTGGGCATCACGACCATCAGCTTCGCGATGGCCGTGGGGCAGTTCGCCTGGGGAGCGGTCCAGCCTTTCGCCGGAGCCGCCGCCGATCGTTGGGGACCCCGCCCAGTGCTGGTCACGGGGGTGCTCGTGATGGCCCTGGGCAGCGCGCTGGTGCCCCTGTCGGGGTCGGCGCTGATGCTGGTCTTCACCCTCGGACTGCTGACGACCATGGGATCGGGCACCAGCAGCTTCTCGGTGCTGATGGGCGCAGCGGCCTCAAAGCTGCCTGACTCGGCCCGCGGTTCGGCCTCGGGCCTGATCAACGCCGGAGGATCGTTCGGCCAGTTCATCTTTCCACCGCTGACCCAGAAGCTGATCCAGGCCCTGGGTTGGATGAACGCCATGTGGGCCCTGGCGGCCATGACGCTGCTGGCCCTGCCCCTGGTGGCACGGCTGACCCGTCCATCGTCTGTGGCGGGCCCGATCCCGGAAGGAGTCGCCGCCCATTCGCACGACGCCCCATCCGGAACGTCCGCGACCCGCCCCGACGGCCCCGGCGCCTGGTCTGCGGTGCGTCACGCGCTGCGGGATCCCAGCTACCTGCTGCTGCACGCGGGCTTCTTCACCTGCGGGTTTCACGTCGCGTTCCTGGTCACCCACCTGCCCGGTGAGGTGGATCTGTGCGGCCTGCCCGCCTCGGTGGCCAGTTGGTCGCTGGCCCTGATCGGCCTGGCCAACATCGTCGGCAGCATCGTGGCGGGCCACTGCGTGTCGCTGTGGCGCAGCAAGTACCTGCTGGCGGGCATGTACGCCTCCCGGGCGGTGCTGGTCTTGATCTACCTGGCCGCACCCAAGACGGACTGGACGTTCTACGCCTTCGCCGTCGGCCTGGGGCTGACCTGGTTGTCGACGGTGCCCCCCACGGCAGCCATCGTCGGCAAGCTCTTTGGGGTGCGTCACCTGGCCACGCTGTTCGGATTGACGCTGCTGTCGCACCAGATCGGCGGGTTCCTGGGCGCCTGGTTGGGAGGGCTCGCCATCGTGCATCTGGGCGACTATCAGTGGATGTGGTGGGCCGACATGGCCCTGGCCCTGGCCGCGGCGGCCCTGAACCTGCCGATCCGTGAAGCCCGGATCGGGGCCAAGGTGCAGCCGGCCTGACATGTCCCCGCTTCGCTCGCGGCCTCCGGGAGGCCTGCCGCTCTCACGCCACGGCCGCGCAGGAACCGACGTGCGTTCGCCTCGCCGACACCCCGAGTTCTCACCCCCGGAGTCCTGGGCCTACCCCGAACACCTGCGCCCATGGGTCGAGCCCCTGCCGACCGCGCCAGGGGTCTACATCTTCCACGGGGAACCGGGGGATCTGCCGCTGTACATCGGCAAGAGCGTCAACCTGCGCAGCCGGGTGCTGGCCCACCTGCGCAATCCGGATGAAGCGCGCCTGCTGCGCCAGACACGATCCATCACCCACCAGCGCACGGCCGGGGACCTGGGGGCCCAACTGCTGGAAGCCCAGCTTATCAAACAGCAGCAGCCATTGCTGAATCAGAAACTGCGCCGCACCCGCACGCTGTGTGCCTGGCACGTGCCGCTCCAGGGCGAGCCCCGACTGGTGCACTCCAACGACCTGGATTTCGCCGTCACACCGGAGCTGTTTGGCCTCTACAGCAGCCGACATGCGGCCATCGAGGCCCTGCGCGACCTGGCCGATGCCCACCGGCTGTGCTGGGGTGCCTTGGGCCTGGAAAAATCCGTCCCCGGGCGGCCCTGCTTCCGCGCCTCGTTGCGCCGCTGCCAGGGCGTTTGCGCCGGCCACGAGTCTCGCCAGGACCACGACGAACGGCTGCACACCGCCCTGGCCGCCCTGCGCGTGAACTGCTGGCCCCACCCCGGGGCCATCGGACTCATCGAAGACGACGGCGAGATGCGCCAGATCCATGTGGTGCGCCACTGGTGCTACCTGGGCAGTGTCGACACACCGGCCCTCGCGCAGCGCCTGGCCCAGGTCGCCGCCGGGTTCGACGCCGACGGCTACCGCATCCTGTGTCGCCCCCTGCTGACGGGCACCCTTGAGATCCTGCCCCTGTGAAGCACGCCGACCTTCCCATCCTCTGGCGCGACGACCACCTGATCGCCGTCCACAAGCCAGCCGGCTGGCTGGTCCACCGCACAGGACTGGATGCAGGCGAGACCCGCTTTGTCGTCCAGACCCTTCGGGGCCAGTTGCGCGGGCAACACGTGCATCCGGTGCACCGCCTGGACAAGGGCACCTGCGGTGTCCTGCTGCTGGCGCTGCACCCCGAGGCCGCCCGCGGCATGGGCCTGGCTTTCACGAACCACACGGTGCACAAGCGTTACCTGGCCCTGGTGCGGGGCTGGCCTGCGGCGTCGTGCACCGTGGATCACGCCCTGCGTCCCGATGACGCTCCGCCCGATGCGCCCGCCCAGCCGGCCCTCACGCATCTGCGCTGCCTGGAACGTCTGGTGCACCCCGAAGCCTTCGACCCCGCCTTTGCCCACACCCGCGCCGCGCTGGTCGAAGCCGAGCCGTTGACGGGCCGCCGCCACCAGATCCGGCGCCACCTCAAGCACGTGGCACATCCCATCCTCGGCGATGCCACGCACGGCAAGGGACCGCTCAACCGATGGTGGGCGCCGCGCCTGGGACGGCAACGGCTCTGGCTGCACGCGCAGAGCCTGCGGTTCACACATCCGATGACCGGGGACACCATCGAGGTTCACAGCGGCCTTCACCACACCCCAGGGCGGCTGCACGCCCCACCGCAGGCCCATGAAGACCTGCAGCACTGGCAGGCACTTGTGCACGGGCCGGAGGCCCCGCTGACACCCCCCGCCCCCCAGGACTGATACCCTCGCGCATCCTTGAACCTGGACGCCTGACGCCATGAAACTGCTCATCCTCAACGGCCCCAACCTGAACCTGCTGGGCACACGCGAACCGCAGATCTATGGCGCCGACACGCTGGCCGACGTGGAGCGCATGATCGCCGAGGAAGGCGCCCGCCTGGGCCTGGAGACGGCCTGTTTCCAGAGCAATCACGAAGGCGCGCTGATCGACCGCATCCACGCCGCTCGGCTGGACGGCACGACCGGCATCGTCATCAACCCGGGCGGCCTGACGCACACGAGCGTGGCCCTGCGCGACGCCCTGGCCGGCGTAGCCCTGCCGGTGGTGGAGGTGCACATCAGCAACGTGCACAAGCGCGAGGAATTCCGCCACCACTCCTTCATCTCGGGCATCGCCGAAGGCGTCATCGCCGGCCTGGGCATCCAGGGCTACCTGGCTGCGGTGCGCTGGTTCGCCACCCGCGGCTGAGCGCTCCCGTGCCCTCGCGCGGCGCGGCCGTGCTGCTGGCAGCCCTGGTGCTGTGCGGCGCGGTCTTCCAGGGGGTGCCCGCGTGGCGCCACCGCCCGCTGTCGCGGCCGCCCGGCGTGCTCGCCGCCCAGGATCCCGTCCAGCGCCCCACAGAGGCCCGGACCTACCGGCAAGGCCGCTACACCATCGAACCGCTGCAGGACTTCGAGATCCGGGCCCGCATCCTGTCGGTCGAGGGCTACCGCTTCGATCCCGTGGCCGACCTCGCCCCGGTGGACCTGGCCCTGGGCTGGGGCCGCATGTCGGACTCCAGCGTGCTGGAGTCGATCGACATCTCGCAAGGCCAGCGCTTTTACCACTGGCGCACACAGGTGCCCCCCATTCCGCTGCAGGAAATCGCCGAGCACAGCGCCAACATGCACATCATCCCCGCGTCGCCCGCGGTCGAGCAGCGCCTGCGTCGTCTGCGCCCCGGACAGGTGGTGAACCTGCGCGGCTGGCTGGTGGAGGTGCGTGGAGACGATGGCGGGGTCTGGCGCAGCTCGCTGACCCGGCAGGACCAAGGCGCGGGTGCCTGTGAAATCATCGTCGTCCACGACCTCAGCACGGGATGACCCCTGCCCGAGGCCCTTTGGGTCCGCCCAAGGTCCGGCCCCGTACAGTCCGGCCATGCACCTGCTGATCATCGAGGACGACATCGACCTGGGTCATGCCCTGCTGGCCGCCCTGCGGGCGGAGGGGTTCACCGCGACCTGGGTCCGCCGCATGGCCGAAGCCCTGGCCCTGGGCCACGAAGAGGTTCTGGATGCCGTGCTGCTGGACCTCACGCTGCCCGACGGCGAAGGGCTGGATCTGCTGCACGCCTGGCGTCGCAGCGGCCGGACCGTGCCGGTGCTGATGATCACAGCACGGGTCGCGCTGGAAGACCGGCTGCAGGGCCTCAACGCCGGTGCGGACGACTTCCTCGTCAAGCCCTTCGCCATGGCCGAACTGGTGGCCCGGCTCTGGGCCGTGACACGGCGCAGCGCGCGGCAACCGGCCCCCGTCTGGACCTTGGGGGAACTGCGCCTGGATCCGCGGGCCCATCGGGCCTGGATCGGCGACGCCCCCCTGGAGCTGACGGGGCGCGAATTCAACCTGCTGCTCGAACTGGCCCGCGATCCCACCCGCGTGATCTCCAAGTCCACGCTCGCGCAACGCCTGGATCCGCTGGGGGAACCGCTGGACGCGGCCACCGTGGAAGTGCACCTGTCGAACCTGCGCCGCAAGATCGGCGCCGAGCGCATCCGCACCGTGCGGGGCGTGGGCTATCAGCTGCGGCCATGAGGAGCCTCGCAACGGCCTGGACCCGCACAGCCTCGTGGGCCGCCCGCATGCGGCTGGGCGTGCCCGTCGGCACGGTGAAGCGCTGGCTGCAACCCTCGCTGGCACGCCGGGTGCTCATCGTCGCCCTGACCACCTTCACGCTGGTCTGGATGGTGCTCGTCGCCCGAGACGTGCAACGGCTGAAAGACGACCGCATGCATCTGGACGCCCTGCAGCGGGCCGCCCGGATCCTGGCACTCGAGCTCGACCGCCGCCCGCTGGCCGAGGCGCTGCTCATCGTGCAGACCTCCGCACGGCAGTACAACGCCATGCGCCACAACAGCGACGCCCCTCCCGGTCTGGGCGACATCCAGTTCCAGCTTGAGCGGCTGCCCGGTCCGAAACTGGAGTGGCGCTCCGCCGGTTGGACCCTCGACCTGCCCCCGCTGGACGACGGGAACCCCAACCTGCGGGAGCTCGGCGGCCACCGCCACTGGGCGGCCAGCCAATCGTCCGCGGCCTGGCGCGTGACCCTGCTGGTCCCCACCCTGGACGACCCCCGTGTGCCCGGCTGGCTGGCCAGCCAGCTGGTGGAACCTTTGCTGATCTCTTTTCCACTGGTGTTCATTCCGCTGTGGCTGGCGGTGCGGCAGGGATTGCGCCCCCTGCGCGACCTGGTCGAACTCGTCCGCCGGCGCCGCCCCGACGACTTCTCCCCGCTTGACCTGAAACTGCCCCACGCCGAGCTTCAACCCCTGGAACAGGCCATGGAACACCTCCTGAGTCGGGCCCGCGAAAGCATTGCCCGCGAGCGCGCCATGGTGCACGACGCTGCGCACGAACTGCGCACGCCCCTGGCGGTGATGACCGCCCAAGCCCATGCCCTGGCCCAGGCCCCCGACGACGCCGGTCGCCAGCGGGCGCGGGAAGCCCTCGAAAACGCCGTGCTGCGGGCCTCCCACCTCGTGCATCAGCTCATGACCCTGGCGCGTCTGGAGGGCACTTCACCCCGTCCGCCGCAGTGCACCGACGTCGTGGCCGAAGCCCGACGGATCCTGATCTCCGCGTCGCCCCTGGCCGACCGGCGCCACATCGAAGTGGCCCTCGACTCTCCCGATCGACTGGACGCCTCGATCGACCTGGTGGCCTTTCATTCCGTGCTCGACAACCTGCTGCGCAACGCCTTGGATTACGGGCGAGAACACGGCCAGGTTCTGGTCACGCTGGCCAACTTCGGTGGCGTCCTTCACCTGACCGTGGCGGACGACGGACCCGGCATCGCCCCGGAGGACCAGACCCGGGTCTTCGACCGGTTCCACCGCGGGCGCGATTCCGGCGCCACATCGGGTGCAGGATTGGGTTTGTCCATCGTCCGGCAGGCCGTGCGCCGACTGGGAGGCGAGCTCTGCATCGTCCCCGGCTTGCACCAGCGGGGCATCGGCTTCCAGGCGTCCTGGCCCGTGCCCGCGCCAGCGCCCCGGATCTGATCCACGGGCCCCTCACACTCACCAATTCGGACGAATCCGGTCCGAATTTCACGGTCCCGCCCAAGAACCGCCACCGATCCGGTGGTTATTGCTGAATCGGTACGCCGCCGCACCGCCTAGCATCCCGCTGTGGAAGGGTGAAGTGCGGACCGATTCCGGTGGACCGCCCGCCCGCGTCTGGATGGGAACGTTTTCATGAGCGCTTGGCGCATCGCATGGCTGTTCACGGCTTTCGGGATCGCCTGGATCCTGGGGTCGGACCATGCCCTCGAACTGATCGTGCGCGACGCCGAACAGCTCTCCAAACTGCAGTCGCTCAAGGGGCTGGTCTTCATCACCCTCAACGCGGTGCTGATCTACGCCCTGACCCGATCGGCCGAAAAGCGCCACCAGGGCCTGCAGCGGGAGCTGGCGCACCAGCGCGACCGACTGGCCCGTCTGCTGGAGGTGACGCCCGCCGCCATCTACACCCTGACGCCCGATCCGCATCATCCCCACACCTGGAACACCGACTTCGTCAGCGCCAACATCGAGCAGCTGACCGGTTTCTCGACCGCTTGCTGGCTGGGCGAATCGCACTTCTGGCGCAGCCACCTGCACCCCGAAGACCGGGAGCGAGTGCTGGAGTTGCAGCGCCAACTCTTCACCCGGGGATGGCTCCATCACGAGTACCGCATCCTGCACGCCGACGGCCAGTACCGCTGGATGGCCGACACCCTGCAGCTGATCCGCAACGAGGCGGGAGAACCCGCGCTGATCACCGGCGCCTGGCTGGACGTGACGGAGCGCCGCCAGCATCAGGAGCGCATGCGCGTCATCGAACACGTGCTGGAATCGGCGGCCGAAGGCATCTTCGTCACCGACGCGCAAGCGCGCTTCCTGTCGGTGAACCGGGCCTTCTCGCGCATCACCGGCTACTCGGCCGACGAGGTCATCGGCCGGACACCGGCCGTGCTCAAATCGGGCCATCAGGACCGGGCGTTCTACACCGAGATGTGGCGCCAGATCGCCGAAGAGGGTCGCTGGGAGGGCGAGGTCTGGAACCGCCGCAAGGACGGTGTGATTTTCCCGGAGTGGCTCACCATCAGCGCCATCCGGGACGAACACCGGCAGGTGGTGCAGTACCTGGGCGTGTTCACGGAAATTTCGGGGCGCAAGCAGGCCGAAGAACGCATCCGCCGCCTGGCCAACCACGACAGCCTCACCGACCTGCCCAACCGCACGCTGCTGGCCGACCGTGCACGGGTGGCATTGGCCGCCGCCCAGCGCCAGCACCAGCCTGTGGCGGTGATGCACCTGAACGTCGACCACTTCGGTGGCATCAACGAGTCCCTGGGCCACGAGGTCGGAGACCAGGTGCTGCGCGTGCTCGCGGGCCGTCTGGCAGACTGCCTGCGGCCAGACGACACGCTCACGCGCCTGGGCGGAGACGACTTTGTCCTGCTGCTGCCGAACACCTCGGTTCAGGATGTGGCCCAGGTGACCTTGCGCCTGATGGAGGCCGTGGCCGAACCCTTGCGGCTCGACGGCGGCCTGCCGGTGCAGCAGCTCTCGGCCAGCATCGGCGTGGCGCTGTACCCGGACAACGGCCAGGACCTGGTCCAGCTCAGCCGTGCCGCCGAAACGGCCCTGCACCTGGCCAAGCGGGAAGGCCGCAACACGGTGCGTGTGGCCTCCCGTGAACTCCAGCAGCGGGTGCAGGAAACCCTGCGCATCGCGGGCGACCTGCGGGGCGCGGCGGCACGCGGCGAACTCCGCCTGCACTACCAGGCCCAGATGGACGCCGCGACCCACCGGGTGGTGGGGGCCGAAGCGCTGGTGCGCTGGCAGCACCCGGAACGGGGATTGGTGTCGCCCGGCGTGTTCATCCCGGTGGCCGAGGAAACCGGCCTCATCCAGGAAATCGGGCTGTGGGTGCTGCGCGAAGCCGTCCAGCAGAACGCGGCCTGGCAGCGCGCCGGTCTGCCGGCGGTGCCTGTGGCGATCAACCTGTCCGCAGCCCAGTTCCGCCACCCCGGGCTGCTCGACACCGTGGCCCGGACCCTGCGCGAACACGACCTGGCCCCTGACCTGCTGGAGCTCGAGCTCACCGAAAGCGTGGCCATGGAAAACTCCGAGCAGACGATCCAGACCATCGCGGCCTTGAAGCACCTGGGGGTCCAGCTGTCCATCGACGACTTCGGCACGGGGTATTCCTCGCTGGTCTACCTCAAGCGCTATGCAGTGGACAAGCTCAAGATCGACCGGTCCTTCGTGCGCGGCCTGAACCGCCACGCCCAGGACGAAGCCATCGTGGCCACCATCATCGACCTGGCCACCCACCTGGGACTGCGCACCATCGCCGAGGGCGTCGAGACGGCGGAACAGGCCCGCTTCCTGTCCGATCGGGGCTGTGACGAGCTCCAGGGCTTCCACTTCCATCGCCCCAGCGACGCAGCGGCCTTTGAGCAGCTCCTGCAAGCCGAGATCGGCCGCCGTCTGGCGCGTCACCTGGGCGGAGACACCATCCCTGCACCACTGGACGCGCTCGCCTGAAGGCGCCGCGCATCCACCGGCGCTTTGGAGGCCGTCCCGCCACCCAAGCGTCAACGATCGGCGCGGATCGGCCCGTACTCCACCGGCACCCAGGCATAGCCCTTGGGATCCTTGCGGATGTGGCCCAGGCCCGGGAACGGCAAGTGCGCCCCGCCGATCCACCAGCCGGCCGCAGCCGCCTTCTGGAACAGCGCCTTGCGCGTGGCAATGGCCTGCTTCTGGTCCACGTCGAACTCCAGCGACACCTCGGGGTGCGCGAACTGCACCGAGTGCGAGTGCACGATGTCGCCCCACACCAGCAGCTTCTGGCCCTTGGACTCGAAGAGGAAGGACGTGTGGCCCGGTGTGTGGCCGTTGGTCGGCACCACGCTCAGACCGGGCAGCAGCGTTTCGCCCGACTGGAAGGTCTTGAAGCGACCGGCCGCCTGGTACGGCGCCGCTGCGTCGCGCGACATCTTGAAGAAGCCCTTCATGCCCTCGGGCGCGGCATCGGCCACGGCCTGGCTCAGCCAGAAGTCGGCGTCCTTCTGCGCCGCCCAGACCGTGGCGTTCGGGAAGGCCGTCTGGCCTTGGGCGTCGAGCACGCCGCACAGGTGGTCGCCGTGCAGGTGGGTCAGCAGCACGGTGTCGACGTCCTCCAGCCGGTAGCCCGCCGCCTTCAGATTGGCCTGCACCTGGCCCAGCGTCGGTCCAAAGCACGAAGCCGCGCCAGTGTCGACCAGCACCAGATGCTCGCCAGTGTGGATCAGGTAGGCGTTGACCGCCGTCTGCACGCCCTTCTCGTGGGCGATGAACATGCGCGCCAGCAGCGACTGGATCTGGGTGTCGCGCAGGCCGTGCAGCAGCTTGGGCGCGAGATCGATGTAGCCGTCGTACAGCGCGGTGACGGTGAAGTCGCCCAGCGCCTGGCGGTAGTAGCCGGGGACCTGGGTCTTGACGGCCTCGGGCGGGGCCGCGTGAGCGGACGGGACCGTGTAAGGCGTGAAGCCGGCGCCGGCCAGCAGGCCGAGGGCGGTGGCGGCCGCCAGCAGCGTACGGCGCAGGGGAAAGTGGGACATCGGGTGCGTCATGCGAATCTCCTTGAAGAGGTGGATCGGATGGACGTCAGCTTAGGGGCCGGTCCACGCGCGGTGCGCTCACAAGTGTGCGCGGATCGCTCAATCGGAAACATCACCCGCGTCGACAAACACCGCCATCGGTTCTTGTAGACGTCGGTGATCCTTGGATTTGTATTGACAAATGACATACATAAATGCACTATTTATGTAGTACACCTCGTGTCCATAGGAGGCCACCATGACTCTCAGCACCGAAGCCGTCACCCTGAGCATCCGTGCCAAAGCGCGTCAACGCGACCTGATCGACCAAGCCGCCGAACGGCTGGGGCGCAGCCGCTCGGACTTCATGCTCGAAGCGGCGTGCCGCCAAGCTGAAGACGTCTTGCTGGACCAGACCTATTTCGTGCTGAACACGAACCGTTTTGCAGCCTTCCAAGCCATGCTGGAACAGGCTCCTGAACCGGGTGAGCGCCTGCGCCGCACCCTCAAGGCCCCGACCCCATGGGGTCAAGGCTGATGCTCTCGGCACCGGCGCCCTTGGGCGCACACCACCAACTCGACACCTTCACCAGCGGTGAGCTCAGTCTGGATGAGTGGCTGCGCCGCCGCGCCTTGGCCAACCAGCACAGTGACTCCTCACGAACCTTCGTGATTGCAGAGGGCCCCATCGTCGTGGGCTACTACTGCCTGGCGGCGGGCGCCATCGGGCGGGAGGCGGCCCCGAAAACCCTGCAACGCAATCGCCCGGACCCGTTGCCGGTCATGGTGCTTGGGCGTCTGGCGATTGACCAGCACCACCAGCAAAAAGGCATCGGAACGGCCTTGCTGCGTGACGCCATGCTACGCACAGTGCATGCCGCAGAGCACGCGGGGTTCTCGGCACTTCTGGTTCATGCGATTTCCGAAGACGCGCGGCGCTTTTACCTCTCCCGCGGCTTTCTGCCATCGCCGATCCAGCCCATGACCCTGTGCCTGCCTCTGTCCACCCTGCGAAAGGGTATGGATTCCATCGACCAAGAGCATTAACCAGGGGGTTAACTGGCCCAACGATGATCAAGGGTCAGATGAATCCTGAATTTCATACGGCGACTACACAGACAACCGCCTCTCTCGCACTCGCCGAAGAGGCCCCGAAAGCAGGGGCCCCAACAGTCAATCAACCACCCGTCACGAACCTGCAGCAACAGCAGGCCGGTGTGACTATTTAGTCGGCCCTGCGAATTTCATCTGATGCGCATTTGAAGCTGATCGGCCGAGTGC
>CAYYCN010000022.1:0-39088 GCA_964470355.1 uncultured Sphaerotilus sp.
GCGGCCAGTACAGCGTGAGCGTCTGCGAGCCGCTGCGCACCTCCAGGCGGATCTCGGTGGCGGGCATCGATGCAGGCGTCGACACAGGCAGTGAGACGAAGGCCGGCTGAGTGGTGCTCGGTGCGCCGCCAGCGTCGACAGGCGCGGCCAGGTCCGAACCTGCAACCTCTTCGCCTCGCGACAGCGCCACCCAGCGACGCACAAGATTGGCGTTCAGACCGTTGGCCAATGCCACCGCAGCTGTGGATACACCTGGCTCCTCGCAGGCCGCGACGATCTGCGCCTTGAAGGCTTCGCTGTAGCGTCCACGCCGACGACCGGGTGACGGCAAATTGATCTCGGAAGTGTCCATGTGTCCATCTCATTTGAAGTGGACACCATCGTCACCACCCTGCAGTCACCGCGCCAGATGGGTTTGCTGGACGCTTACGGTCGTGCTTGTGGGCAAAGCGCACCAGGTGCTGGCGGGCACGCTCCATCAGGCGGCTGCCTGTGGGGTGCGCAATGGCCTTGGGCATGACCGTCGTGTCCACGATGATGTGATTCACGCTGGCTCGCTTGATCAGCCCCGCAGAGCGGGCTGCCTCGATGGTCGCTGCCAGCAGCACCTCCACGCCTTCCTCACCGATGCGCTGCCTCCAGCGCGTCAGGCTTGACGGATCAATGGGCAGCTTCGTCTGAAGGGAGGTCTCGCCGGTGAAGAACTGCCAGTACGGGTTCTCCAGCCAGGTGTTGACCACCGCATCATCGGAGGCGTCGTTGGCGTGCTGCAGGTACAGCAGTCCGGCCACCAGGCGAGGTGGCAGTGCCGGACGGCCACGCCCCGAGGTGAAGTGCGCCGAGAAATGCCGCTCGATCAACTCCCAGTCCATCAAGCCGGCCAGACGCACCAGCGGGTGGGCCATGTTGATCTGCGCGTCCAAGCGTGGGCGGAACATCTCTGCGGTCTCCGGCAGGCGGCGATGGGGCTTCATGGTCGACAGAATTTGCAAGAAAGCGGGGGCAAGACATTCTCCGGCTTGCAAATCATGGGCCTGTGATCGCCCTCAATCCCGTTGCAGATCAATGGCTTGGGATTTGTTCAGGGCGGACTGAATAACATACGGCGACAAATAGCAACAACACCAAAAATATCACAAAACCGCAAGAACTCTTCTGCAAATATCCTCATTTCCGACACCTATCTGGCGCACAGCAACAGCTCCCGCATTTGCGACCCTACTCCTGCGCTCCTCGTCACCCAACAGTTCATGGCAAATTTCCGCACATTCATCGACCGAGGACCAGAAAAAGGCCTCAATACCATCTCTGTATAGTTCCAGGTGCTCCGGCGTCCGTTCAGCGCAAAATAAACTACCAATATATGGAATCTCCAAACTACGAGTGGTATGTAAGTCCCTATTTCCCTTTGACAACATCCCTATCGATATTTTGGCCCCCTGAATTGCCGCGACATAATCACGACCAAGTATTTTGGACCCTCTATAACAGTGCTTCAATTCATCCCAAAGGCGTGAACGCCGCCAATTCGATCCCCAAATTGAAACCGGCACACCTAGCCTGACAAGGCCAGCCAAAAAGTCATCCCTCCCTTCACCGGGAATCATGGCACCAACAAAACCAACATCAGATATGAAGTCCGCTGGAATACCTATATTTTCTTCAAACGGACAGTGACCAATCTCATCATAGCTCCTCCATACCCGTAGTACATTTGCAGCGCCAAGCGACTTAAATTCCTCTACGTTTTCACGTCGAACTACACAACATAAGTCGTATGCGGGCAATGCTGAGCGGAGTGATGCAAAGCGAGACCAGTCCCGTCGCCCGGTGGGATCGTCATGATTGTAAAGAATCACTTTTGATGATATTTTTTTTAGCATAAGTACTGCGTCGAGCCCTAGTAACTCACCGCTATCCACCCAGGCCACATCAAATTTACGCCCCCGAATCGACAAGTCTATAAGTGCTCTCCGCACAAAAGATTGCAGAAATCTATAGCCAGTCAAAAAATGGATCTTATTCCGAATGCGCCCGGAGCCGACTATTTGATTTGTATTCATTTCTAGCGTTTCAACCACATGGCCAAGTCTCCGCAGCGCCGAAGCCCGAAATCCTGAGGTAGACAAAGGAGAACAATCCCCCACATACAATACATTCATAATCAAGACCTAGTGATAACGACAGAAACCACGCCACGATCAACAAGTAGTCGACCAATATATTTAACCATCAAATAAGCGCCAAGAAATTGCCAATAATTCCTCAAAAGAAAGGACAACATGCTAACAACTGAGTCACCTGCTAGCCCAACAGCTGCGGTCGTGCCAAACAACTTCCAGGACAAAACCAACAGTAAAGGCGATATAATGGTACCAGGCCCCTCAAGAAAAACAGATATTGGCGCGCAGAGCAGCACGACGACTAACACAGCCATAGGCAAATAGAGCCACCGTCCTACTATCAACCACAAATCCCCAATAAAACTACCCGTCTTCCATTCACCCAAGCCAACTCCCGAGTACAGATAGTACAAGTAGTCGCCAACAGAATATATATCACCCTTATCGACGTGAACACCAAATAGTGATGCAAATGGGCCAGGCAAAAGTCGCGCCACTCCGTTCATTCGCTCGTCCGCGAGTAGAGATGCACTTCCATCCGGCAGCAATGACGCATAAAATAAAAAGTTATCCAGAAATTTAATTCCAACAAAGCGAGACAGCAAAGTTGAATCCACGTAACTCTCGCTATAACCCCCGTATATAGAGCGCTCAAATGTAAATTGACTATACTCCCGCAACCTATCATCATCAACAAATATACGCAACGTAGAATGAATCATATCAACTGTAGACAAAACACCCCGAGCTTCGCGAGCAACTCCCATAGCCAATACAAACCGCTCAAAAAATACAAACGACAACATTCCAATAATTAACACTAACAACATATTATGCAAAACAAATGGCCTGGGCCTATTAATCTGCCCAACAAGCCACGATACAACAGCTACCACCAGGGCCTCCGCCGCAATACCTCGCGCATTGAAGGCAGCAGACAGGAAAACCAAAAACACGAAGTATATAAACAAATAAAGGCGCCCAAACTTTAATTCATATAATACATTCTCATTTGCAAGACAAGCAAACGGCAAAATTATCAATACCGATACAGGAAATAACACCTTAGATACAATACCCCCAATCGAAACAGAAAACAGCCACAACCCCATAGACACAAAACCCATAGCCATATACTGCCTAAAGCTCAGGGCGTCCAAAAATCCAAATCTATAGGCATACGAACTGGAAGTAACGTCACGGCGAAGATAATCAAACAACATTCCACCGAGAAAAATAGAAAATCCAGTTAGCAAGACCACAGTAGCAGAAACATTAGAATAGTTCAGTCGCTCTACAACCGCCTGCAAATCAAGGGTCTTTAGGAGCAATGGCAAGAAAGCAAACTCGACTGCAAAAAATCCCATCATCAGGGTTGGGACTACGCTTAACTGTCTTTGAATGCGAACCTGACAAAACTGGATAGACAAAAAACAGATTGAAACGAGTACCACCGCCAAGTAAATATTACTCAACGAGTGATCTAGCACGAGCTGCAAAAATAAACAGCACGTGGCAAGGGACTTAAATCCAAAAATCATCACTCACCACCAATGAGCCGATTTTCCTAGCGCCTGCGCCCACGACGCCTCTGTAGGCAGAGTGACATCCATACTGGCGTGTGCATCAGATACAAAATTCATATCCAGTGAAGAAAGCACATTAACGCCCTTCTTGACAAAGTCTTCCTTGCAGTTGCGCGTAATACACACTCTTGCGTTGTTTGCTAGAATTTCAGACACACCAGATGCGTCGTTAAGTAGAACATACAGGCCTCGATATAGCGCCTCAATAACAGGCAAACCGTATCCCTGTACTCCTGGAACGACAGCTACGTGCGCCGTAGCCATTATCTTCTCAATTGCATCGTTACTGCAAAATCCGAGAATATGAATCGAGTCATTAGAACAAGTGGTCGCGGCCAATTTTTTCAGGTTTCCATCCTCAGGCCCCTCCCCTATCAACACTAACTCTACACGATCGTATTTTTCCCTAAGACCCGCATCTTCACAACACCTATGATGTAGAGCTATCGCCCAGTCCAAATTTTTCGACGTAGTAAGGCGGCATACACTTACTAGTCTTAATATTTTATCATCACGTGATTTTTTAACCCAAGATGGTGGAGGAACACCTCCCTGATAAATAACTTCGAAAGTTCGACCGAACTTCTCAGCCAACTCTTTCGCATTTCTCTTAGTCATGGTTATACATGACTCGGCGCGACGAATTGCTGCGCCAGCAAGAAGTCGAAACCTAATGCGCCGCTCCCACGACACTATTTCAGGCATCACACTTGGGGGATCAGTATAGTGAAGTAGATACCCTAATCCTGTAATACTTAAGAATGCGCCGCCCCATACACCAAAACAAACGACCAAGCCTGCGGACTCAGTAACAACTTTTCTGATGCGCCATATACGCATCAGTATGTTGTCCGTTCCGATGACCTTCACCTGCAACACGCCGCCAGATTCACGATGTAGATCCACCTTATCTTCAAAACAAATGAGTACAGGCGTGAGACCGTTTACGGAAACAGATTGCGCAAGAGCCAGGATATTCCTTTCAATGCCACCATATTGATGTACTCGCGCATAAAATATATATGCCTTCATCGAACACTCCTAATTGCACTCACGACTCCATCTGCATAAGTACGCCAGCCGCCTAATTGACCAGTCAACGCCACTCCAGCTCTCCTCATATTGAGTAGTAGTTCGGGACTTTCACGTAACTGGATTACAGCGTCCACTATCGAAGCTGAATCATATGGACTGATGATAAGACCCTCTTGCATATGCTTGAAGAGAGATTCGCACCCAGTATTCGGAGTCGCGATAACCGGACATCCGCATGCAAGTGCTTGCGCCTGCACCAACGCCAGCCCCTCTTCCACACTTGGAAGAATAAGCGCATCAGCCTGTGACATAAACTTTCTTACCTCGGCTCTAGGCACAACACCTTTGAACATAATGCCCTCGACTCCTAGCCTGATGATAAGCTGGCGAGTCTCTTCAGGAACATTTCCCACAACTGAAAGTTGAACCTTCTGTCGATGCAAAAGCCTCATTGCCTCTAAAATATAACCCGCGCCCTTGCGAATTGAAAAATTTCCAACAAATAATAAATTGAAATTTATTCCAGGATTTCTGCCATCAAAGCCATCAGACGGGTAAAATTCTTTTAAGTTTACCCCATAAGGAATAACACGCAATTTTTCCGGTGCAACGCCTCTAGCATGGAACGTTCTAGCCACAAAGTCAGAAGGTACAGTTATGATATCAGCCTCTTCAGCCTCAAAGTCCTCGTTATCCATTAACCATGGGTTAATTTGTCGCCATTCAAGACCCCAGCGCCCGTACTCACTTTCTAATATTTTATTTGATTCCCTTATGTGCGCCGAGCCCCTGTCCATTACATAGACCCCCCCTTGATTTTTTACTTTTTTCCCGGCATACAAACCCGTTCCGGATATTCCAATAAATGCATCTACATTTTGAATATTATTTGCCAACCATCGAGAATATATTATTGTATCTAGAACGGCAAGCTTTTCATCTAACGAAGCGCCGCCACGAATCAATAGTCTTGCCACTCGACGGGCGGCAGTAACATACGGAAAGCCGTGTATTCTATCCCGCTCAATACCATTAGACTTTGACTCTGCATCCAATCGCCACCAAGGCAGCGTAGAGTATATATCACTCAATAAGCCCATCTTATTCAACTCGCGGGCAAGATCGAAGTGATGATATCGTACCCAAGTAGCCTGTGTTATCTTCATGGCAATTTCATTTTCGCGTGTGCAGGCTGATTACAGCCTCACTTTTAATAAACTTGGTCACGAGAAATAACGTAATGACCGCCATCAGCCCATCCAGTACGCACGAGGCATAAGCCACACCTGCAAGATTGAATTCTGTCGCGAAGGCGTACGCCAACGCGATGAAAAGCATACTTAAAGCAAAATAGAATCTTCCGTATGCATGTTGCTTATTTAGCGCGAGTAGCAGTACACCCGCTGACGACCACGCTGCACCAAGTGGAATTCCAATCGCAAAAATGTTGAACAACTCTTGACTAGGTTCGATCGAGCCTCGCACCCATAGAACATATGCCTCCGGTCCCCACATCGCAAAGGCTACTGCAGCAATGAGCGCCATAGATGACGATATCGCAGTCGCTCGCTTCCACAGTTCTTTGAGTTCTTGGCTTCGCCCTTCTGCATGCAGCTTCGTCAACTGAGGCCAAACTGCCTGATTGAGTATTTCAAGAACTTGATTTACTACTCGCGCAGCTGTTCTTGTGGTTCCATAGATCGCAACAGCTACCGGCCCAAGTACTGCTGCAATCAGCATAAGTGACCCCTGAAATACAATGGCATTACCTAAGGGAAATGCCATGAACCCCATCCCGGATTTAACAATTGCCGCATACATACTAAAATGCGCTTTTATCGCTTTGCGGTGACAACGCCCTTCATTAGCTCGGGCGATGTAGAAAGTCAACGCAACGTGAATTCCCGAGCTCAAGAACACAGCCAGCGCAAGTGAGGCCATACTTTTGGAGTTCATTAGAAGCACAATTGTCAAAAGTGGCTCGGCCCAAGCGCGTACGCCAGATAATATTCCGCCTATGTGGTTCTTATTAACCAATCTCAACCGCGCACCAATAATCTCTGCAAAAAATGAAACCGGCACTGAGACTGCAAGCAAGAAAATTGCAATAGATCTTGAATAATCAAAAAATCCCATAATATTCAATATACAGACCGCCAAAAGGGTCAACAAACTGACGACAAACAAGATCCAGGCACTAATATTTAATCCATAGGTATAACTATCCCTCGCCCCATCTAAGTCACCAGAAAAGTACCGGAGCGACATATCGTTTGCAATATGAGACCCAACACCCATATTACTCATCATAACCCATCCCGTTATACTGCTGTACAACAGCCATTCACCATAAGCAGTCGGTCCGAGAGTGGAAATTATAATCGGCACTAATACAATGCGACTTGCAGACTGCGCCAATTTTCCAAACATTATCCCAACAATTGTTTTGCGAATTGACACTTCAGGCTTCCGAAATACAGTCAAAACACTCCAAATATCTCTTGTATATTACTTTTTGATCAAACTGCCTAGCCCAGACTATACTATTTTTACACAACAATTCGTAGTCATCCCGTTTTAATTCCATTAAATCTACGATAGAAGATACAGCATCCATGACCCAGGCTGAAAGCGAATGCATTGAATCTAGAGAGGGGATAAAATTTGAATGAGGGCCTGCAACGTCCCTCATTGGAGATCTATCTGTTGTTATAACCGGTGTTCCACATGCTTGGGCTTCAATAAGTGGCCAACCGAATCCTTCGTATATAGATGGCATTATAAGGAAGTCGGCGGCGCTATATAGTTTATTCAGTGTTAGCTTGTCCACATTTTTATATACATTTATATAGGAACCCACCCCAATCTTATCAATTACTCCTCTTACCTCATCAGATATTTCAGACACCATCAAGAGACGAACCTTGCCGTTCAAACATATATTTATTTCTTTAAATACACTCAGCAGTCCGAGTACATTTTTATTAAATGCACACGTTCCCACATAAATCAACACCTTTTCGTCGTCAGCATGACGGATACCAATCGATTTACGAGAAATCAATTTTGAAATTGGATAATATATTTCATTAAGCGCATTAGGTATAACAGACAGCATCTTTATATTCGGCGGCGACACCAATTGCAGCAGATCACGTTTGCTATTTTCTGATATACAGATGAAATACTTACCGAATTTTACGCCCGCCGCAATTAGTCTTTGATTGACGCGCTCTTTAAAGCTCGACTTCTGGCCTACAAAATGACCTCGGCTCTTTCTAAGCGCAGCAAAGTCATGCACAAATATACAATGCCGCTGTCTCGATACAAATGGAATCCAGAAGCCCAAGCCTTGATCAATAAACACATACAACACTCGCTCATCCATCGACGAAGCCGATCGCAGCAACCGAATTGGAAATGCAATATACTGATCTAGGTACCTTAGAACCTTCACCACCAAACCGGTAGACCTAGAAAATGAAAAGTGACTTCTAGATGTAGTCACTGACGTAACAACGCCCTCTTGCCTTAGCCTCGCTTGCAAAATATCACAAAATTTATGGATACTGTTAAATGGCATATGCGCAGGATGCGTCAACAATATCACGCGATCAAAGTTTTTTAATGAATTCATTCTACAAATACCTCAGGGCGCCTTCTTTCTAGGCAATTCATCAGCCCAGATGTTGATGCGTTGTATACTCTGATATTGCACTTCCTGAGACTCCTCTCCATTAGCGCCCAAGTTCTAAAGCCTTCAGTGCAAAACCACAAATTCTTTACCATTTGATCAAAGGAAGCATTTTCGTTGACCAATTCGACATTATAAAAATGTGGCCGCTCTCCCAGAAGGTCTCGGAATAATCCATCTCCGTCTACTCCCAAGACATAGATTTCCTTATAGCCCATGTGCACAGCTGTTTGAATCGCTGCCTTAGTGACATTGTCTGCAGCAATAGGCCCGTCAATTCCGCCGTTAAAGTCATAAAACCTATTTAGCGTTTGCGATATTTCCAGCCAATACACATTGTCTTGATGGACTTTGGATAAAATCGATTTAACTTTGCTTGCCTGAATATTCAAAAACAACCTATCTGGCGGCGTCACTTCATACAATTCATCTATCATACTCGCAGGCCACTCACCACTCTCCAACTTTGGATCCACGATGAAGTAGTATTTGGGTCGACATATTTCGGCCTGGGGATGCCTGTAGAAATAGTTACATGCAAACACATCTTCGCCTGCGATTTTGGAAAGATCTTCTCCAGACAAACTAGGCCCATTCCCCAACACAAAGCATCTTCTTGAGCTGGCAGTATTCCGCAGGTTTTGATTATTTTTTACCAGTTTTTTATCTGACCCACATAGAACTCTCCAACGCAAAAACTTCGCGATATTTAGAATCTGATATAAGCAGTCATCTGCAAATATTTTTTTATTCCAGAGACTCATATTGAGCACATCCCAAAGTAATCTGTTACATAGCGATGGGTAGCACTTACTGTGATTCTCGAATGACAGAAGCTTTGCCAATCTTTCATTTCTGTCCACCCCCAAACGAAATGAAACTCCATTTCAAACTGAACCGCAGAGTCATGATCATACGCTGAATCACCAAAAAAAATGCTCCCCCCCATATCCTGGCCTTTGCTCAACTCAGTGAGCAGCTCAGTCTTATTTCTAGGAGAGCCAAAAATCCCGCCGTCGAAGTAGCTTGCAATACCCTTTTGTTCGAGCACGTCACGCACCTCTTGCTGATCGCCTCCCGATACGATTGCCCACACTTCATTGCTGCTGTTCCGCGCTTTGGTGAGATCAGGAGCTACCTCTGCTGTCAGCAGACCTTGTCGACAAGCGGCTGCATATCTTTTAATTGCTTCGGAATAACAGAATTGGTAGCCACGTTCGCGTGCACGATTCGCCATCCACTCAAACTTGACAAAACGGCTAACTCCGGCGGTCGCTCTATGCATAGTTAAGAACGCATCAATTTCCCAAGGGGGACAATCGACAAGTGCAACCCGGAATGCATCGTTTTTTATTTCGTTGGAATTAAGTACCACGCCATCGCAGTCGAAGACATACATTTCATCGACCCATTTTTTTACCGAAATAAAGTCGCTCGGCGAGGTCAAACTGGGCAGGCCAGTCGATATCGAAGCTTTCGATTTCTGTGGATTCAAACAACAGTGGCTTTTGACCAATTCTATCGTTTAGTTGCTCATAGATAGACTTCGGCGCAATAAATGCGGCACTGTCGACCTCGTATACCGCTTTAATGGTTTGGGTGCGTGGCCACTTTTCTATACTTCTATCGTAGTTTAGAGGCTGTCCGTCTGCCCAGAGGAATCCATGAATTTTCTTGACGGTCATCAGCGAATCAAACCCGGATGATATACCGTCAAAATATACATCAATGGCTCTGGATAGGCTTAATTCGTCAAAAAATGGAGAGGTTACATGCGTCCAGATCACGTGCTCCGACTGCACCAACGTACTCGCATGTTCGACGAGCAGATCAGTACTCGTCTGACTTGTCGCCAACGATTCGTCCCTCCGATGGATAACCAGATTTGGAATTTCCATAGACTGGGCGATATCAATGACTTGACTATCGTTTGTGGAAAGGTAGATCCTGTGTAACTGTCGAATCCGGCTTAGCTGCGTCAGTTTTAGTTTGACTAGCCCCCCCTCCAATCCGGCGAAGGACTTGGTGTTTTTGTTCGGTACACGCTCGCTGCCTGCACGACATGGCAAAAATACAGATATCGTCATTTTTCAACCTACTTGGTTTGAGCGTAGATGCTAGTCTCTTTCAGTTTGTAGATAGTCGGCGTGAACGAGTCCAGGGGAAGTGATTGCGGATTGCTAGAGTAGTGTGATATCACTTGATCCATCTCGTCATTGCGTGAGTCACCATGTGGATAGCCATCGAAGCCAACAAGATGAATCGCTTTTGCCCCCCCTGAGTTGGCGGCGGCCAGTGCATAACAAATAACCAGTGAGTTTGGCGTAACACAGCTACTGGCACCAAACTCAAAGCAGTCTCCGACACGCATTCCGAAATCCAGCACGTTAGCACTCAGAACCTTATCCCGAAGCTCACCTGTCATGTCGGATACGGGCGCCATCAGGGGAGTAGTGTGTTCAGCATAGAATGCACTATCTGCCATCAGTCTAATAGGGTGACACGCAGCACGGATGTCAATGAGATCTTCGGGGATGGGGCAGCCAGTGTTTAGAGCAATTACGAGTGGCTTTGCCCCCCGCACATATGCTTCGATCTGCTTCGCATACTTAGTGGCGCCATTGCCAGTACCTATAATTAGTACTTCTCGGCCGGAGAACTTCTCAGCGGCTACCCAAACACCCTTCGACTGTTCTCGATAATAGACAGGTCCATTGACAATTTCACTGTGAGAGAACTTCTTTCCCTTGCTCGATTTCAATTGATCCAGCACTGCAAGAATATCTTCGCTCTGAAAGCGCTCGTCAACCAACATTTCCTGAACATAAGTCGGGTGGATGCCATATTTTCCGGACAGGTAATAATATGCATTCGCCCCCCATCCGTACTTAGCCTGCATCGGTCCAAATTGTTGATTAATGAGCTTCAGAAGCCCGTTAATCCTTCCTTCCGCCGCCATAAGTTCTATTGCCACCAACTCTGTCTTAACATTGCCAGGGCCACGACCCATACCTGTGACAGTACTATCTACCCAGGTAACTCCTGCCTCAATTCCTGCTTTCGTGTTGGACAGCGCTAGACCCATGTTATCGTGGGTATGAATACCAATAGGACCAGTCCATTCTTTTTCAATGGCCTTTACAATTTTTTTTGTGTCCGATGGCGTCAATCCCCCCATGCTGTCAGCGAAATACAAAATATCAATACATTCCGCAGTTGCGTTGGAACACAACTCCGATATTTCATCAACTGTTCTGTCGGCGATCTGCATTATATTTACGCCAACAATATAACCCATTTTTTTTAAAATACCACCAGCTATCAGTGCATCCTTGAACTCGTGCGCATGACACGCAAATCTTACCAAATCGATGTGCATACGACTTGTCTCTGGGAATAGTATCCTTATCTTCTCTTCAATTGACGCCCGTTCGCCAACTATTTCTGATGCGTTGATCATCACACCAAGCTTGACGCCAGAAGGCCGCTCCAGCGTAGCTATCCATGCATCACTGCTATACGCTGTTGCACCTTTGAATCCTTTGGAATCCAGGCTTCTAAATCCAATCTCGACGAAATCCACCTGGATTTCGCCCATGGCCTTTAGATAGTCATTTACGAGTTCCTCGCTAAAATCCCAGTTGTTATAGTAGCCACCATCACGGAGCGTGCAATCAATGTACGTTATCGTCATAATTCAGTACCTTAGTGTTCAAGTTCTTAAATCGAGTTACTAGATCGTTTTACTCGTGGTGATCAAACGCCTGGAACCCAGCCAACTTGACGAGACTATCCTTGCGGGCTGTGGTGTAGTCCGCCTCGATCATTTCCTTCACCAACTGCTCGAAGCTGGTTTGTGGTGTCCAGCCCAGTTTCTGCTTAGCTTTGCTCGGGTCTCCCAGCAGCGTTTCCACTTCCGTCGGGCGGTAGTAGCGCGGATCTACCTTGCAGATCACGTCACCCACCTTGCATTTGGCCTTGTCGCCTGTCACCTTCGCGACGACACCGACTTCTTGTTCGCCATCGCCTTCAAACTTGACTTCGATGCCCAGCTCGGCTGCAGCGCGCTCCACAAACTGGCGCACGCTGTACTGCACGCCCGTGGCAATCACAAAGTCTTCTGCTTTGTCCTGCTGCAGCATCAGCCACTGCATCTCCACGTAGTCGCGAGCGTGGCCCCAGTCGCGCAGCGCGCTCATGTTGCCCAGGTACAGGCAATCCTGCAGGCCCAGCGCGATGCGGGCAATGGCGCGGGTGATCTTGCGCGTGACGAACGTTTCACCACGCAGCGGGCTCTCGTGGTTGAACAAAATGCCGTTGCACGCGTAAATGCCGTAGGCTTCACGGTAATTCACCGTGATCCAGTAGGCGTACATCTTGGCCACCGCATAAGGGCTGCGCGGGTAGAACGGCGTAGTTTCCTTTTGCGGAATTTCCTGCACCAGACCGTAGAGTTCAGAAGTGCTCGCTTGGTAGAAGCGCGTCTTCTTCGTCAGGCCCAGAATGCGGATGGCCTCCAGGATGCGCAGCGCGCCAATGCCGTCGGCATTGGCTGTGTATTCCGGCTCTTCAAAACTCACGGCCACGTGGCTTTGCGCGGCCAAGTTGTAGATCTCGTCAGGCTGCACCTTCTGGATGATGCGCACCAAGCTGGTGGAGTCCGTCAGATCACCGTAGTGCAACGTGAACATGCGGTTGTCCACGTGCGGGTCCTGGTACAGGTGGTCAATACGGTCAGTGTTGAACAGGCTGCTGCGGCGCTTGATGCCGTGCACCTCGTAGCGCTTCTTCAGCAGGAACTCGGCCAGATAGGCACCATCTTGGCCCGTCACGCCCGTGATCAGGGCCACTTTCTTGTTGGTTTGAACTTCAGACATGAATCACACTCTCCTGCAAATTGCGAATCAAAAAAGTGGAAAAAGCCCGAGGGCTCAGGCTTGGTAGAAAGGAGTGGCTTCGTAGGCTAGACGGATGCCTTCGCGCAGGCTGGTCTTGGCCCGCCAGCCTAGGCTGGCCAGGCGGCTCACGTCCAGCAGCTTGCGTGGCGTGCCGTCGAGCTTGCTGGCATCAAAGGTGATGCGGCCTTCAAAGCCCACCACTTCCATCACCGTTTCGGCCAATTCGCGAATGGTCACGTCCGTGCCGGTGCCGATGTTGACCAGCGGGCCGTCGTAGCCGCTCTCCATCAGGTGCACGCAGGCGTCAGCCAGGTCGTCCACGTACAGGAACTCGCGCATGGGCGTGCCGCTGCCCCAGACCACGTACTCGGCGTCCCCGCGCAGCTTGGCGTCGTGCGCCTTGCGCAGCAGCGCCGGCAGCACATGGCTGTTGGCCAGGTCGTAGTTGTCGTTGGGGCCGTACAGGTTGGTGGGCATGGCGCTCACGTACTGGCGTCCATACTGGCGGTTGTAGCTCTCGGCCAGCTTGATGCCGGCAATTTTGGCAATGGCGTAGGGTTCGTTGGTGGGCTCCAGCGGGCCGGTCAGCAGGTAGTCTTCCTTGATGGGCTGGGGGCAATCGCGCGGGTAAATGCAGCTGCTGCCCAGAAACATCAACCGCTGCACGCCGGCCAAGTGCGCACCGTGGATCAGGTTGGCCTCGATCATCAGGTTCTGATAGATGAAGTCCGCCCGGTACACGTTGTTGGCATGGATGCCGCCCACCTTGGCGGCAGCAATGAAGAGGTAGTCGGGCTTTTCTTCAGCCAGAAACGCATGCACGGCCTGCTGGTCCAGCAGATCCAGCTCCGCATGGGTACGGGTGACGATGTTCGTGTAGCAGCCCGCCTGCAGGCGGCGCACCAGCGCGCTACCCACCATGCCACGGTGGCCCGTGACAAAAATCTTCTGGTTGCGCTGGGGCGCAAAAGCTGGGTTCACGCGGGTTCCTCCTCTTCAACACGTCGCGTTGCCTTGGAACACAAGGGTTCGCACGGAGTAGGCCGCAGGCGGTGGGGCCATGTCCACCACGTGAGCCAGTGGTGTGCGGCAATAAGCCACGTTTTTGGGGCCCAGTTCCTGGTTTCATTTTGGGCAAGCAGAAAGTGCACCCAAGGTCACCCCCTGAACAAGGGGTCGATCCTTCGGTTCGCATCCCGTCCACTTGAGGGATGGACCCGGGGCGGGCCTCCTGCAGCGTGCAAACCTCACGCAAGTGAGGGTGTTCACCTATGAAGCTTGCCCCTAGACTGCTTTCACAACGATGAGATCCAGCACGTGCAACGGCCCCACCCCGCGCGGCGGCCGTCCAGGGAG
Organism: uncultured Sphaerotilus sp.; assembly: GCA_964470355.1. Lineage (GTDB taxonomy): Bacteria > Pseudomonadota > Gammaproteobacteria > Burkholderiales > Burkholderiaceae_C > Sphaerotilus. The sequence continues at coordinate 14,693 of CAYYCN010000022.1, forward strand.
GGCCCGGTGTCACACGTCAGTGGCATGCTGTTCGCTAGGTTCTTGGAGCATGTTTTTCAGTTTCCCGCAGTTATTGGGGCTCCCATGAAGATCCTTGTCCACGGCATCAACTTTGCGCCTGAACCGGTCGGCATCGGCAAGTACAGCGGCGAGATGTGCGAACGCCTGGCCGCCATGGGCCACCAGGTGCGCATCGTGTGCGCCCCGCCCTACTACCCCGGCTGGAAGGTGGAACCCGGCTGGCACAACGGCTGGCACCGCCAGCAATGGAACGGCGTGGAGGTGTGGCGCAGCCCGCTGTGGGTGCCCGCGCAGCCCACTGGGGCCAAGCGGGTGCTGCATCTGCTGAGCTTTGCGGCCTTGGCCGTGCCCAGCATGCTGCGCCAGGTGTTTTGGCGGCCCGATGTGGTCATGGTGGTGGCACCGGCCTTGGCTTGTGCACCCATGGGCTGGCTCACGGCCCGCCTTTGTGGCGCCCGCACTTGGCTGCACGTGCAGGACTTTGAGGTGGACGCGGCCTTTGAACTGGGCATGCTCAAAAGCCACCGCGGCAAGACGCGCCGCATCGTCACTGCCGCCGAGAGCTGGCTGCTGCGCCGGTTTGACCGCGTTTCCACCATTTCGAGGCGCATGCTTGACAAGGCACGCTCCAAGCAGGTGCCCGCTGAAAAGCTGGTGTTTTTGCCCAATTGGGTGGATGAAAACGCCATCACCCCCCTCACGCGCCCCAGCACCTACCGCGAAAAACTGGGGCTGAGCCCGCAGCATGTGGTGGCCTTGTTTTCAGGCACCATGGGCGGCAAGCAAGGCCTGGAGATGCTGCCGGAAGTGGCCCGCCGCATGGCGGCCACGCACCCCCATTTTGCGTTGGTGCTGTGCGGCGACGGGGTCGTCAAGCCCCAGCTGGAACGCGAGTGCGCCCCGCTGGGCAACGTACGCATGCTGCCGCTGCAGCCCATGGAGCAGCTCAACGAGTTGCTGGGCATGGCCGATGTGCACCTGCTGCCCCAGCACCCGGGTGCCGCCGATCTGGTCATGCCGTCCAAGCTCACGGGCATGTTGGCCAGTGGCCGGCCGGTCATCACCACCGCCCGCCAGGGCACCGAACTGGCGGGCGTGGTGGAACACTGCGGCCGCGTGGTGCCGCCCGGCGACGTGGATGCCTTTGTGGCCGCCCTGGTAGAGCTGCTGGAACAGCCCGAACAACGCAAAGAACTGGGCCGTGCGGCCCGCCACCATGCAGAAACCCAGCTGGCCCGTTCCGCCGTCATGAAGCGGCTGGAAATTTGCCTGCTGGCCTGCACGAAGCACTCGACCTCCGGGCTCGAGATGCCAGGAGAACACCGTCACCCCGGTGCCGGTGTTTGATTGCAGTACGGTCCGCCCCCATGGGGTGGGCTTTTGTGAAACCTCGAAAGGGGAGATGTTGATGAAGTTGAAGTCTGAAAAGGCCTCGAAGCGTTGGCTGGCCGCCGTGCCCGCCATGGCTCTGGCCCTGATGGCCCTGACTCCGTCGGTGCAGGCCGCTCCGCGTCCTGGCCAGGCACCCAAGGCCATCGTCAAGGCCCCGCCGACCGTGATCGTGGTCAACCCGGCTGTGGGTCACAGCGGCGTCAGCCGCAAGTGACCCCCGCCTGATCGACTGGAGATCACCCTTGGCTGTTCACAGCCTGGCCCGGCGAGGCGAGCTCGCCCTGTTGGGCCTTTTTTTTCTGGTGGTGTGCTGGGCACCGCTGCCGGTGGCCAGCAACCGCGCCTGGAGCTCGGCCCTGCTGGCCGTCTTGCTCTGGGCCTTGCTGGCCCTGACGCTGCTGCTGCAGGCCGGCCAGCGCATTCACGCCCTGCGCTCACCCGGCACGGCCTTGGCCCGATCCCGCATCACCGACCTGGTAGACGCCAACCCGCCGGGCAGCACCCGGGGGCGCTGGAGCGTTTCGTGCCTGTTGGGGGGATTTGTGCTGTGGGCGGCGCAACCCTTGTGGGGGCAGGCACTGGGCCTGGGCTGGACACCCCCGATTCAGTCGGCGCACGACACCTGGGTGTTCTTGTTGAAATGGCTGTCCGCCCTGGCGGGTTTTGCGCTGGTGCTGCGGCTGGTCAACACGCCAGGCCGGCGCCGGGCGCTGCTGCTTACGCTGCTGGGGTCGGCACTGCTGCAGGCGCTGCTGGCCCTGCTGCTGTTTTCTGGCGGAGACGCCAACCGCATCTTTGGCTACGACAACCTGCGCGATGCCCGCGCCAACGGCACCTTCGCCAACGCCGACCACCTGGCGTTTTATCTGGTCATGGGCCTGAGCATGGGCATTGGCCTGATGTTGGGGCAGATGGGCTCACCGGCCACGCGGCGCAACCTGCGTGACCAGGCGCTGCAGGTGCTGCAATTTGTCATGTCGCCCAAGATGCTACTGCGCATGGGGCTGGTGGTGCTGGTGATTGCACTGGTGCTGACCCGCTCCCGGGCTGGCAACGGGGTGTTTTTCATCTCGCTGCTGGGCCTGGCGCTGTGGGTGATGTGGCGCTCGCCGCGCCTGCGGGTGCCTGCGGCCGTGCTGGTGGTGAGCCTGCTGGTGGTCGACGTGATCGTGGTGGGCCAGTGGGTGGGCCTCGACAAGGTGGTGCAACGCCTGCAAGCCACCGACCTGACCCGCCAACAGGCGGAGCAGGCCAATGCCGACGCCCAGGCGGCCACCGCCCGCTGGGCCGAACTGCTCCGGCCTGAACGGCGTGAAGAGTCGCTCGAGCAGCGCCTGCAAGCCGTGGAAGCCTCGGTGCCGCTGCTGCGCGAGGCGCCGTGGCAAGGGCATGGCGCGGGCACTTTTTACCTGAGCTTTGCGCCCCGGCAGACCGACCGGGTCATCCACGGCCGTTTTGACCACGCCCACAACGACTACGCCGAGCTGCTGGTGGACACCGGAGCCGTGGGCCTGGCGCTGTTTGGCACCGCCTGTGGGCTGACCCTGCGGCGCGTGCTTCGGCTCATGGGCGATGGCCCCAACCCGCTCGACCGGGGCCTGCTGGCCGGTGCAGGCATGGCCCTGCTGTGCGCCGCAATGCACAGCGTGGTCGACTTCAATCTGCAGATCACAGCCAACTTGCTGACCCTGTTCCTCATAATGGCCCTGGTCTGGACCGTGCCGGCGCCCGCCTTGGCCACAGGCGCCGCCGCGCCACGCTGATCCTTCACAGACGATCCTGAATTACCTCTGCGACACGATGAATCCGATTCAACCTGCCCACGCGCACTCGGTGCCTGCCCCCTTCCAGCCCCAGCCGGTGCCTTTTGCGCCGGTGCAGCTGGGCTTGTCGGCCGAGAACAAGCTGGTGCTGCTGGAATACTGGAACGCCATCAAGCAGCGCAAGTGGCAAATCTTGGCATTGGGTTCGGTGGCCGCGGTGGTGGCTGGCGCCGTGGCTTTTGCCATGACGCCCATCTACAAGAGCACCGCCACGGTGCTGGTGGAGCAAAGCAAGGGCAAGGTGCTGTCCATTGACGACCCCTTCTCGGGCGCCATGCAGTCCAAGGAGCACTACCAGACGCAGGTTGAAATCCTGAAATCGCGCGAGGTGGCCCTCAAGACCGCACAGGCCCTCAAGCTCTGGACCCTGCCGGACTTTGACCCGCGCAAGGCATCGGGCGGACTGGGCTCGGTGCTGGGCCTGTCGGCCACGCCCAAGGCCTGGACGGAAGAGGCCCTGGCTAACTCTGCTGCCAAGGGCCTGATGGCCGAGACCAGCGTGGAGCCGGTGCGGCTCAGCCAACTGGTGAAGGTGAGCTTCGAATCCGCTGACCCCAAGCTGGCGGCCCGCGTGGCCAACCAGATGGCAGCCAGCTACATTGAGCTGGACCGCGAGCAGCGCATCACCCAGGCCCGCAGCCTCAACGGCTGGCTGGAGGAGCGCGCTGCCGATCTGCGTGGCAAGGTCACCTCGGCAGAAAACGCCCTGCAGGCCTATCGGGAGAAGGAAGGCCTGATCAACCTGCAAGGCTCCGCCCAGGCTTTGGCGGGCAAGCAGATCGACAGCGCCGCACAGCGCCTGGCCGACGCGCGCGCGCGCCGGATGATGCTGGAGTCGGCTTATCAGGGCATCAACAGCACGGTGGGTGGCGATTACAGCAACGTGCCGGCGGTGGTGAGCAGCGCCGGTGTGCAAGCCGCCGTGGCGCGCGAGGCAGAAGCCGCTCGCCAGGTGGCCACGCTCAGCCAGACTTTGGGTGCAAACCACCCGAGCGTGGAAGCGGCGCAAGGTGCGCTGGCACAGGCTCGCGCTTCCAAGCAGGCCCAGATGCAAGCCGTGGTGCGCAGCGTGCGTGAAGACTACACCGCCGCCCGGCGTGCCGAAACCTCGGTGGAGGCCGAACTGGCTTCTGCCAGCGGCGGGGTGCAGAACGTGAACCGCAAGGAGTTCCAGCTGGCCATCCTGCAGCGCGAGGTGGACTCCAACAAGCAGCTTTATGACATGTTCATGCTGCGTGCCAAGGAGTTGAGCTCCAGCGCCGATCTGCAGGCCGCGGTGGCCCGGGTGGTGGATCCTGCGGTGGTGTCGGAAATTCCCGTGCGCCCGCGCAAGGGCCAGATCGTGGGCATTGCGTTTGTGCTGGGCACGCTGCTGGGCTGCCTGATCGCCCTGCTGCAGGAGCGCCTGGACAACACCATCAAGGGGGCCGACTCGACCGAGGCCAAGTTGCACGCCCCGGTCCTGACCGTGCTGCCGCTGCTGAGTGAAGAAGATGCGCCCAAGGCCCACCACATCTTCATGAAGGAGCCCAGTTCGCACCTGGCGGAGGCCATCCGCACCGCACGAACGGGGGTGCTGCTGTCCAACATCGACGCCGCGCACCGGGTGCTCATGGTCACCTCGAGCCTGCCGGCCGAGGGCAAGACCACCACGGCCACCAACCTGGCCTTCGCGCTGGCCCAGACCAAGCGCACGCTGCTGATCGACGCCGACATGCGCAAGCCGCAGCTGGCCACCCGCCTGGGGCTGCCCGCCGGCTGCAAGGGCCTGTCCAACCTGGTCACCGGCACGGGCACGCTCAAGGAATGTGTGCACCAGGTGGAAGGCAGCCCGCTGATGGTCATCCCGGCCGGCGACATTCCGCCCAACCCGCTGGAGCTGCTGCAATCGCAGCGTTTTGCCGAAGTGCTCGAGCACCTGAAGCCGCAGCTGGACTTCATCGTGATCGACACGCCGCCGGTGGAGCTGGTCTCCGACGGCCTCACCGTGGCGTCCATGGCCTCCGACGTGGTGTTTGTGGTGCGCTCGGCGAATTCGACGGTGCCGGTGGCCCGCAAGTCGCTGGACCGCATCAAGCGCGCGGGTGGGCGCCTGCAGGGCGTGATCGTCAACGGCATGGACATGGAAAAAGCCCAGGCCTATTACGGCGACACCACCTACGGCAGCTACAAGGCCTATGGCACGTATGGTGCCTATGGCACCTCCTACGGCTCCACCCACAAGGATGCCCCTGAAACGATCCAGGCCGCCTGAGCACCGAACCCCTTCGGGGGTGGTGAACGCATGTTTTGAGGCAGTTCATGCTTGATCTACACACCCATGTGCTGCCCGGCATCGACGACGGTCCGCGCAGCCTGGAAGAATCCCTGGCCCTGTTGAGGGCCCTTTGCACCGATGGGGTGCACCATGTGGTGGCCACGCCCCACATGTATCCCGGCGTCTACGACAACGAGGCGGAGGGCATCCGCCGCACGTTCGATCAGGTGAAAGCCGCGCTGGACGAAGCCAAGCTGCCGCTCACCCTGAGCTGGGGCGCCGAGGTGCGCTTGTGCCACGAGATGATCGAGTGGCTGGACACGGGCCGGCTGGTGTGCCTGGGCCGGCAGGCCGACGGCCGCAGCACGGTGTTGGTCGAGTTGCCCGACGGTCTGGTGCCGATGGGCACGGAAGCCCTGCTGCGCCGGCTCGCCGACCGGGGCGTGGTGCCCCTGCTGGCCCACCCCGAGCGCAACCGCGCGCTGGCTGAAAACCCCGATCGCCTGCAAGCGCTGCTGGACACCGGGGCGCTGGTGCAGCTCACTGCGGCCTCGGTGCTGGGCGAGTTCGGGTCCAGGGCGCAGCAGGCCGCGCAGGTGTTCCTGGAACGCGGCTGGGTGTCGGCGGTGGCCAGCGATGCGCACAACCTGCGGGGGCGCAAGCCTGCGCTGGGCCGGGCCCGAGAATGGCTGGCGCAGCAGTTTGGTGAAGACACCGCGCACGAGCTCACCGAAGCCCAGCCGGCCCGCCTGTGTGGTCTGGGCGAATTGCTCGCCGCACGCACGACCCCCGCCGCGACCGGCGCCCCCGTGCTGCGGGATTTTGGCTCTGCATCATCGGGGGGCTGCGCCGTGGCGCTGGCCCGCAATGCCGAGGGGCGCTGGATCCCCCTCGTCGATCAAAGCGCGACGGTCCCTGCCGCAGAATGGTTGTCCGACTGGACCCCGGGGGCCGCAACGCCCGCCTCAGCTGCGCCGGACCTGTCATTGAAAGATCGACCCGGCTTGGCCGAGGTTCCCACGGCACGCCCCCCTTCGCTGCTCGACGAATTGGGCCTGCTGTCCGATCTGCTGCCGCAGAGCCCCGCGCCCGCTCCAGCCGCCATGCCCACGGCCGCCGCGCCCCGTGCGACCCGCACGTCGGCCGATGCGGGAGAGCTGCCCGATTGGTCCAGTTCCGACTGGGTTCCTGGCTGGGACGACACCTCGCCGTCCGCCCAATGGGGAACACCCGCCTCGGAAGCCCCCCAGGACTTTCCGCCCTTGGACGAGAACGACTGGTCCCCCACTCAGCCGTCAGATCTGCTGGACGAGACGCCTGCCACCATCGACGTCGCACCGGCACCCGCCGACCCGACGCCGGCAGCGGCACCGGGCGACCTGTGGATCCTGAACCTGCTGGATGCGGAGCCGGCACCGGAGCAGACCTGCGTATCGGATCAAGCCTGCGTGCCGGCGGAGGCCGCAGCAGAGGCCACAGTGTCGGCCGTGTCGGACACACCCGGAGGGGCGCCCAGCCCCATGCCCGCACTGGACGTAGCGCCTGAGCCGGAAGCGCCACCGGCAAAGCCTGTGGACGCGGAGCCGACGGGCGCCCTACAGCCGGAACCTTCGCCTGAGCAGCAACTCCCCACCATCGAGCCGGAGCCGGCCACAGCGCCGGTGGATGTGGCGATTTCTTCTGCGGCAGAGGAAGAGTCCTTGATCGAACTGGACCTTCCCGAGTGGGTCGATCAAGCGGTGGCCGCCTTTGCTGCGGGGGCTGATGTCGCTCAGCCGGAGGTTGCAACCCCTGCGGCCGAGGAGCCCGAAGCCTGTGAGGTCTCGGAAACCGCGCTTGAAGACGACACCCATGCCCCGACGGGCGTCGCCACACCGGAGCGTCACGCGGCGCCCCACACGGTGTCGCTGGACATGCTGCCGGTGTTGCATCACCGCGTTTCCAGCACCGTTGATCTGCAGGTCGAGGATCTGGACGACGTGGTCGATGTGGTGGCCCGCGAACTGGCGCCACGTCGCACCGCCGAACAGCCCACGGCATCGAATCCAGTTGCCCGCCCTTCAAAGCGAGACAATCCGGCCGCCCGCCCGGTGACGCTGGACGTCGACATCCCGGTGTCCCGCCGGCCGCCCGATACGCCCGTGATCGAGGTGCAGACCCACCACGATCGGTTCGCGTCCGGGCGGGCGGATCGGGTTCGCCCGCACGTTGGCAACGCGTTCAGCCTGTCGGATTTTGGTGAACTGACCGACGACACCCGCCGCTTCTGATGCGATGACCCGAGATTCCTCACTGAGAAGCCCCGACACCCGACCCTCCAGCCAGGGTGGACGCCTGGTCGATCCGCGCAAGGTGCGGCCCGCCACATGGCGTACCGTGGCCTTGTCGCTGGCTGCCGTGGCGGCCTTGTGCGTGGCGACCGGATTGGTGATCAAGACCGCACCCTTGATCGCGTCGGACTGGAATGCCACCGTCAAGTGGCCGGACATGCAGGAGTGGTCGGCCGACACGGTGACCTGGGACGAGCAGGAGTGGCAAGCCCGCGTCGAGGCGGTCGAGGAATCCCTGCGGCTCACGCCGGACAACCCCGCGCTGCACGAGCAGTTGGCGGGCCTGTTGGCCTACCAGGGCCGCCGGGTCTGGAGCGGGGGGCAGGCTGGATCACCGGAAGAAAGCCTGTTCACCCGGGCACTGGAATCCCAGGACCGATCGATTGCCCTGCGCCCGGGCTATGCCATGGCCTGGGCCAACAAGGCGGTGTACATGGCCACGCTGGGCTACCCGCCCGCCGAGGTGTTTGAGGTGTGGCGCCGCGCTTTGGCCTTGGGCCCCCAGTTGCCCGAGGTGCGTGCGGTGCTGGTGTGGGTGGCCGAGGTGTTTGCGGAAGAAACCCCGGCGGATGCGCGCGAATGGGCACTGCAAGCCGATCCCAAACTGGCGGAGCGCCTGCGCAAGGCTGCGGAGCCCCCAGCGCCATCTCCTGCACAGGAAACCGAGCCCGGCACCCGATAAGCCGATCAGCAGTCGGACCGATCCATCGACGGAATGGGCCCCAGTGGCGTGAACAACACCCCGGGAGCCCGAACACCTCGGAGCCCCGCGGGAAGGCCCCGAGGTGCCGGCATCACTCGCTCTCGTTCTCGCGGCGCCGGGCCATGAAGCCCACGGCGCCGATACCGGCCAGCATCAGGGCATACAGCTCAGGCTCCGGCACGGCCGAGACGGCGAGGTTGCCGGCATAGGACGCTTCAGAGCCGCTGGCCACCGTGCCGCTGACCGACAGCGCGTAGGTGCCGGGCTGCAGGAACGTGTGGATGTAGCCCATCACGGCCTCTCCCCCGCCCGGCACCGGGAACGAGGTGAACGTCAGCCCCTGGCCAGACAACTGTGCGGACAGGCCGCTGATGTGGTTGACGAGGTCGCTCCCCCACGAAAAGCTGATGTTGGTGACCGAAGCCGCCGCTTGTGAATCCGACAACACAGTGAAGGTGTATTGGTCGGTGAACGAGCCGGACACCGTATTGCCGAACGACGCGGTGCTGACCACCCCCATGTCGCCGGGGCTGTAGGGTGCCGCCACGGCGGGAGCTGATGCGGCCACCGCCAAAACGGTGGCGCCCAGAATTCGAGTGAATGACATGAATACCTCCATGAATAGTACCTGACTGCAAATGGGTCATTTCCATGAGCTGCATCTACTCTACGGAATATGTTGGGGCCGGTAATCCCACAACTGAGGGTATTCAAGGAGGCAATACCACCCGCTGTGGGTATATGCCACTCGTTGACAAATCCCCCGTGCCCCAGAACCGGCACCGCGCACAAACGCTGTGCACGATGGGCACAAAAAAAGGGCCCGAAGGCCCTCTCGCTGAAAGCGCCGCCCTGCGGGGCGGCAGCCAATCAGGCTTCTTGCTCTTGCTTGCGACGGCGGCGAGCCAGGGTGCCGATCACGCCCAGGCCAGCGGCCATCAGGGCATAGGTTTCGGGTTCGGGCACAGGCACCACGGCCACGGCACCGACAGCGGCGTTGAACTCGTCACCGTTGGTCAGGGTCAGGGTGAACGAGGTCGTGCCAGCGCCAGCGTAGAAGCCGAACCAGCTGCCTTGCGGGTAGGAACCGCCGGGTTGGGCCAGTTGCGTCGAGGTGTAGAACGTGCTGCAGGTGGTGCAGCCGTTGAACGTGAGCGACAGCTCGTCGGCCGGGAATTGGGCGGTCAGGTCACCGTGATCGGCGCTGATCAGCGAGAACATCACGAGGTCACCTTCCATGGCCGCAGCCGTGTAGGTGATGGGCGTGGTGACCGGGCTGAGCGTATCCAGGCCTGCCGAGAAAAAGGCAAACTCGGTCACGCCCGTGGGGGCCGTCAGCGGCACCAGGTCCACGAGGGAGCTGGTGGACACGTCCCAAGTGGTGACGCCGTCAACGTAGATCAGAGTGCCGTCAACGGCAGGCTTGATTTCGTAAGCGCTACCGGGGGTCAGGTCAGCAGCGTGGGCAACGCCACCAGCGACCAGGCCCATGGCGACAAACGCACTGGCAAAGTACTTCTTCAACATAAAAATCTCCCGCAGGTTGGGAACCGGGTTGAAACACACAAATGCACCCCGGAACAAGCTCACGAAGTCATCGTATCGAGCCGCACCACACACCACATCCCCTGAATGGGTGGAGGTGTGCGATTCGGTGTCAAGACGTGAAACTTCCTCTGTTGTCCTGGGTCATCGAGGAGGATCTCGATATGAAAGAGTTTGACCCGTCTACGGCTTTTGCAGGAAGCCGATCCCCTCAACTGCGGGACACAAAGGCGGTAATTCATCGCATTTTGGCGCTCTCCAGCCATACACGAGGCCTTCTCGGCTGGAATGCCTGCACCGACAACCGCCCATCCAATGAAAGGGTTATGTCGGCAGGTGCCGATGAAACCCATTCAAATCCATCGAATGGTGACCATGGATTATGTGGCTCATTCGATGAACAAAAGGCTCAATATTCGAGCCCGGTCATGGAATGAGCCCGCTCAAACAGCGAGCCCATCCATTCAACGAAATCACCAGCTCACTTCACGATCCGGCGTGGCCCCGATCTTGTGGATGCTGAGGTCCGCGCCCTCGAACTCTTCTTCCTGAGACAAGCGCAACCCCACCGCTGCACGCAGCGCGCCATAGACCACCCCGCCCCCGATCAGCGCCCAGGCCACGGCCAGGACCGTGCCCAGCACCTGGCTGGCCAGGCTCACCCCCCCGGCGCCACCCAGCGCGCTCTGGCCGAAGATGCCCGCAGCGATCCCGCCCCACGCGCCGCACAGGCCATGCAGCGGCCACACGCCCAGCACGTCGTCGATCTTCCAGCGGTTCTGGGTGAGGGTGAACAGCTGAACGAAGATGGCCCCGGCGATGCCGCCCACCACCAATGCGCCCACCGGATGCATCAGGTCAGAGCCGGCGCACACCGCCACCAGGCCGGCCAGGGGGCCGTTGTAGGCAAAGCCGGGGTCGTTCTTGCCCATGAGGATGGCCACCAGCGTGCCGCCCACCATCGCCATCAGGGAGTTGACGGCCACCAGGCCCGAGATCTTGTCCACCGTCTGCGCGCTCATGACATTGAAGCCGAACCAGCCCACGGCCAGCACCCACGACCCCAACGCCAGGAACGGGATGCTCGAGGGCGGATGCGCCGACATCGCACCGTCCTTGCGGTAGCGGTTGGAGCGGGCACCCAGCAGCAGCACCGCCACCAGACCGATCCAGCCGCCCACGGCGTGCACCACGACGCTGCCAGCAAAGTCGTGGAATTCGGCGCCGAAGGTGCCTTTCATCCAGGCCTGCAGCCCCAGCCGCTGATTCCACGCCACCCCTTCGGACAGCGGATACACCAGCCCCACGATGACGGCCGTGGCCACCAGCTGCGGCCCGAACTTCGCCCGCTCGGCAATGCCACCGGACACGATGGCGGGAATGGCCGCCGCAAAGGTCAGCAGAAAGAAAAACTTCACCAGCTCATAGCCGTTGCGCTGCGCCAGCGTTTCGGCACCCGAGAAAAACGTCACCCCGTAGGCCACCGAATAACCGACCAGGAAGTAGGCGATGGTCGAGACGGCGAAGTCGGCCAGGATCTTCACCAGGGCGTTGACCTGGTTTTTCTTGCGCACTGTGCCGAGTTCGAGGAAGGCGAATCCGGCGTGCATGGCGAGCACCATGATGGCGCCCAGAAGGATGAAAAGCGCGTCGGCGCCTTGTTTCAAGCTGTCCATGGGAGGCTGTGGGGGCTGATGGGGTGGATGAGGCACCGCGCCCATGGACCCTCCTTTGGACAAGGATCACCAGAAAGCGGCATGAAGCGCACCAATAAGCAATTTTTATACCCATTGCGGTGCACACCATCCCATTCCAGTGCAGACCTCCCCCCGTCCCTGCGCCCTGTTCAGGCACCCAAATCAGGGCCTTGCGCACATTTTTGGTTCTTTCTAATGCACCATTATTGTGCTATTCAAACTCCCCCTGGACTCCCTTCGGTCCACCCGCACCCCCGCGTGTGCCGCGTCACCGCCCCACGAGACGGCCGCATTGCACACCCGGAGCCACCCCTGCCACCCACGCGCCAACCCGTACACACGTAGAATGCGGCCCGACGGTACCCATCCAGTCGGGTGCCGGCCGCCACCTCCGGCGAGTTCTCCATACCCGTCTCCGCCAACGACTGGCCTTCCCGCAACGGGCATGGCAGGCGCAGACCCGCCCCGCGTCACGCGGGACCCCTCTGATGACCTTCGACGATCTGGGCTTGGCCCAGCCGATCCTGCGTGCCGTGCACGAACAGGGTTACGAGATCCCCACCCCCATCCAGCAACAGGCCATTCCCGCAGTGCTCGCGGGGGGCGACCTGCTGGCCGGCGCCCAGACCGGCACCGGCAAGACGGCCGGCTTCACGCTGCCGCTGCTGCACCTCATGAGCGAAGGCCAGCCGGTGAAGGACCGCAACGGCCGCCCCGCCGTGCGCGCCCTGATCCTCACCCCCACGCGTGAACTGGCCGCCCAGGTCGAGGAAAGCGTGCGCACCTACGGCAAGTACCTCAAGCTGACGTCGATGGTGATGTTCGGCGGGGTCGGCATGGGCCCTCAAGTGGCGCAGCTGCGCCGTGGCGTCGACATCCTCGTGGCCACCCCGGGCCGCCTGCTCGACCACCACCAGCAGGGCACGCTGGACCTCAGCCACGTGCAGTTCTTCGTCCTCGATGAAGCCGACCGCATGCTGGACATGGGCTTTGTGCACGACATCAAGAAGGTGCTGGCCATCGTGCCCAAGGCCAAGCAGAGCCTGCTGTTCTCGGCCACCTTCAGCGACGACATCAAGGCCCTGGCCGACCGCCTGCTGAACAAGCCGCAGGTGATCGAGGTCGCCCGTCGCAACACGACCGCCGAGACCATCGCCCAGCGCGTGATCCATGTGGGCCGCGAAAAGAAAAAGGACCTGCTGGTCCACCTGATCAAGAGCCAGGACTGGCACCAGGTGCTGGTGTTCACGCGGATGAAGCACGGGGCCAACCGGCTGTGCGAGTTCCTGAACAAGAACGACATCACCGCGATGGCGATCCACGGCAACAAGAGCCAAGGGGCACGCACCAAGGCCCTGGCCGAGTTCAAGACCGGCGAGCTGTGCGTGCTGGTGGCCACCGACATCGCGGCCCGCGGCATCGACATCGACCAGCTGCCGCACGTGATCAACTTCGAGCTGCCCAACGTGCCGGAAGACTACGTGCACCGCATCGGCCGCACAGGCCGCGCGGGTGCTCAGGGCGAAGCGCTGTCGCTGGTGTGCCTGGACGAAGAAGGCTTCCTGCGGGAGATCGAGAAGCTGATCAAGCGCGAACTGCCGCGCGAGACCGTCGACGGCTACGGCCCGGCGCCGGGCGAGCGGGCCGAGCCGATCCAGATCGGGCGGCGCACGCTCAACGGCGGCGGCGGCAACGGGGGAGGCCAAGGCCGGGGGCGTGCGCCCCAGAAGCCCGCCACGCCAGGATCGCGCCCCTCTGGCGATCGCTCGGACCGCCGGGATGCGCCGCGCCATGCAGACTCGGGCAATCGGCCGGCCGGTGGTGCACGACCCGGTTCGGCGCCTCGTCCGGCGGCCAAGCCGGCGGGAGGTCAGGGTCGGGGTCCGGCTCCGGCGGGGGATCGGGGCCATGCGCCGCGTCCCGCAGGCGCAGGACGCCCGTCGCGTCCGGCAGGGTCGGCCCTCACGCGGCCGCCCTCGCGTCGCGATCAGGACCGCTGAGCGGGTCAGCGCCGCCTCTGAGGCGGCGGCGGGACGCGGTCAATCGAACCGCGATTCCCGCATCCACTTCGTCGCCACCCACTTTTCGCCCTTCACGACGGGCGCTCCGCCGTGCAGCGATCCGCTGCTGGGGTGGGCGCGGCTGTAGCTGAAGAAGACGGCGTTGCCCTTGAGGGGCGCGACCTCCAGCCCCAGGTCGGGGAAGGTGGTGCCGCCGCCCTGTTCCACCGTGTTCAGGTACATCACCAGCGTGCCCACCCGCTGCCCTCCCCGCTGCAGGATGGTGGCGGAACCGGGCTGGTCGGGGTCAAAGTAGTCGTAGTGCGGCTTGTACTCGGCTCCGGGCTGGTAGTTCAGCACCTGCACCCCTTCACCGCGTTCCACGGGCCAGTTCACGAGCGCGGCGATGCGGGCTTCGATGCGGGTCAGCAGTTCGGCTTCGCCCCGCTGGAAAAACATGCCGCGGCTGGTGCGGGCCTCGTTGACTTCACTGCCGCCGGTCTGGGTGTCGACCGTCTCCGAGCGGGCCAGCCGGGGCTGGGCCAGGGCCACGAGCGCATCGCACTCCTCATCCGACAGAAAGCCGCCGAACACCACCACCCGGGGGTGCCGCAGGCCCATCAGCACATGGACGGACCGGTCGTGGACCCAGATCACCGAGGGCGAACCTTCCAGATGAGGTTCGGGCACCGGTGAGCCCTCGGGCAGAGACTCGGACCCCGATGCCCCCGGGGTGTCCAGGGCCTCACGCAAGGTGTCTTCCATGGCCCGCAGGGCGACTTCCTCGTGCCATCCGGCCTCGGTCATCGCCTGCAGCACCGCCTCGGGCGCATGCCCGCTGCGGGCCTGGTCGACGATCCACTGCCGCAGCTCGGGCGTGGCGGTCTGTTGACTGCTCATCACGGTGGTCATGCCTGGATTTTGGCACCACCCCGAACCGGTTCGGCGCCAGGGTCGTGACAGACGTCCGGCCGGACGCTCGCTTCAGGCCGACGCGGCCAGGCGGCGCCGGAACACCCAGCGGTCGGCGGTGGAGGTGCCGGCGTCGTGGGCATAGCCTTCCAGGTCGAAGCCCTTGAGGGCCTCGGGGTGACGCACGCGGTGGGTGATGGCCCAGCGCGCCATCAGCCCGCGCGCCTTCTTGGCATAGAAGCTGATGATCTTGTACTGGCCCCCTTTCCAGTCCTCGAACACGCACTCGATGACCCGGGGACGCAGCACCCGGCGGTCGGCGGCCTTGAAGTACTCCTGCGACGCCAGGTTGACGATGACCGGCGTGGCGTCGGCCTTCAGGCGGGTGTTGAGGTATTCGGCCACGGTGTCGCCCCACCAGGCGTAGAGGTTCTTGCCTCGCGGGTTGGCCAGCGAGGTGCCCATCTCCAGGCGATAGGGTTGCAAGGCATCGAGGGGCCGCAAGGCGCCGTACAGGCCCGACAGGATCACGAGGTGTTCCTGTGCCCAGGCCAGGTCGTCGGGGCTGAGCGTGCGCGCGGCCAAGCCGTCGTAGACGTCGCCGTCGAAGGCCAACACCGCAGGCTTGCTGTTGTCGGGCGTGGCCTCGGGCTGCCAGGCGGCGTAGCGGGCCACGTTCAGGGTGGCCAGCGCATCGGAGAGATGCATCAGGCTGGCGATCTGGGCCGGCGTCTGCGGGCGCAGCACGTCGATGAGTTCGGCGGCCTGGGCGGTGAACACCGGCTCGGTGGCCGGCACCGTGGCCGGGGTGTCGTAATCGAGGGCCTTGGAAGGCGAAAGCAGAAACAGCATGAAAGGAAAGCCGCCTGGGCGGCCGGTGGATCGATGGCATAGGTTAGCAGTCCGCCATGCCCAACGCCGGGCGTCGGACAGCGCCCGAGTCTGGCACCATCGGCGCCCATGAGCCGCCCCCCTCCCCGCCCTTCGCCCCGCGCCGCATCGCCATCGGCCACCGGCCCTTCGACCGCGCCGCCCACCTCGGCGGACGGTGCCTGCCCGTGCAGCAGCGGCCTGGCGCTGTCCGCCTGTTGCGGTCGCTATCACCTGCAAGGACCGCTGGCCTTGCAGGCCCCCACGGCGGAGGCGCTCATGCGCTCGCGCTACAGCGCGTTTGTGCAAGGCGACATGGACTATGTCCACGCCACCTGGCACCCCGACACCCGTCCGGAGACGGTCGAACCCAATGAGCCCGGGCTGCGCTGGCTGGGCCTGGAGGTGCGCCGGCACACCCCCCTCGACGCCGATCACGCCACCGTGGAATTCGTGGCCCGCAGCAAGTGGGGTGGACGCGCCTGCCGCCTGCACGAGACCAGCCGCTTCGTCCGGCTGGAGGGCCGCTGGTATTACGTCGATGGAGACATCCGGTGAGCGCCCCACCCAAGGCCCCAGCGGCCAAGAAGCCGGCCGCCAAGCCGCGCCGGACGTCCGTCCAGGCCGTGCCCGTGAAGCGGTCCAAGGCGGCGGCCCAGGCGGGCCGCATGTCCGACGCCGAGATGCAGCATTTTTTTTCCACGCTGCAAGCGGCCAATCCAGAACCCCGGTCGGAGCTGGAGTACTCGACCCCGTTCGAGCTGCTGGCCGCCGTGCTGCTGTCGGCCCAAGCCACCGACGTCAGCGTGAACAAGGCCACCCGCAAACTCTACCCGGTGGCCCACACACCCCAGGCGATCCTGGCGCTGGGGGCCGAGGGGCTGATGCCCTACATCCAGACCATCGGCCTGTACCGCACCAAGGCCAAGAACCTGGTCGAAACGTGCCGCCTGCTGATCGAGCGCCACGGCGGCGAGGTGCCGCGCGACCGCGAAGCGCTGGAGGCCCTGCCCGGCGTCGGCCGCAAGACGGCCAACGTGGTGCTGAACGTGGCCTTTGGCGAGCCCACCTGCGCGGTGGACACCCACATCTTCCGCGTGGGCAACCGCACCGGGCTGGCGCCGGGCAAGACCCCGCTGGAGGTGGAAATGCAGCTGATCCAGCGCCTGCCGCCGGCTTTTGCCTTGCACGCGCACCACTGGCTGATCCTGCACGGGCGCTACGTGTGCACGGCCCGCAAGCCCAGGTGCCGCGAATGCAGCGTGGCCCAGGACTGCCACTTTTCCGACAAGACCGTGGACTGAGGCGACGGCTCCGCCTGGGGCGCTAGAGGCGGCTCTGGGAGAACAAGGCGGTCACGCTCACGGCATCCTGCGGCTTGCTGATCAGGTAGCCCTGGATGAGGTGGCACCCCTCATGGGCCAGGAAGGCGCGCTGCGCGGGCGTCTCGACCCCCTCGGCCACCACCTCCAGCCCCATGCCGCGGCTCATGCCGATCACCGCCCGCACGATGGCCACGTCCTGCTCGTTGTGTGGCAAGCCCGTCACGAAGCTGCGGTCGATCTTGAGCGTGTGCACGGGAAACGTCTTGAGATAGGCCAGCGAGGCCTGCCCGGTGCCGAAGTCGTCGATAGCCACCCGGCAGCCGCGGTCACGCAGCCGGTGCATGGTGCGCACCGCCGTCTCGACGTCCTGCATGATGCTGCTCTCGGTGATCTCCAGTTCCAGCCGCTGGGGCGCCACACCGGCCTGCTGCAGGCTGTCGAGCACCTTCTGCTCCAGCGATCCGTGCCGGAACTGTCGCGCCGACAGGTTCACCGCCACCGACAGCGGGGGATGCCCGGCGCGGTCCCACTGCGCCAACTGCTGGCAGGCCTGCTCCAGCACCCAGTCGCCGATGGGCAGGATCAGGCCACTTTCTTCCGCCAGCGGGATGAACTCCAGCGGCGAGACCATGCCGATGGTGGGGTGGCGCCACCGGATCAAGGCCTCGACGCCCGTGACCCGACCTGTGGTGAGTTCCAGCTTGGGCTGGTAGTGCAGCACCAGCTCGTTGCGCTCGATGGCCTGCCGGAGCTGGACTTCCATGGCCAGCCGGTTGAAGGCCGAGGCGTTCATCGGCGTGTTGTAGAACTTGAAGCAATCACCACCCTCGCCCTTGGCGCAATACATCGCGCTGTCGGCGTTGCGCACGAGGTCTTCGGGGGTGCGCCCGTCCACCGGTGACACGGCGATGCCCAGGCTGGCGTGGAGCACCACGTCCTGGCCCTCGTGGCGCAGCGGTTCACGCAGCACGTCAAGCAGGCGCACGGCGATCTTGGCGGCGTCCTGGGGCACGGACAGGTCGCTGGCCAGCACGGTGAACTCGTCGCCACCCATGCGGGCCAGCGTCAGGTGTTCGTGACCCTGCAGACTGCGCGCCAGGTGGTCCTGCACACGCAGGTTGCGGCTCAGGCGGCTGCCCACCTGCTTGAGCAGCGAGTCCCCGGCCCCCGGCCCGAGCGAGTCGTTGATGCGCTTGAAGTTGTCCAGATCAAGCAGGAGCACGGCCACGTGGTGGCGCAAGCGCTCGGCCCGCGCCAGGGAACGGGTCAGGTCTTCGATGAAGTGCTGCCGGTTGGGCAGCCCCGTCAAGGGATCGTAGTGGGTGAGGTAACGCGCCCGAGCCTCGCTGCGGGCCAGGTCACGCACCGCCTGGGTGGCGCGCAGGATGTAGCGCACGCGGTAGGCCAGCACGGGCCAGCGGATGGGCTTGCTGATGAAGTCGGTCGCCCCAACCTCATAGGCCCGGTGGATGGAGTCGACGTCGTCCAGCCCGGTCATCATCAGCACCGGCACGTGAGCCCCCTGGGGCAACTCCCGCAACGCCTGGCAACAAGCGAAGCCGTTCATCACCGGCATCATCACGTCGAGCAGGATCAGGTCGGGCCGGAAGTCGCGGGCCATCTGCAGGCCCACCTGTCCGTTCTCGGCCTGCAGCACCTCAAAGCCGGCCTGCTCCAGGCTGCGACTGGCCAGCATGCGGTCGATCTCGCCGTCGTCGACGATGAGGACGCGGGCGGTGTCGGGCAGGACATCGGGGGCTGCGCTCATGCACGCTCCATGGGGGGACGCTCGCGGCCCACGCCGCTCACACGCTCCAGCACCTGGCAGGCCTGGTCGAACTCCTGGCGCAGCGCCTGCAAGACGGCGGCATCGCCCACCCCATGGGTGGTGCGCGACCGGTTCTCCACGGCGCGGGTGGCCAGCGAGAACCGCTTCACCCCCAAGGCGCCGGCGCTGGAAGCCAGCTTGTGTGCGGAAAAGACCAGGGACTCGACGTCCCCCTGTGTGTGGGCCTGCGTCATGGCATTCAGGAGCTGATCGCCGTCGTCATAGAACAGGTGCAGCATGTGCGACACCAAGGAACCGTCCGGATCCAACGCACGCACCTCGGCCAGCACCCCTTCGTCGAAGATGGGCGGGCCCTCCGGGGCCTGCGGCGATGCCGCAGGGGTGGCGTGCACGGGATCCGTTTCCGGAGGTTTCGGCTGCGGCAGCCATTTCTGGAGCACCGCACTCAGCGCCGCCCCGGAAAACGGCTTGCTCAGGTAATCGTCCATGCCTGCGGCCAGGCAGCGCTCACGATCGCCATGCAAGGCGTTGGCCGTCAGGGCGATGACGGGAACACGCGGCCCCTGCGCTTCGGCCCGGCGGATGCGGCGCGTGGCCTCGAACCCATCGAGCTCCGGCATCTGGCAGTCCATCAAGATGGCGTCAAACCCGCCCTGCGCGGCACGGGAGACGGCTTCGTGGCCGTTGTGCGCCAGGGTGACGCGGCAACCCAGCTTCTCCAGCATGGCGATGGCCACCTGCTGGTTGATGGGGTTGTCTTCCACCAGCAGCAGTTCGGCCCCCCGTGTGAGCGAGGTCGGGACCGCGGCCTGGGCCGACCGAGGCGCCGGCTCGGGCATGGCATCGGCCGCCGGATCGGCCTTTTGCAGCGCGTGACGCAAGGCCTCCAGCAGGTCGGTCTGGCGCACGGGCTTGTTCAGCGTGATCTGGATGCCGGCCTCCCGGGCGGCCCCTCCTTCCGCCGCCGCCGTGAGGGAGGTGAGCATGACCATCGGCAGGTCCCGGAGGTCGGGATCGCCCCGCACCACCCGTGCCAACTCCAGGCCACTCAGGCCCGGCATCTTCATGTCGACCAAGGCGACGTCGTAGGGTTCGCCGTGCGCGGACGCCTCGCGCAACATCGTCAGCGCCTTCAGTGCATCCGGGGCGCTCGCCCGGCGCATGCCGAGCGACTCGACCTGGTGTTCGAGCAGGAGGCGATTCGTCGGGTTGTCCTCGATGATCAGCACACGGCGCCCCTGCAACTGGGGATCGGGCCGCGCGGGCAAGGCCGGCGCTTCGTCCAGCGGCAGTTCGAACCAGAAGGTCGAGCCTTGGCCCTCTTCACTCACCACCCCGATGCGCCCACCCATGAGCTCGGTCAGCTGACGCGAAATGGCCAGGCCCAGTCCCGTGCCGCCGTACTGTCGGCTCATGGAGCCGTCGGCCTGGGTGAACGACTGGAACAGGCGCGCCTGCTGGGCCGGCCCGATGCCGATGCCCGAGTCGCGCACTTCGAAGCGCACGCGGTGGTCGTCGTGCGCACCACTGACCGCCAGCACCTCGATGACCACCTCGCCCTGGTGCGTGAACTTGATGGCGTTGCCCACCAGGTTCATCAGGATCTGACGGATGCGGCCGACGTCGCCCTTCACCACGCTGGGCAGGCGGGGCTCGATCGCACAGGCGATCTCGATGCCCTTGCGATGGGCACGTTCGGCCAGCAGCGTGGCCACTTCCTCGACGGCGTCGCGCAGGTCGAAGGGCTGGACGTTGAGTTCCATGCGCCCGGCCTCGATTTTCGAGAAATCGAGGATGTCGTTGATGATGCCCAGCAGCGCTTCGCCCGATTGCTGGGCCGTGCGGGCCAGCCGCTCCTGGGTGGGGTTCACCCCGCTTTCCAGCAGCAGCTCCATCATGCCCAGCACGCCGTTCATCGGGGTGCGGATCTCGTGGCTCATGTTGGCCAGGAACTGGCTCTTGGCGCGGCTGGCCGCCTCGGCCGCCTCCTTCGCCTCGACCAGCTCGGCCGTGCGGGCGGCCACCTCGTCTTCGAGGTGATCGCGGTGCGACTGCAGCTCGACGTCGCGCTCCTCGATGCGGGCCAGCATGTCGTTGAATCCGTCGACCAGGGTGCCGATCTCGTCGTCGCGGTGCGCCATCTCCACGCGCAAGGCATAGTCCTGCTGCTCGCGCACGCGCCGGGTGCACGCCGCCAGATGTTCGATGGGCTCCACCACGCTGCGGCGCACCCAGCGCATGGACACCAGCGTCGTGGCCAAGGCCAGCAGCGACACCAGCGCCGTCTGCAGCAGCTGAGCCCCGATGCCGATCCACATGCCCGAGAGCTCGGCCCGCACCTGGACCCAGCCGACCACCTCGCCGTCCACGCGGATGTCCCGGCGAATGGCGCTGTCCAGCGGCAGACCCAGGGTCCTCAGGACCTCCACGCCCATCCACTCCGA
The DNA here is from genome assembly GCA_964470355.1 of uncultured Sphaerotilus sp. Taxonomy (GTDB): domain Bacteria; phylum Pseudomonadota; class Gammaproteobacteria; order Burkholderiales; family Burkholderiaceae_C; genus Sphaerotilus. The sequence continues at coordinate 35,801 of CAYYCN010000022.1, forward strand.
TCCGGCCGGTCGACGGTAGCGGGCCAGATCGTGCCCATGGAGATCGTGAACCAGCGCTTCGGTGATGTCGGTCCGAACCACCAGGGCCGAAAGCGTCTCCTGCGCAGCCTGGGCGTCGTCGAAGGTGACGGCGGCCTTGCTGTTGAGCGCGATGACATCGACCAGCGTGGTCAGCTGATCGATCGTGTCGCGCCGGTGGCGGTCGATCTGGCTGGCCGCCGAGGCAAGATAGGCCAGCAGCAGCGCCACCCCCGTGGACACGAAAATCATGAGACCGAGCCGATGCCCGATCGACGAGGACTGCAGGCGCATCACGGACCGGCCCCTTTCACTTGGCGGGCCAGTCGCATCAGCTGGGAACTGAGCCGGAGTCCGCCGGCCTGTACGGCCTCATGGTGGATGTCGAAATGCACGCGACCGGCGGTCATGCCCAGGCCGATCATGCCGCCGAGTTCAACGAAACCGTCGATGTCGCCCACGGTGAGCACCGGCTGACCCCGCAGCTGACGCAGCACTTCGGTGACCCGGCGCTCGTCCACCTCGGTCACGTAGACGATCTGGCAGGCGCGCAGCTCGTCCAGACGCACGCCGCGGCGCACACGCACGGTGCGGCCCTGCAAGGGCCGGCCGTCGATGGCCGCCGTCGCGGCAGCCCCCTGGCCCTCCGAGCCGACCACGCACAACTGCAGCTGAGAGCCGGCCCAGACCTGCGCCGGCCACTCGGTGAACTTGCCGAAGTTGTAGACAAACCCCGCCTTGAGGGCGGCCTCCGTGGGCGCAGGCACCTGCGCGGGCGCACCGCACATGCTCCCCACGAGACAGACGACCGACGCCGTGCGGCGCAGTCCGGTCCAGGCCATGATCCGCGCTCCGGACTCAGAACTGCCAGCGGACCTTGACGGCGTACGTGCGCGGAATGCGCATCTGCAGAGCGGGCAGCGGGTCGGCTGTGTACTCGCTGTGCTGGTCATGCAGCAGGTTCTGCCCCACCAGCGACAGCTCCACGCCCGGGGTCACACGCCAGGCCCAGCGCAGGTCCAGCTCGGTGTAGGCGTCGATGCCCAGGCCTTCGAGCCGGCCGATGCGACGGATCCACGCGTCGAGCTGCTGGCGATCCCCCAGGTCATAGGACGAACGCAGCGACAGCTGATTGCGCGGCGAGGTGCCTTCGGAGATGTCGACACTCCCCGCTCGGTTCGAACCGCCCCAGGTGTCGAGATCGATGTAGGTGTAGGCCGTCTGCAACCGCCAGGCAGGCGAGATCCGCCAGTCCAGGGCCACCTCCAGGCCGGCGGCCCGCGCCTGAAGCTCGTTGCCCGTGGTCAGTGTCTGGACCAGGTAAGGCTGCGATCCGACCATCGTCATGGTGGTGGTCCCGTCCCCGCCCGAGCGCAGGTCGCGGTAGCGGTTGTAGAACACCGAGACATCGGACAACAGGTTGGGCGCCCACTGGGCCCGGTAGCCGAACTCGGTGCTCACCACCGACTCGGAGCGGAAGTTCGGATCCGCACTCATGGACACCAAAATGGGCAGCGGGTTGCCGTAGGTCCCGGCCGGGACGCTGGCCAGATCGATGGACAGCCCCCGCTCCACCCGCGATGGCGTGCGCACCGCACGGGACACGGCGCCCCAGACGGTGTCGGTCGCGTTGAGGTTCCAGACCGTGCGGACGTTGGGCTGCACCTCAAAACCGGTGTAGCCGTTGTGCTCGAACTTGCTGCCCAGCATCACGCGCCAGCGCTCGGGCACCAGGGTGATCTCGTCGTGCACAAATCCGCTGAAGATGTCCTGGGCATGGTCGTTGGGCGACATGCGGAAAAAAGTCATGCCGCTGCGCAGGGTGTCTTCGGTGTGTCGATAGCCCAGGCCCCACATCAGATCGTGCTGCTCGTTGAGCGCAAAGCGGTTCTGATAATCCACGTCGAAGGTCGTGCGGTCTTCGACGAGCACGTCCTGCATGTTCAGGCGGTACTGGTCCAGGGACACCTGGAGCCCGCTCTGCCCGCCTCCAGCGGTCGTCCACTCGGCCTGGGCGGCCACATTGCCGCCCCGGTTGATCTGGGTCGACGGGGTGCGGGTCGCATACGGAGAGTTGAAGCTCGCAACCAGCAGGTCGTCCCCGGTGCGCGTGTCGTAGGCATTGGCGGTGGCCCTGAAGCGCGACCCACCGGAGAGGTCCCGGTCCAGGCGGAAACCCGCCTGCTGGCTGCGGTAGTCGTCGGCCCCATCCGTGCCGTCGATCGCTTCGCCCGAACTGCGTCGGTGAACCTGGGTCACCCAGCGGTAGTGGGTGTCGTCGTCGATGCGCCCACCCCAACGGGCGGAGCCCGCACCCTGTCCCTCGTTGCCCGCCAGCGCCGTCACCAGCCCACCCTGGGTGCGGCGGGTGTTGCGCGTGAGGATGTTGATCACGCCGTTGACCGCATTGGCCCCCCACATCGTGGCCCCTGGACCACGGATGACCTCGATGCGCTCGATGTCCTCCAGCGGCATGTCCATGGATTCCCAGAAGGTGCCCGAAAAGAAGGGGGAATACACGCTGCGACCGTCCACCAGCACCAGCAGCTTGTTGGCAAATCGCCCGTTGAATCCGCGGGCCGACACCGCCCAGCGGCTGGAACTGATGCGGGCCACGTCCAAGCCCGGCACCATGCGCAGGGCTTCGGGAATCGACTGGGCCCCCGAGCGCTGGATGTCCTCCGAGGTGATCACCGTCGCCGCCGCCGCGGCATCGGTCAGGCGCTGCGCCTTGCGAGACACCGAGGTGACCTCGATGTTCATCAAGTCCTCGATGGAAAGACTGCCCACCTCCAGGCTTTCGCTGGCCCACGCCGACGTCGCGAGCAGCCCGGACAGAAGCACCGCCAGCGGGCGGACACGCCAGGTCGCGGTGGACAGGGGGGAAGGGGAACAACGACGTGAATGGCGCACAGCTCTTGCCCTGGATCGGTTTCAACTTCGTGTCCGCGGGCGTGAGCCTGTCAAGCCACGGACGGGTGATGCCGATGTTGGGCGCAACCGCCTGCGCTCGGTGGCCGAAAGACCGGGTCATTCCCCGGCTTGTTCACCACCAGGACCCCTTTTGCACAGTCAGGATCGGTGCGCGCACTCTCCAGAAAAAAAGCCGGCGGGAGAAATTCCCACCGGCTTTGGCCGAATCGCCTGCCGGTCAAGACCGGCGCGTCATCGTCCTCACAGCATGCCCAGCATGCGCGGCAGCCACAGCGACAGGTCGGGCCAGTAGGTCACGACCACCAGGAAGCCCAGCATCGACAGCAGCCACGGCCA
>CAYYCN010000023.1:0-37403 GCA_964470355.1 uncultured Sphaerotilus sp.
GGCGAGTACAGCTTGTCGATGCAGAACTCGCTGCGGTGCGTGTTGCCGGTGACGTCGATCAGCACGTTGCGCAGCGTGCGGTCGACCAGCCACGGCGGCATGTCGTTGCCGTAGATGGCCTTGTTGCGCTCGATCTCGGCCAGCGCAATTTCCAGCTCGTAGACCTGGTCGTTGCGGGCCTCGTCCACGCGCGGCGCCTGGCTGGTCGGGCCGATGAACAGGCCCGAGAACAGGTAGGACAGCGACGGGTGGTTGTGCCAGTAGGTCAGCAGGCTGGCCAGCAGGTCGGGGCGGCGCAGGAAGGGTGAATCGGCCGGCGTGGCGCCGCCCATCACCATGTGGTTGCCGCCGCCGGTGCCGGTGTGGCGGCCGTCGAGCATGAACTTCTCGGTCGACAGGCGCGTCTTCCACGCGGCGTCGTAGAGGAATTCGGTGTGCTCGACCAGGTCCTTCCAGTTGTGCGCGGGGTGGATGTTCACCTCGATCACGCCGGGGTCGGGCGTGACCTGCAGCATCTTCAGGCGCGGGTCGCGCGGCGGCGGGTAACCTTCGAGCACGATCTTCATGCCCAGTTCGGACGCTGTGGCTTCCAGCGCGGCCAGCAGGTCGAGGTAGTCCTCCAGGTGCTGCAGCGGCGGCATGAAAACGTAGAGCACGCCCGTGGCGTTGCCGACCTTCTCGGCCTTGGGACCGTTGGCACGGCGCGGGTCACGCACCTCGACGCACAAGGCGGTCCGGGTGATCCAATAGGCCGACTCGAAGCGGTTCGGGTGGCGGGCCAGTTCGGCGGGCGTCAGGGCGCGCAGCGCCCGAGCGGTCGCACGCGCCGCGCTCTCCGCGCCCGCGCCGATATTCGCACCGACGACCGCCTCACCGGACACCGTGCCGTCCGCGCCAACGACGCCGCCCGCCGATGCGCCGCTCAAATCCAGCGTGTAGCCCGACACCGCCGGATCGACCTGCACGGCCACCGTGCCGCCCTCGGCAAACCCACCGCCGATGACGTGCGACGCGTACTGGCTGCGCAGGCGCGCCGAGGCCGGCAGCGCCGAGCGGTCTGCGAACGGATCGTGATCGATCAGGAAGGGGTACTCGCCCTTGGTGACCCAGGGCAGCGAATCCAGCGGCAGGCGATAGCCCATCGGCGAATCGCCCGGAAACAGGTACATGCGCTCGTCGCGGAAGAACCAAGGGCCGGTGACCCACTGCCCCCCCGCCAAGCCAGGTCCTCCTTCGCGCTTGATCGGCAGCACGTAGCCGATCTCCGATTCCAGGCCCTGACCGTAGACACGGCGCAGGCGAGCGCGCTCGAGTTCGTCGTCCAGGCGGCTGTCGAACGGGTCGACGTTGACTGGCAGGCGACGCTCGCGCCACAGGTAGTACCAGGTGTCCTCGTAGCCGGTCTGGATGTAGTCGTGGGTCAGGCCGAGCTTGCCCGTGAGGGTGTGGATGAAGCGCTTGGCGTCGTCCGAGGTGTAGGCGTGCGGATCGCGCTCGTCGGCGAACAGGCTGGGATCGTGCCAGCAGGGCTCGCCGTCCTCGCGCCAGAACACCGACAGCGCCCAGCGCGGCAGTTGCTCGCCCGGATACCACTTGCCCTGGCCATAGTGCAGGAAGCCGCCCTGGCCGTACTGGTCGCGCAGACGCTGCGTGAGCTCCTGGGCATAGATGCGCTTGGTGGGGCCCAGCGCATCGGTGTTCCACTCGGCGCCGTCGCGGTCGTCCACCGCAACGAAGGTGGGCTCGCCACCCATGGTCAGGCGTACGTCACCGGCCACCAGTTCGGCATCGACCTGCTCGCCCAGCGCCAGCACATCGCCCCACTGTTCCTCGCTGTAGGGCTTGGTCACGCGCGGCGATTCCCAGATGCGCGTGATGTGCATGTCGTGGCCAAAAGTCACCTCGCACTTGTCGATGGCACCGGTGATGGGTGCGGCGCTCGACGGCTGAGGGGTGCAGGCCAGTGGGATGTGGCCTTCGCCGGCCAGCAGGCCGGAGGTGGGGTCCAGGCCGATCCAGCCCGCGCCCGGCAGGTAGACCTCGCACCAGGCGTGCAGGTCGGTGAAGTCGACCTCGGTGCCGCTGGGGCCATCCAGAGCCTGCACGTCGGACTTCAGCTGGATCAGGTATCCAGAGACGAAGCGAGCGGCCAGGCCCATATGGCGCAGCGTCTCGACCAGCAGCCAGCCCGAGTCACGACAGGAACCAGACTTCTTGGTCAGCGTTTCCTCCGGCGTCTGCACGCCCGGCTCCATGCGGATCGTGTAGCTGATGTCGTTCTGCAGCCGCTGGTTGATGCCCACCAGGAAGTCGATGGTGCGCACTTCGGTGCGGTCGATCGTGTCCAGGAAGGCCTGGAAGGCCGGGGTGGCCTTCTCGGGCACCAGGTAGGGCGCCAGCTCCTGCTTCAGCCCCTCTTCGTACGTGAACGGGAAGGTCTCGGCCCCCGGCTCCAGGAAGAAATCGAAGGGGTTGTAGACCGCCATCTCGGCCACGAGGTCGACCGTGACCTTGAACTCGGTGGTCTTCTCCGGGAAGACCAGTCGGGCCAGGTAGTTGGAGAACGGATCCTGCTGCCAGTTCTCGAAGTGTTCGGCCGGCTCGACCTGGAGCGAGTAAGACAGGATCGGCGTGCGGCAGTGCGGCGCCGGGCGCAGACGCACCACCTGCGGCGACAGGCCGACGGGCTTGTCGTAGGTGTAGTGGGTGACGTGATGGAGGGCGACGTGAATCGACACGGTTCAGTCCTGCTCAAAAAAACGAGGCAGACCGGTGCCCCAAGGGCCGGCACCGGACAAAAAGAAGTGCGAGGTCGGATCTTGCAACCCGAACCTCGCGTGCGTGTGACAGCAACTCAGCGAACCGCCACCAGGAAGTCGCGGCTGATGCCAGCGCCCAGATCGTTGATGCGATCCAAAAACTGGGTCAGGTACGCGTGCAGGCCGGTGGCCAGGATCTCGTCGATGCGTCCGAACTCCAGGTCGGCGTTCAGCCGGCCGGCTCGGCGCAGGGTCTCATCGGACTGGTCGTTGGCGATGAGCGCCAGATTGGTCTTCACGTCGTGGACAGCACCGGCCAGCGAACGTGGCATGTCGCGGCGCAGGATCAGCAACTCGGCGACCTTCGCAGGCTGGATGACGTTGCGATAGACCTTGCGGTAGACCTCGAACGCCGAGACCGAGCGCAGGATCGACGACCAGTGGTAGAAGTCGAACTCCTGGTCGCGCCCGTCCTCGGCACCGTGGAACTCGCTCTCGACCGCATGGAACTTGACGTCCAGCAGGCGCGCGGTGTTGTCGGCCCGCTCCAGGAAAGTGCCAATGCGCACGAAGTGCAGCGCCTCGTCCTGAAGCATCGTGCCCACCTGCACCCCGCGCGAGAGGTGCGAACGAAACTTCACCCACTCGTAGAAGGCCGAGGGGTCACGCTTGTCGGACTGCTCGCGCAGCATGCGGTTGAACTCCAGCCACGTCTGGTTGGTGGTTTCCCAGACCTCGGTGGTGAGCGCTCCGCGCACGGCCCGGGCGTTTTCGCGCGCAGCCCGCAGACAACGCACAATGGACGACGGGTTCTGCTCGTCACGGACCATGAAGTCCATCACCTTGCGGGCGTCAATGGCACCGTAGCGGTTGGCGTAGTCGTGGCTCAGCTCGGAGATGCTCAGCAGGCCGCGCCAGCCCTGCTCGGCCGCTTCCTCGGTCTGAGGCAGCAGCGTCGCCTGGTAGTTGACGTCGAGCATGCGCGCGGTGTTTTCGGCCCGCTCCATGTAACGGGCCATCCAGAAAAGGTGATCAGCGGTACGGGAAAGCATAGGAATCGTCTCCGGCAACTCGCCCCCTGCGCGGACCGGTGTCCGGCTGGCCGGGAGAGTTGCCCTGGTTCAAGTCAATCTTCGGATGCGTCTGGGGCACCAAGAGGTGAGCCGGCGGCTCAGGCCTCCAGCACCCACGTGTCCTTGGTCCCGCCCCCTTGCGAGGAATTGACCACAAGCGAGCCTTCCTTGAGCGCCACGCGGGTCAGCCCGCCCGGCACCATCTGCACGCCGTCTCGGCCCGACAGCACGAAGGGTCTCAGGTCGATGTGACGCGGGGCGATGCCCTTTTCGACATAGGTCGGGCAGGTCGACAGGCTCAGCGTCGGCTGGGCGATGTAGTTGCCCGGATTGGCCAGGAGGTGCTCGCGGAACCGGGCGATCTCGTCCTGGCTGGCGGCCGGGCCGACCAACATGCCGTAGCCACCGGCACCGTGCACTTCCTTGACCACCAGCTCGGAGAGGTTGTCGAGCACGTACTTGAGGTCTTCAGCCTCACGGCACAGATAGGTCGGCACGTTCTGCAGCATCGGCTTTTCGCCAAGGTAGAACTCGATCATCTTGGGCACGTACGCATAGATCGACTTGTCGTCGGCCACGCCGGTGCCGATGGCGTTGGACAGCGTCACGTTGCCGGCCCGGTAGGCCGACAGCAGGCCGGCGCAACCCAGCGTCGAGTCTGGACGGAAAGCCAGCGGGTCGAGGAAGTCGTCGTCCAGACGGCGATAGATCACATCGACACGCTTCGGGCCACGCGTGGTGCGCATGAACACGAAGTTGTCCTTGACGAACAGGTCCTGACCCTCGACCAGCTCGACGCCCATCTGCTGCGCCAGGAAGGCGTGCTCGAAGTAGGCCGAGTTGTACATGCCGGGCGTGAGCACCACCACCGTCGGATCGTTGACTCCGTTGGGGGCGACGCTGCGCAGGGTGTCGAGCAGCAGGTCCGGGTAATGCGCGACGGGGGCGACCTTGTTGCTGGCGAACAGTTCGGGGAACAGCCGCATCATCATCTTGCGGTTTTCGAGCATGTAGCTCACGCCGCTGGGCACGCGCAGGTTGTCTTCCAGCACGTAGTAAGTGCCGGAGCCGTCCGGGTTGGCGGCCCGCACGATGTCGATGCCGGAGATGTGCGAGTAGAGCCCGCCCGGCACCTCGACCCCGACCATCTCAGGCCGGAACTGCGCGTTCTGGAGGATCTGCTCCTTGGGCACGATGCCCGCCTTGACGATCTCCTGGCCGTGGTAGACGTCGTGGATGAACCGGTTCAACGCGGTCACGCGCTGCTTCAGGCCCTTTTCCATCTCTCGCCACTCGGACGCGGGGATCACCCGGGGAATCAGGTCGAACGGGATCAGGCGCTCGGTGCCCTCGCCACTGTCCTTGTCACCGTACACGGCAAAGGTGATGCCCACGCGGCGGAAGATGACCTCGGCCTCCTCCCGGCGCATGCGCATCGCGTCGTCGGGTTGGTCCGACAGCCAGCGGCCGTAAGCCTGATAGTGGTCCCGGACTGCAGCGCCGGAGTCGTGCATTTCATCGAACATGGGTCTCATGGCTGGTCAAGGTTCTCGGTACTGCGGTTTGAATTAGCAACTTCAGGGCCATGCTCCCGGGCCGGCGCTTGCCCAGGGTCATGCCAGTAGCGACGACGGAGCTCCCTCTCGCACCGACCGCCGCGCAATGCACCACTCCAGTGCCAAGCGCCACAGCGATCCGAACGGACAACGTTCACTCCAAGGCCAAGATAGCGGTCTACCACCTCGTCTGCGGGGTGTCCATACCGATTGCCAAACCCGGCCTGAATGACGGCCCAGTGTGGCGAAACGGCCTTCAGCAGCGCGGGGCTGGAGGAGGTACGGCTCCCATGATGCGGTACGAGCAGGACCGCGGAACGGAGCTGGCGTTCTTTCAGATTGGACATTGTGAGCTCCTGCTCACGTTCTATATCGCCGGTGAGCAGCACGGCATCGGGAGAGGTCCCGATGCGCAACACACACGACAACGTGTTGGGCTTCCAGCCCGGCGATTGCCATGCGGCGTCGAGTTGCGCCGACGTGGGGTGGAGCATCTCGAAAGGCACCCCATCCCACTCCCATTTCAGGCCTGCCGTACAAGGCTGGTGCGGCCCTTTCGCCCGAAGGGGGTGACCGGGCTCAAGCGCACTGAACTGGTGCCTGACCCCGATCTCCAACAGCACCGCCCCCGCACCGCCCGTGTGGTCGGCATCCCGGTGTGACAGGACCAACGCATCCAACGGACCCAGACCCAGGGCCTTCAGGTAGGGCACGATCACCCGATCGCCCGCATCCGACTCACTGCCCCACACCGGCCCCGTGTCGTACAGCAGGCTGTGACGCGCGGTGCGAACCAGCACCGAAGTGCCCTGCCCGATGTCCAGCGCCGTGACATGGAACCGGCCTGGTTCGGGCGCGGCCCCCACGGGCACCAGCAGCGGGATCAGCCCCGCGACCCCCACCCCTTTCCAACCCCACGGCAAGGGAGACACGAGCAAGAGCCCGCCGCCCACACCGGCACACCAGGCCCAGGCGGGCGCCGCTGCCAGGCTCAGGCTGGCCCAAGGCCACGCCGACAAGGTCTGAAGCCAGGGATCCAGGACCTCCAACGCCAGCGCGGCCCCGGACCACAGGGGCCGAAACACCGTTCCCGCCAGCGCCAGCGGTGTGACCACCAGCGTCACCCACGGCACGGCCACGAGGTTGGCCAACAGGCCGACCACCGACACCTGCTGAAACAGCACCGCAGTCCAAGGCAGCAGCCCCACCGTGGCGACCCACTGGGTGTGCCAGGCCTGCCCCAGGCGAGCCCGCCAGGTGTTCACCGAGGCTGTAGTGCCTTCGGCATCAGCGCTCCACATCAACAATCCGACGGCGGCAAAAGACAACCAGAACCCGGGCTGGAGCAGAGCCCAGGGGTCCAGGAGCAGGACAACGGAGCCGACCATCGACAACCCCCACAGACCTGGCCAGCGCAGTCCCAGGGCCCGGGACATCCCGACCAGTGCCAACATCAGCACCGTGCGCTGGGCCGGCACACCCCAGCCGGCCAGCACGGCATACAGCAGCGCGCCCAACCAACCTGCTGCCCGCCCCACCGAAGGCGCCGGCACCCACAGCACCGCCCGACGACTTCGAGACCAGACCCAGGACACCCCGCGCGCCAACCCCCACGCCAGCAGCGTCAGATGGAGCCCGCTGATGGCCATGAGGTGGGCCACACCGGTGCGGCGAAACAGGTCCCAGTCGCTGGAGTCGATCGCCCCCTGGTCCCCAAGCACCAACGCCGCCAAGACCCCTGAGCTCCGGCCATCGCCCAGGGACTGACGCAAGGCCTGACGCTGCCCTTCCCGCCAGGTCTGGAGCACGCAGCAGCCGGAGTCACCCAACCGTTCGGCATGGACACGTCGGCCGCTCCGCACCGATCCCGTGGCACGCCAGTCCTGCGCGAACAACCACAACTCCCGATCAAACCCCCACGGATTCAGCAGCCCGTGGGGTCGACGCAAGCGCACCGGCAAACGCCAACGCTGCCCCGCGCGCAGATCGTCCGGCACCTCGGCACCCCCCGCCCGCGCCCAGGGCGGCACGGTCCACGACAACAGCAGTTCCCGAGGCAGGTCCTGCACCACCAACGCCTGCAACGACCCACCCCGTCGCGTCTCCAGCCAGGCCCGCTCCACCTCAAATCCGAAACGCACCCCGTCGGCGGACCATTGGGGCAAATCGACGATCTTTCCCTGGATCTGCACCGGTTGGCCTTCGATGGCCGCCGGCAGCGTCACACCGAGCCGCCAGGCCGCCCGGGCATCGGTCAGCGCCCAGGCCAGCGAAGCGCCCAGCAGCCACCAGCCCAGCCACACGACCCACACCCTCCGTTGGTGGCCCCTCGCGAGGGTGTGATGGCTCCGCCACACGCTCGAGCGAAAGGCGGCCCGAAAAGGCCGCCTTTCGCTTCCCAGCCCCCACCCGATCCACGCCAGCGCGCACGCCACCACCCAGACCGGCCAGGTCGCCACCGACGCCTGCTGCAGTTGCACCCACACCCCGCTCCAGACCCCCAACGAGCCCAGAGCCCACGCATGGGCGCGCGGCACAAGGACATGCGGCCGGAGGACCGTGGAATCGGGTTCAGACAAACACGTCTCCCAGACGCAGGTGCGGCCCCGGAATGCGCGGTGTACGATGCCAGCCATCGCCCGCTTCGGGTACCCTGAAATCGATTCTGATGAGCATCCCGCAACGCCTGCAAGACCTCGGCATCCAGCTCCCCCCCGTGGCCATCCCCGCTGCGGCGTATGTCCCCTTCGTGCAGACGGGGTCGCTCGTGTTCCTGTCCGGCCACATCGCCAAGCGCGACGGACAGGTCTGGGTCGGCCAGCTCGGCAAGGACCTCACCACCGCCGAAGGCCAGCAAGCCGCGCGCGCGGTGGCGATCGACCTGATGGGCACGCTGCAGGCAGCGGTGGGTGACCTCTCCCGCATCAAGCGCATCGTCAAGGTGATGAGCCTGGTCAACAGCACACCCGACTTCACCGAACAGCACCTGGTCACCAACGGCTGCTCCCAGCTGCTGGCCGAGGTGTTCGGTCCCGAGGTCGGTGCCCACGCCCGGAGCGCCTTTGGCGTGGCCCAGATTCCGCTGGGGGCCTGTGTCGAGATCGAACTGATCGCGGAAGTGGCGTGAAACGCGCGGACACCCTTGCGGCCAGCGCCGGGCTGATGCTGATCGCCACCGTCTGCCTGTTTTCGGTGGTGGGGGCCGTGGCCTTCCAGCACGTCTTCGACAAGCAGCCTTGCCCCTGGTGCATCCTGCAGCGCGTCATCTACCTTGCGATGGCGGCTGTGGCGTTGCTGGGCAGCGGGTGGATCCGTCATGGGGGACGCATTGGCCGCGTGATCGCCTCGGCCTGTGCGCTGCTCGTGGCCGGACTGGGCCTGGCGGGAATCGCGACGGCGGGCTACCAGAACCGGGTGGCCTCGAAGCTGCCGTCCTGCGACCTCACCCTGGCCGACCGGATCATCTCCGGTCTGGGTCTGGACGCCTGGCAACCCGAAGTCTTTGAAGTCCGTGCCTCCTGCATGGACGCCATCGTGCACCTGCTGGGCGTTCCATTCGAGCTGTGGAGTCTGGCCCTGTACGCCCTCGTGACCGCCTTTGCCGTGTGGATCGCCGGGCGTTGCCTGCGCACCTGACCGGCACCCGCAGCGCGGGAATCTGCGCACTCTTGCAGTTCTTCGCGCGGCGGACCACCACGACGCCCGGTTGAGCGGGGCCGCCAACCCCCGTCCCCGGGTCGCCTCAACCCCCCGCCTCGGGCACCATCGGCGCCATGGTTCTCAAGCGCTCCACACCCCGCTCCGACGATCGGGCCCCTGCCCATCCCCACAGCGAGGAACTCCGCTGGCAGGAAGCGCAGAAGCGGGCCCAGGAAGCCGCCCAGGCCCTCGCACGGCGGTTCGAAGCTGAAGTCCGGCTGCCCGAACCCGCACACGAGCCGGTCCGCGAGGCCGCCTACCGCACTTGGCTGAGCGAGCGCTCCGGCATGCCCTTGGCTGCGCTGGACTCGGCACCGGCGCGCGCCGTCGAGCTGGAATTGATCGATCCCATCGAAGGTCTGGCCCGTCTGTGCGTGGCCTTGCGCCGCGACGACGGGGGACCCGACATCGTGCTGGCCGACCCATTTGATCGAGGCACCCGCTGGTGGCTCGAAACGCGCCTGCGGGCCGCCGGACACCCCCGTTCACGCTGGTATGTGGCGCCCGAGTCGGACGTCACGCGCTACTGGCGTCAGGTGATGCGCGACGTGCCGCTGCCCCTGAGCGCCACGGCACGGTCCGCTGGACCGGCGCTCTGCTGTGAAACGCCCCCCCCGGCGGCGCCAGCGGCTGGCGGCAAGGCCTCGGCCGAAGCCCACGCCGGCAGCGGGGACCAGCCGGCATTGCGCCAGTTGCGCGAAATGGTCCGCAAAGGTCTGACCGGCGGGGCCCGCGCCCTGCGCTGGACACAGCCCCCTCGGGAGGAACTGAGCGTGGATTGGCGTCTGGCGACCGAGTGGGTGTACGCCGGCGCCGGCGCGCAGCGCCGATGGGCGCCGGAAGCCGCCCAATGCCTGTGGGACGCACTGCTTCGCCTGTCGCAAGCCCGGGCCTCGACCGTGCCCAGCGTGCAGCGGGGAACACTGCGCCTGCCCCGCGCCGGGCGGGTGTATCGGTGCCCGGTCCACTTCAGCCTGCATGCAGACGGCACCCGGTTGGCGGTGCTGACCCTTCCGCCGGAAGCCCATGTGGAGGCTGCGCCCCCCCACCCCCTGACCCTCGAGCCCGACACGGCGGGACTTCTGCGCCAAGCCCTGGAACGCCCCCACGGCCTGGTGGTGCTGGCCAGTCCCCCCGAGTGCGGCAAGTCCACCCTGCTCCAGGCCTGTCTGTCCGAAGCCTGGGCCCTGCGCCCGGGGGCCGCGGTGCTGCGGGTTCTGGACGACACCCCCTCCTCGGACCCGCCCCCTCTGGGACCACTGTCCACGACCGACCCCTCGACCCTCGACGACGACGAAACCCTCTCGCCCACCGGTCGTCCCACCTGGACCGCCCACTGGCCCGCCCACACCGACGCGGCCGCTGCCGAAGCCACCCTTGACGACCTGTGCACCAGCCTCCAGCCGGGCCTGATCCTGATCGACGAGATCAGCCACCCCGCGCTGGCCCGCTGGGCCGTGACACAGGCCGCCAGCGGCCGACGCGTCATGGCCACGGTGTCGGCACCGTCCGGGCTGTGGGCCCACGCCAGATTGCAGACCATGCTCGGCGGCCCGTCGGGGGCCCTGCTGGATGCGGTGTGGCTGGGAGCCCTCACCCAACGCCTGCTTCCTCGGGTGTGCCCAAGTTGCGCAGGACCGGCCCGCCCGAGCGAAGCCGAACTCCAGCGCTCCGGCCTGAGCCGCGCCCAGGTCGCTGAAGAAGGCTGGATGCTGGCCCGCTGCGATGGCTGCGAGGACTGCCATGGTCTGGGTCACACGGCGGAACCCGTGGCCGTGCACCACTGGTGGGGCGGTCCTGGTCGGCCCTCGTCGGCGCACAGCCTGCGTCATTCCGCGCTGGAACAGGTGCGCTGGGGCACCGTCACCCTCGAAGAGGCCCACCGTGCCGTGGCACTGGACGAATAAGCTCCAGGCGCGCCTGCACCTGCGCGCCTGCCAACTCGTGCGCTGGGATGCCGGGTGGTCCCGTCACGCCAGTGCTTGCGCGGAAGGCGCTGGCGCGGGGCCCCTTGCCCTGCGCGACGCCCTGTCGACCCTGGAGCAAGCCGATCCCCGGGGCCTGCCCGAACGGCTGGAACTGGTCGTTGCCGACGAATACGTGCACCACTGCCTCGTCACCGCCGACACCAGCCTGCAAGCCCACGCCCAGGCCTTTCAGGCGCTGGGCGACACCTTCGGTGCCACGCACTGGCATCTGGAGCTCCTGCCACTGCCCTCGTCGGCCCTCCACCAAGAATCGCGCTGGCTGATCGCCGCCGTGTCGCTGGAAGACCTGACCCACTGGCGCCGGGAAGCCGCCCACTTCGGGCTGGACACGGTGCACCTGCGCAGTGCCCTCATGGCCGACCTCGCCTCCCGCCTCGGCACCAGCGCCCCGGCCGTCGGGCACGCCGTGGCCGCCTGGGTGCGAGAAGAAGGCATGAGCCTGGTGCGCCTGCGCCGCGGCGTGCCCGTGGACCTGACATGGGAACACGTGGACCCGGGCGACGAACTGGCCCTGCGTCGACGCCTCCTGGCCTTCGTGGAGCGCACCGGCGGCGGACAGCCACACACCGTGACCCTCGAGGGTCCCAGCCGGGCGCACTGCGAGTTCCGCTGGCAACCACCCGCCCCCCCCGCCATCGACGGGCGAAAAAAAACCCGACCAGAGGTCGGGTGTGAAAAGCCCGAGCAGTCGTTGAGGGACCGCTCGGTGCGGGGGAATCTGTCGATGCGGGCTGCGCTGTAGGCGCAACCCAATCTGAATCATTTGATTACATTTTTCACATTAGAGCACATTCAAACCCATTTCCTCAACCCTTGCACCCCTCTGACTCCGGTCAAGTCCACAATGCGCGCATGTCGTTAAGGTTCGGGCTCCTTTCCCGCCCGGACGCCCTGCCCGTGACCGCACTACCCCTCCCTTCTGCATCCACCGCATCATCTTGCGGTGCACTGCCCGCTGCTTCCACATCGGCCCTGGCTGGCACGGCGTTCGACACCGACGTGCTGATCGTTGGAGCCGGTCCGGCCGGTTTGGCACTGGCGGTGGCCCTGGGCCGGGCCGGTCACGCGGTCACGGTGCTCGAATCCCAGTCGGAGGCCGCCGTGGCCCACCCCGCCCCAGACGGCCGCGAAATCGCCCTGACCCACCGGGCGCGCGGCGTCATGGCCTCGCTGGGCCTGTGGCAGCGGCTGGCCGAACAGGACATCGCCCCCTTGAACTCGGCGCAGGTCAGCGACGGGGATGACCCATGGTCCCTGCGCTTCGAGGCCGATGGCCGAACCCACGACGGCCCCCTGGGCTTTCTCGTATCGAACCACTGGCTGCGCCAGGTGGCCTGGGACGAGGCCAAAGCCACCGCCGGCGTGACGGTGCTGTGCAGCCAGAAAATCGATCAGGTCTGGAGCCACACCTCCCAAGCGGGCGCACGCCTGGGAGACGGTCGCACGATGACCGCTCGCTGGATCATCGCCGCCGACAGCCGCTTTTCCGGTACCCGCCGTGCCCTGGGCATCGGCGCCAGTTCGCGGGATTTCGGTCGCAGCGTGATCGTCGCGCGGCTCGACCATGACCAGCCCCACGACGGCTGTGCCCACGAGTGCTTCCGCCACGGCAACACCCTGGCGCTGTTGCCGCTGAATGGCCAGCAGATCTCGGCGGTGGTCACCGTGCCGACGCCGGACGCGAAAGTGTGGATGGAGCGCGCTCCCGACGACTTCGCGAACGCCGTGGCCGAACAGATCCAACACCGCCTGGGCGGCATGCGACTGGCAGGCGATCGCCACCTGTACCCGCTGGTGGCGGTCTACGCCCACCGTTTCTCCGGCCCACGCTGCGCGCTCATCGGCGATGCGGCCGTCGGCATGCACCCGGTGACGGCACACGGCTACAACTTCGGCCTCTATGGGGTGGATGCCCTCACGCGCCACATGCGCGAAGCCCAGCAGATCGGTCGCGATCCCTGGAGCCAGGACGTGCTCCAGGCCTACGACGCCGAACACCGTCGCGTGACGATGCCGATCTACCTGGGCACCAACGCACTGGTCAAGCTCTACACCGACGACCGGGGCCCCGCCCGCATGGTGCGCAAGGCCGTGCTTCAGGTGGCGCGCCGCCTGCCCCCGGTGCAGCAGATGATCACCCAGCAACTCACCGGCAAGGGGCACGGCCCGCAGGACTGGCTGGGCCCTCTGGGGGCCCTGTTGCCCCGGTCGATGCCGTCGCTGCCCCAAGGCTGGCCACGGCCGCCGTTCCTGCAACCCAAGCCCTGACGCCTTCGGTGGGCCCTCAGGGGGCCTCGACCAGCAGGGCCAGCAGTCGCAGGGAATCCTGCCAACCCAGCATGCACATTTCCACAGGAATGGCGGCCGGGATGCCCTCCTGCACGATGTGCATCTCGGTGCCGCAGGACACCGGCGCCAGGTCGATCGTGGTGATCAGGGTGCCGGGCAGGTTCGGATCGTCGAACACATCGGTGTAGCGCAGGCGACGCCCCGGTTCGACCTCCAGGTAACGGCCGCCGAACGCATGCTCCTGGCCCGACGCCAGTTGCGTGAACGACATCCGGAACGTGCCGCCGACCTGCGGATCCAGGTGATGGACCTGGCACGTGAAGCCGTTGGGCGGGAGCCACTTGGCCACCGCCTCTGGCGTCACGAAGGCGCGAAAAACCAGTTCAGGCGCGGCGCGCAGCACACGATGGAAACGGACGGTGTTCGAGTCGGTCATGAGGGGTTCCGGTTTCAGGTGGAGGGGAAGCCGCCACGGCCAAGCCCGCTGGCGGGTCTTGCGCTGCGCTCAGGCGCGGCCGGGCTTCACCCCCATGGTAGGGCTTTGCAGATCGACGCATTGCATGTAGGCCACGGGCCTCGGCCATTGGGCGGGCTGCAGGTCCGGCTTATCCAGGGTCAACAAGGCGTTGATCCAGCCGGCATGCCCGACGGCCAGTCGCGTCTGGCCCCCCGGCCTGCCCTGCAGCACCGCACAGACTCGCGCACGAAGCTGCTGCACCGACTCGCCGCCCCCGGGAGCGTGGTTCACAAAATCGGCGTCCCACCGGGCGAAGTCCTCGGCCGTCAGATCCGACCAGAAACGTCCGTCCCAAGCCCCGAAGTCCATCTCCTGCAGCAACGGATCGATGCGATGGTGCCAGCCCCATCGGCGCAGCCAGCGCCCGACATCGGCGCTGCGTCGCAAGGGAGAGGTCCAGATTTCGGCCGGCCAGCCCTGTCGCCGGGCCCTGCGGCGAATGTGGTGAGCCAGTCGTTTGGCTCGGCGCGGGTCCACGGGAAGGTCGGTCTGCCCGATGCAGCGTCCCACGGCGCCCTCGGGTCGGGGATGGCGCCAGATCACCAGCCGCCCAACGTCCGAAACCGTGTCCGCCCCCCTCACCGCACCGATTCCGGATCGGCGGGCAGATCATCGGGGAGATCCAGCACCCCATCGGACACCGCCAGCGCCGCCAGCCACACGATCAGCAGCGCCAACTCACTGAACTGCTGCGACGCCCCCAGCGTGTCGCCGGTGTATCCCCCCAGCCGCTGGCGATACCAGCGCGCACAGACCATCAACGCCACGACCGCACCGGTCACCGAGGCCAACACCAACCCCGCATCGCCCATCCAGGCCACCATCGCCCCTGCAGCCAGCACGACCGTCAGTGCCACGAAGCGCAAGCCCCCCACCGAGATCTGCTGGGCCAGCGGCTTGGCCTTGGCATGCTCCGGATCGCCCGCGTAAGGCAGCAGCCACAACAGGGCCACCGGCACCGCCCGCGACACCACGTGGCCCCAGATCACCACGGCCGCGGCATGGAACAGATCGAACACCGCCATTTCGTACAAGGCCGCTGCCTTGAGCCCGAGCACAAAGAACAAGCCCAGCGCGCCATAACTACCCAGGCGGGAATCCTTCATGATGAGCAAGGCCTTCTCGCGCCCGACCGCCCCGCCCAGACCGTCACAGGTGTCGGCCAGGCCGTCCTCGTGGAATCCCCCAGTCAGCCACACGGTGGCCGCCATCGACAGCCCCACCGCCACCGATGCGGGCAACACCTGCCCCGCCAGCACCAGCACCACCGCCCCGAAGCCGCCCACCACCGCCCCCACCCCGGGGTAATAGCGCGCGCTCGCATTCATCCAGGCCGGGTCGTAACCGACCCAGGCCGGAACGGGGATGCGCGTGAAAAACTGCAGGGCCAGGAAAAACAGGCGCAGTTCGTGCCGAAGGATGATGCCCAGCGATTGCATGGCGAGCCGCTCCCCGAACGGACGTCAGTCCGCGGCCCCATCCTTGTTGGACACCCCAGCCGACTCGAAACTGGCCATCTCCGACAGGATGCGGCAGGCCGACTCCAGCAATGACCACGCCAGCGCAGCCCCTGAACCTTCGCCCAGGCGCAGGCCCAGATGCAACAAGGGCTGCGCCTGGAGTTGATCGAGCATCAGCCGGTGTCCGGATTCGTCGGACTGGTGGGCAAACACGCAGCGCTGCAGCACCTTCGGTTGCAGGCGCGCCGCCACCAGAACGGCCGCGCTGACGATGAACCCATCCACCAGGATCACGCGGCGCTCGGCTGCGGCCTGCAGCACCGCGCCCACGATCTGCGCAATCTCGAAACCACCCATCGCGGCCAGCACGTCCAGCGGATCCGTCGCGCGGGCATGGCGGGCCAACACCCCACGCAGCACCTCGATCTTGCGCTGCAGTGCGGCATCGTCCAGGCCCGTGCCTCGGCCGGCACATCGCTCGATCGGCTGACCGCTCAGACGAGCCAGGATCAGCGCCGCGGACGAGGTGTTGCCGATGCCCATCTCACCAAAAGCGATCGCGTTGCCAGGCAGGCCGCGCACGACGTCGCCCCCGGCCTGCAACGCGGCCTCGCATTGCGTGGCGCTCATGGCCGGGCCGTCGAACATGTCGGCGGTGCCCGCGGCGATCTTGCGCACCTGCAAGCCCGGCCGGGGCTCAAACGTGTGGCGCACGCCGGCATCCACGACCGTCATCGCCAGTCCGTGCTGGCGGGCCAGCACGCTCACCGCCGCCCCGCCAGCCAGGTAGTTCTCGACCATCTGCCAGGTCACATCGCTCGGGTAAGCCGACACCCCACGCGCAGCCAGACCGTGGTCCGCCGCGAACACCACCATCTGCGGATCACGCAGCACCGGACGCTCGGTGCCCTGAACCTCGCCGAGTTGCAAGGCCAGCGCCTCAAGTCGACCGAGAGAGCCCAGCGGCTTGGTCTTGTGGTCCAAGACGTGGCGCAGACGAGCGGTCAGCGCGGGATCGGTCAGATCGGAAACGATGGGCAGATCGGTCATGTCAGCAGGCCAGGCAAATGAGGAAAGAAAAACCGGGACGAGGACTCAACGGCCGGAGCTCGACGCCATGGGCTGGAGCAGACCCATCAGCGCACCCGGTTCGAAATGGCGGTCGATGTGGTCGGCCAGTCCGTCGAACACGGCGTCGAGCGTGCGGCAACGGGCGCCGAACAGGGCATGCAGAACCTGCGGCGACTCGAACAGGCCGTGGGCGTACAGCCCGAGCACCGAGCCCAGCTGCCAGCCGATCACCTCGCCCGAAGGGTTGTGCAACGCCG
The DNA here is from genome assembly GCA_964470355.1 of uncultured Sphaerotilus sp. GTDB lineage: Bacteria > Pseudomonadota > Gammaproteobacteria > Burkholderiales > Burkholderiaceae_C > Sphaerotilus. Next base: position 16,670 of record CAYYCN010000023.1, read on the forward strand.
CCTGGGGTGGCGGCAGGCCCGCGTGGGGCACCGTGCGACCGTGGCGGATCTCGTAGCCGTCGAAGGTCACCCCCGACAGCGCCTGCCACGGACCGGTGAGCGACGGTGCAAAACCCGCCCGGGTGGGCGAGAGCCGCTTCTCAGGATCGAACTGGGTGACCAACGGCAGCAGGCCCAGGCCGGGTCCGTTGGCCCCGATCCAGGCAGACGCCCCCATCCGGGCCTGCTGACCGGGGCCCGCAGGAGCGGATTCCACCCCGTGCAGGTCAATCAGGGCTTCGCCCAGCATCTGCAGGCCACCACAAATGCCCAGCACCGCCCCACCCGCCCGGGCGTGGGCCGCCACGGCGGCGTCCAGCCGCTGTGCACGCAGCCAGGCCAGGTCACCGCTGGTGTGCTTGCTGCCCGGCAGGACAATCCAGTCCACCCCGTCCAGGTCAGCGGGTTGGCGGGCCCAACTCAGGCGCACCTGCGGCAGGTTGCGCAAGGGTTGGAACTCATCGAGGTTGCTCAGGCGCGGGTAGGCCACCACCGCCACGCGCAAGGGTCGCTCACCCTGTCCGCCCGTGCTGCGGTCGTCGAACACGCCGTCCTCCTCGGGAAGCCCGTGCTCGCGCCACATGGGCAGCACAGCCAGGGTCGGCACGCCGGTCAGGGCCTGCAACTGCTCGGGTCCAGGGGCCAGCAGCGCCGCATCGCCTCGGAAGCGGTTCAGCACAAACCCACGGATCAAAGCACGTTCGTGCGCCGGCAACAACTGGTGGGTGCCATAGAGGTGGGCAAACGCCCCGCCCCGGTCGATGTCGGTCACCAGCAGACAGGCCGCGCGGGCGGCCAGGGCCGTGCGCATGTTGACGTAGTCGCTGCTGTGCAGGTTGATCTCGGCCGGGGATCCCGCCCCCTCGATCACGACCACCTCGTGCTCGGCCATCAGCGCCTCGAGGCCCGCTCGGGCATGGGGCCACAGGGCCTCGCTGCGCTGGCGCCAAGGCACCGAGGCCAGTTCACGGTGGACCTCGCCATTGACGACCACTTGGCTGTGGGTATCGTGTTCAGGCTTGAGCAGCACCGGGTTCTGGCGCACGTCGGGTGGCGTGCGCGCCGCCAGCGCCTGGAAATACTGGGCGCTGCCGATCTCGCCCATGCGTCCGCCCGGGGCGGGCACCACCCGGGCGTTGTTGCTCATGTTCTGCGCCTTGAACGGCGCGACCTTCAGGCCCTGGCGGGCGTACCACCGGCACAGTGCCGTGGCCAGCCAGCTCTTGCCGGCACCGCTGGTGGTGCCCAGGACCATGACGGCACGAGCGGTCATCGAGGTGGATACACCGGAGCGATCGGCTGGGGCTGCCCCCAGGGATCCAGACCCGCCGGACCGACCACCGGTCCCCAACCGGGAAGACCGGCCGCGCCCGGGTGCATCGACGGATGCGCCGAGGGATGCATGGCGGGGGGCATCACCGGTGGGAACGCCGCGGGCGGGTGTCCGGTCCACGTGGGCCAGACCGGCCATGCCGACCCCGTCGGGGTCGTGGCAGGCATGGCACCTGCGGGCCAACCCGCCGACACGTCCGGGGCGGCCAACGGCGCGGCGGGCCGCTTCGGAGTGCCGGTGACGGCATGCCAAGCGTCACGCAGTTCCTGCTGCGCCGCCGGCGACTGCACGCTCACACGGGCCCAGCCCGGCAGGCCCATCGACGTCGTGTCTCGAAGCTTGATGCCCAGCTGGCGCAGCGCCGGCAGGACACGGTGCATTTCCCGCCCCGCTTCCTGCGGCCACGTGACGATCCCGAAAGCGGTCGTGCTCGGATGCGCCTGCCAGCCCAGCTCGGCGTACAGCGCCAGTTGGGAGGCCTTCCACTGGCGAAGCGTGTCGAGGCAGGCGTGCACCCACGCCAAGGTTTCCGGGCGAGCCCAGCAAGACAGCATGGCCACACCATCGGCACCCAACGGCCAGGAGGGTTGCAGCGCATTGAGCCGCTGCAGCACGCTCGGTGCCGAAAGAGGCCTTCCGGCATCGGGGCACCCCAGTGCGACCGCAGGCGCCACGGCGTAGGCCCCTCGGACCCCCGTCACACCCAAGGCCTTGTTGGGCGACCAGAGCTGCCAGACCCCTTCCGGACACGGGTGGGCCAGGCCGTCGAGCTGCAGCGGCGCATAGGCGCGGTCCACCACCGTCACCGCCTCCGGCCAATGCAGCGCCAGCCCCTCGGCCTGCCCCATCGGGCTGCCGGGTTCGGTGTGCCAGACCAGGCTGGGGGCCCTCACCCGCGACCAGTCGGGCGACTCGCAGGCCCAGCCGACGGACGGATCCCGTTCAGCACCGGAAGCGCGGTATGACGGGCCACCCCCACGGGCCAGATCGTCCGCCTCGAAGGCGTCATCCCAGTCCCCGTCGTCGTCACCGAAGTCGGCGTGCCGATCGAATCGATCGTCGTCCTCGTCGTCCAGGAAGGCTTCCTGCGGCTCATCGCGGACGTTGTCCCGCCACGGCGACGCCCTTTCAGCGCCGACCCCGCCGCCGAGGGATGCGGCCTGGGCCTCGGCCCACAGGTCGGCCGACGTGGTGGGCTCCAGGTCATGGGCGATGGCGCTGCGCACGTAGTCGCCATATCCAGGCAAGGGCAACAGCACCCGGGCGCCCGGACGGGCCAGCGCCACCACGGTCGTCATGCGGTGGATGAATTCGCTCGCGCTGGCGGCCAGCACGATGCGCTCGGGCACCACCCCGTGCAGATCGGCCAGTTGCCGGCGCAGCGCCGTGTAGGCGGGGTCGGGATAGTGGCTGCGGTCCGCACCCGCCAGGGCCTGCATCAGCGCAGGCGACGGGCCACAGGCGTTCGCGTTGGTGGAAAAGTCGCGGCGCGGCACACCCTGCGCATCCGGTCCACCATGCCACTCGACCACCGCAGGCGCTGCGGCCGTCGTCGGCTCGGCGGTCGCCCATTGGGGGTTGAAATCGTCAGCTTTCATGCAAATTCTTTTCGGGTCTCAGGTCCCGGCCCATGCCGGTACCCAACGGGCCAGAAGTGTGAGGCCCAACGCCTGCCACGGCACTCCGTGGTGGCCCGGTACGGGTCCGGCTTCGGCAATCTGCACGATCCAGCCCGCGCTCAGGAGTGTGCCTGCACTCAGCAGGGCGGCACTCCAGGCCGCCTTCGCTGCGAGGAACAACGCCCCCCGCACGTCGATGCCCTCGCAGGTGCGTCCGCTCTCGTGAAGCACGTACACCCCGGGCTTGGACAGCCTCACCCCCAGCGTCAAGGCCATGGCCCCCATGGGCCAGCCACCGTTCGGCGAGGGCGTGAGGCGCGATTCTCGCCGCAAGCGGGACCACTTTCGCCACGACAGCGTCGGCGATATCAGCCACGCACTGAGCCGGGCCCCCGGCCACGACAGCACATCGTCCGCCACAGCCGCCCATTTCCCGGCCCATTCCCAGGCCCCGCGGTAGCCCCACATGGCGTCGGCGGTGTTGGCCAGCCGGTAGACCACCAGGCCCGGCAACCCCAGGCACACGAACCACAGCAGGGGGGACACAACGGAATCGTTGAGGTTCTCGGCCAGGGTTTCGATGGCCGACTCCCGCACCTCCACGGCGTCGAGGGTGCGGACGTCCCGGCTGACCAGGCGTGCCAACCGCTCGCGCCCGGCGCCCAGCCCGGTTCTCATCGCGTCCTCGACCGCCGACACCTCGTCGCGCAGCAGGCGCCAGGCAAACAACGGCTTGACCACCACCGCCAGCACCCCTGCAGCCAGCGGCCACGGCAGGCGCAGGACGGCTTGCTGAAGCACCGCCGCCAAGGTCCCCAGCACGGCCGCCAGCCCCAACCAGGCCACGGCTCCCCCCCCCAAAGCCAGCGGAGCCCACCGGCCCTTGAGCATGCGGCCAACCGAGCCCAGCACGTGCCCCAACCAAGCCACCGGGTGCCAAGCGTTGGGCGGATCGCCCAGCCATTGGTCCAGTGCCCAGGCTAGGCACAAGGCCATCCCCAGGGTGGTCCAGGGCAGATCGCCCCCGGCCATCACGGGCATGCGAGCTCCTTCGACCAAGTCAGGGGCGACATCCGTTCCAGATTCGACACGCGGGCTCCCGGCAACGCGGCGTTCAGTCCTCGATGCCGCGCTGCGCGGGCACGCCGGCCTGGAAGTGGTGCTTGACCAGGGTCATCTCCGTGACCGTGTCCGCCAACTCGATCAGCTCCTGTGGTGCATTGCGCCCCGTCAACACGACGTGCACGTGCGCCGGCCGCTCGCGCAGCGCCTGCAGCACCGGCTCCAAGGGCACCCAGCCGTAACGCAGCGGGTACATGACCTCGTCGAGCACGATCAGGAAATGCTCGCCCGCACGGATCGTGGCCTCGGCCCGGGCCCAACCGTCGCGCGCCAATTGCGCCGAGTGCTCCAGGTCCTTGCTCTTCCAGCTGAAGCCATCGCCCAGACCCTCGATGGGGACGCCCAACTGCTCGAACAGGCGGTGTTCGCCAAAGCGGGCGCTGGGCACCTTCATGAACTGGTAGATCTTCACGGCCTTGCCGCGGCCGTGCGCCCGCAGCGCCAGACCGAAGGCGGCCGTGCTCTTGCCTTTGCCGTCACCGGTGTGCACCAGCACCAAGCCCCGGCGCTCGCCGTCGGCCACGATGCGCTGCCGGTCCACCGGGGGTTGTTCGATCTGCATGGGAATCCTCTCGGAGCGTTTCAGGAAAAGCAGGTGGTTCGGTGAAGGCACAAGACCCGTGGCACACGCACGAGGATCCCGTGCGACCTCGCCCTCATGGGCCGGCCCCATCCGCCGAAAGGTCGGGCAGCGCCATCCACCGGCCATCCACCGACACGATGCGGACCGCGCCCCGGAACACCTCCGTCAGGGCGGCGTGGACAGCCGGGTCGTCGCTGGCCCCCGCCGCGTGCACCCGCCCAGCGGCCATCACCACCAGGTGATCGGCGGCCAGGGCCAGCGGGAGGTCGTGCAGCACGCTGACCACCGTGTGCCGCTGGCCCAGCGCGGCCATGAGCCGCACGAGCGCGGTTTGATGGGGAGGATCGAGGTGGGTGGTCGGCTCATCGAGCAGCAGCACGTCGGCCTGCACCGCCAAGGCGCGGGCCAGCAGCACCCGCTGGCGCTCCCCGCCTGAAAGCTCTGACAGGCGCCGATGCTGCCAATCCTGGCACTCGGTGTCGGCCATGGCCTGCTGGACCACGGCCTCGTCGGCGGGTCCTGGCGAGGCCATCAGGCCCAGGTGAGGCAGCCGCCCCAGGTGCACCACATCGCGCACGGTGAGGTCGCCGGAGGCATCGCCCTGTTGCGCCAGCCAGGCCAGCCGTCGCGCCCGATCGCGCACCGTCCATTGCGACAAGGAGCGGCCACACAGACGGACCGCCCCGCGCTCGCAGGCCTGCAACCCCGCCAGGGTGCGCAGCAGCGTGGACTTGCCCGCGCCGTTCGGGCCGACCACGGCGGTCCAGCCGACCGGGAAGGTCACGCTCAGGTCCACCAGAACCTCCCGTCCCCCGAGGTGCACCGCCAGGTGCTCGCACAACAGTTGCGGCACGCGAACAGCGGGAAGAACGGAGTCGGGAGCGCCCGCCCGATTCACGCGGGCCAGCATCGAGCGATGCAACGTCACGACATCCTCCGGCGATGCAGCAGCCACAACAGGTACAGCCCCCCGAGCACCGCCGTGAGCACGCCCACCGGCAACTCCTGCGGCGCGATCAGCGTGCGCGCCAGCACATCGGCCGACAGCAGCAGCGCCCCCCCCATGCCCGCACTGGCCACCAGTCGGTAGCCGTGCATGGCATGGACAAACCGCCGCACCAGATGCGGCGCGACCAACCCGACAAAAGCCACCAGGCCCGCCTGGGCCACGGCCGTTCCCGTGGCCAGCGCCATCACGACCACCAGCATCAGACGCAGGCGCGGCAGCGGAAGTCCGAGGCTGGTGGCACTGTCTTCACCCAGGGTGAGGGCATCGAGCACCCGCGACAGCCGCCACGCCAAGGGCAAGGCGAACGCCAGCACCACCCCCAGCACGGTGCAGCTCTGCCAGCCGAGAAACCCGGTCGATCCCAGCAGGAACATTTGCTTGCCCCGCATGGCATCCGGCGACACGGTCGTGACCAAATCATTGACCGCGCCGAGCACCACGCCCACGACCACTCCGGCCAGCAGCAGCCGGCTGGTCTGCTCGGCGCCCCGCGCCAGCGACAGCGTCAACGCCACCCCCAGCAAGGCCCCCAGGAAGGCCGCCACCACCAGGCCGGAACGCGCCAGCAGGTCGGCAGCGGCCAGGCTCAAGCCCACTCCGGTCAAGGTCGAGGCCGCCAGCACCAGCACCACCCCCAGCGAGGCCCCAGCCGCGGAACCGAGCAGGTAAGGATCGGCCAGAGGGTTGCGGAACAACCCCTGCGCCAGAGCCCCCGCCAGCCCGAACAGCGCGCCAACCAGCCAGGCCCCCAAGGAGCGGGGCGCGCGAATGTCCCACACGATGAGGGCGGCCTCCGGATCGCTCAGATCGGCCAGGCGCCACCCCTCGCTGCCCGCCAGCAAGCCCACCAGCCCACAGACCAGGGCCACCCCCACCAGTCCCCAGGACAGGCGGTGCCGGCGTCGACGTTCGGTTTCGCTCATCGAATTGCGTCCAAGGCGCGCATCACCGTGAAAACTCCGGGCCCCGCCCTGGACCCGAGGCCTCTGCACGCACCACGGCCGGAACCACCGGCAGGTGAGCCAGGCACTCGGCCAAGGCCAACGCCCCCTCTCCCAACCGGGGCCCTGGGCGAATCAGGAGGTCGTAGCGCGCGCCCTCGTAGGCGCACACCTGCTGGTGCTGCAGGGCAGACAGGCGGTCCCACCCGGGACGGCCCGCCATGTTCGCGACGTTGCGCTGCACCCCCATCACGATGTCGGGACGGGCCCGCACGACAAACTCCGGGTTGAGCTTGGGAAACGGCCCCATCGACGGAGGCACGACATTGCCCAAGCCCAACAGGGCCAGCGTCTCGCCGACGAACGACGAAGCCCCTGCGGCGTGCGGCGAATCGCTGACTTCGAAATAGACCTGCCGTCCGCGCAAGCGCGCCGGCACCCGCGCCGCCGCGCGCTGCACTTCAGCATCGATCCGGGCCTGGACCTGCGCGGCCTGCGCCCCGCGATCCAGCAAGCGGGCCACCAGCATCAGCGTGGCCCGGGCACTCTTCTGGTCCTTGGCCTCCGTGGCCACGACCTTCAGGCCCAGGGCCTCCAGGCGCTCGACCGCTCGGGTCGACTGCGATGCCAACACCACGTCGGGCTTCAACGCCACGATGCGCTCGACCTGCGCGTCTTCCATGCCCCCGAGCTTGGGCACCCGCAGGACGGCTTCGGGCCAGTTGGAATAGCGATCGGTCCCGACCAGGCGGTCACAGGCCCCCAGTGCACAGACCGTCTCGGTCAGTGAAGGCAGCAGGCTGACGATGCGCTGCGGAGGCTGAGCCAGACGCACGGTGACACCCCGGTCATCCCGGACCGTCACCTCAGCCAGGGCCGGCATCCCGGACCCCAGACACGCCATCGTCAGCAGGGCCAGCCCCATGCGCCGCACCGGCACCACCGCAGCGGCCGTGCGTCTCGGGGCGGCACTGGCGCCCCGCGGAACCCACGCGCCGATCACGCACCGCCTCCCGTCGCCACGCGCTTGACCGGCATCTCCAGGCCCGCCACCATCAGCGTCACGTTGGGGCACACCGCCGCCACCTGCTGGTGCAAGCGACCGAGCTCATCCACGTAGTGACGGGCTTCCCGCGACATCGGCGCCAGACCCAAGCCAATCTCGTTGGACACCAACACCACCGGCGATGGCGAGGCCTTGAGCGCTTGTGTCAGGTCCTGCAGGGCCTGTGGCCAGCCAGGCGAGACGCCCCCCTCCATCGGCATCAGCCAGCGGGTCAGCCACAAGGTCAGGCAATCCACCAGCAGCAGGGTCTCGGGCGCCCCCCACCGGCGCACCGCACCGGCCAGGTCCATCCCGACCTCCTCGACGGCCAGCGCCGGCACCCGCTCCAGGCGGTCCAGCCGATGCCGCTGGATGCGCTCGCGCATCTCGTCGTCCCCCGCTTGCGCGGTGGCCAGCATCGTCGCGTGATGCGAGGGGTGCGTGGCCAACCACCGGGCGGCACGCCCCTCCCCGCAGCGCGACTTGCCACTGCGCTGACCACCCAGGATGAACTCACTGCAAGGATGCATGCCCGACCTCACCGAAGCATCAACGCGGCGTCCAGCGCACGCCCACGTAGAGCTGGCGCGGCTGGGTCGAGTAGTGCTGGGCCGTCTCGTAACCCTGGTCAAAGACGTTGTCGACGCGGGTCTCCAGGCGCCACTGCGGAGCAAAGCGCCATTGCGCATCCACGTTCAGCACCGCGTAGCCCGCAAGCTTCTTGGAAGCGGTGTTGGCCGCGTCGTCGTAGCGTGTGCCGGACGCCAGCACCTGCGCCCCCAGCGTCCAGGCCCCCACGTCGGTGTCGGCCTGCAGGCTGGCGTGGCGCCGGGCCCGGCGGGCCAGCACCTTGTCGGTCTCCGCATTTTTGGGGGACAGCACATCCACGCTGCCGGACAGGCGAACCGGACCGATCTCCGTGCGGCCATCCAGCGTCACCCCCTGGATCACGGCCAGCCCGACGTTGCCGTAACAACCGCCATATGGATTCACGCTGCTGTAGCCCAGGTCACAGCCCGAAATCCCCGACACCCAGTTGATGAGGTCGCGCACACGGTTGCGATAGAGCGTGAGGCCCAGTGCGTCCCCTTGCTGGGTCCAGTTCAGGCCGGCCTCGACGTTGACCCCCTGCTCCGCCTTCAGGTCGGCCTTGCCGTAACCGCTGAAGCGTTGGTAGAGCGTCGGCGCACGGAAGGAATTGCTGAGCGAGGCCCGTGCACGCCACCCCGGTGCAAACGACCAGGCCCCACCCAACACGCCCGTGGCGTGACCGCCGAACTCACTGTCCTGGTCGTGGCGCACGTGGGCCTGCAGCGCCACGGCCCCGAGGGTCCACTGATCACCCAGTCCGATGGCGTTCTGGGCACGTCCCCGGGATCCGTCCGAGATGGCCGGGTTGTCCAGGTGGTCTTCGCGACGCTCCACCGTGGCCGTCCAGGTGTGCTGGTCGGTCGTATAAGTATTGAGCCAGCTCAGCGTGCGCAACCGGGTGTGCGTGTCGTACACCGACGGGCGGGTCTTGTACTGGTCCTGGCTCTGACCCAGCGTGACCTGGCTGCGCCACTGAGGCAACCATTGGGCCGTCCAGTCCAGATGGGCCGCGGAGGTGTTGTGGAACGAATGGTCGTCGTTGACCGGGGACGTGTCGTACTGCGCGTTCGAGTGCATCGCCGTCACGCCGGCTTCGAGGCGCTGCGTGCTGTCGAGCTGCCAGCCCACGCGCAGGGAGCCCGCGCGGCTGTTGTAGCCGTCGTCGTCGGGGTTGTAGCCAAAAGAAGCGGGATGGGTGCGGACCGAAAATCCACCGCTGCGCTCCCCCGACATCCCGACCGCGAAGTCGACGTCACCGCTTCGACCGCCCACGCGGGCTTCCAGCTTGCGCAGCTGGTGGTTGCCCATGCCGGCCGCCACCGAGCCCGACAGCCCGGCAGAGCCCTTGCGGGTGAAGATCTGCACCGCCCCGGCGACGGCATCCGATCCGTAGATCGCGCCAGCGCCGCCACGCACGATCTCGATGCGCTCCACTTCGGACAACGGGATCGACTCCCACGAAGCCCCCCCGGTCGATTGGGAATCCATGCGCACGCCGTCCACCAGGACCGCCAAGAAACGACTCTCGGCCCCGCGCACGATGCACGACGTGGTGCCGGCCGGCCCCCCATTGCGCACGATCTCGACCCCGGCCGCACCGCGCAGCACGTCGGCCACGCTGCCCGAGCCCTTGCGTTCGATGTCTTCCCGACCGAACACCGTCACGTCGGAAATGGCGCGACTCACGCGCTGGGGCGTGCGTGTGGCCGTGACGACCACCGGATCCAGCGCGTCACGCGACGCATCGTCAGCGGCCGACTGGGCCTGGGCGCCCGCTGCAGCGGCACACAGGCAAGCCAGCACCAGCGGACGGCGGACTAGAACGGAAACAGCTGAACACGCGTCGGCCTCGAAACGGGTCGACGGGACAGGGCGCGCAGCGCGCCGGGCAATCTGGGACATGAAGAATCCAGCAACACACCCAGGCGCCGGGTTCCCCGCCAGCACCTGCATCATGGCCGCACGACGGCGGCCCCCTGTTGGCCGGTATCCGGGCTGACGGACGAGCCGATGCAACCTTCCCGGCGCCGCTGTGGGCACCAGTGGTGTGTGGACATCGACAGGACCGGCACGAGGCAGATCCGTCCGCTTACCGTTGCGGGGGCAGCGCAGGTTGACCCTGGGATCCGGGCGGATCGCGGTTTCCTGCTTCCCGTTTAACCGTGAGACCGTGACGGCCTTCACGAGCACCAACGGCCGCGATTGTAGTCAAGCCCCCAACCGGCCGGTTGCGTGCACGCCACTACAATCGGGGGACAGGTGGGGAACCTTCCCACGCTGGCCAACCGCCACAGCGCCATGTCCACACTCGAAGATCTCGCCGAACGGGTCGAGCGCCTGCTCATGCGCCACGACGAACTCAAGCGCACCAACCAGTTGCTGGAACAGCAGCTGTCGACCGTCGCCGCAGAGCGCGACAACCTGCGCTCGCGCCTGTCGGCCGCCCGCCACCGCATCGACGCGCTCATCGAGCGCCTGCCGCCCAGCGACGAGCGCCTGTCGAGCCATGAACCGGAACACCACAAGGGCCACACCTCCGGAGGCGGGGCATGAGCATGAAGCAGATCGAAGTGACCATCATGGGCCAGAGCTACATCCTGGCCTGCCCGGAAGGCGGTGAAAACTCGCTGCTGTTGGCCGTCGAGACGGTCGACCAGGAAATGTGCGCCATCCGGAACTCCGGCAAAGTGCGCGCCCGTGAACGCATCGCCGTGCTGTCGGCGCTGAATCTGGCTTACCGGCTGGCGGAACGCCCGGCTGCGGCCCCGGCGTCCGAACCCGGACCCAGTCCGGAACAAGCCTGGGACGCCGAAGCCGAGCGTCTCGACCTGAAAGGCCTGATCGGCCGCCTGGATGCCGCCCTCGGCGAAGACGGCCAGCTGATCTGAGCATTCCGTCCGGGTGTGGAACGCCACACCCCCGCGTTTCCCCCAAACGCCCACCGGGGCCTTTAGAATGAAGGCGTCCACCGGGTCCGCGGGGGTTTTATATTTCCTTGAACCGATGCTCTCGCGAGCCAGGGCTTGGAACATTGCCCGGCGGGTGTGATCGTCTCGCGTCAGACGAACCCGAAGCCTTGCTGACCTCGCCCACCTGAATCCCCTGGGTTCAGGAATGCGGCCCTCGGTTCCACGGTGGACACCCTTTTCCTGCCCATGATCGACCTCCCGCTCGTCCTCGAACTCCTGAGCCTGGGGTGCATCACCGGCTTCCTGGCCGGCCTGCTGGGCATCGGTGGCGGCATGCTGCTTGTGCCGTTCATCACCCACTTCCTCACGATGCGCGGCGTTGACGCCGGCTTGGCCGTCAAGATGGCCATCGCCACTTCGATGTCGACCATCCTGTTCACGTCGGTGTCCAGCGTGCGCGCCCACCACAAGCGCGGAGCCGTGCGCTGGGATCTCGTGCGCAAGCTTGTGCCGGGCATCGTGGCGGGCGGACTCATTGGCGGGGCCGGCGTGTTCGCGGTCCTCAAGGGCTCCACCCTGGCTTTTGTATTCGCCGGCTTCGTCGGCTTCTCCGCCACGCAGATGCTGCTGGACCGCAAGCCCAAGCCCGCCCGCCAGATGCCCGGCGCCGCCGGCAGCCTGGGGGCAGGCGGGATGATTGGATTCATCGCTGGCCTGGTCGGTGCGGGCGGCGGGTTCATCTCGGTGCCCTTCATGACCTGGTGCAACGTGGCCATCCACCAGGCCGTGGCCACCTCGGCGGCCCTGGGCTTTCCCATCGCCCTGGCCAACACCATCGGCTACGTGGCGGGCAGTTGGTCGCTGCAGACCGGCCTGCCCGGCACGCTGGGCTACCTGTGGCTGCCGGGCACCGCCATCGTGGCGTGCGCCAGCGTGCTCACCGCCCCCCTGGGCGCCAAGGCGGCCCACGCGATGAACGTGGCCCAGCTCAAACGGGTGTTCGCGATCGTCTTGTACGCCCTCGCGGGCTACATGCTCTGGAAGGCGATCACCGCCTCGTGAGCGACGTGGGTCACGCCAGTGACATCGTGGCCATCGCCACCCGGTTGCCACCCGACGCCCGGGCCCGCTGCAAGGCCCGGATCGTGGCCTGACTGAGTCCATCGAGGGTGTCGGCACTGTGCGGAAACGCCGCCACACCCACCGTCACCTCGAAGCCGAACGACCGCCCGTCGTGCACGATCAGCTGCGCGGCGCAGGCCTTGCGCAGATGTTCGGCGCGTGAATAGGCAGTGGCCAGACCCACGCCGGAGAGCAGCACCGCATAGCGGTCCGGTCCGAGCTGGGCCAGGACGTCCATGGCACGCGTTCCACCTCGCAGCACCTGGTTCATGGCCTCCGACACCCGGTGCACCACCCCTTCGCCCACCGCAAACTGCAGTTGATCGAGACGATCCACCGCCAGGAGCAAGAGCGCGAACTCCCGCTGCTCGCGCTGGGACAAGGCCACCTCGCGCCGCAGGTGTTCCTCGAAGTGTTCACGGCGGAACAGATCGGCCGGACGATCCAGCCCCTGGGACCGCTCCCGGCGCAACTGTTCGTAGTCGGCCTGATGCCGCTCGATCTGGGCCAGGGCCCGCTGCAACTCGACCGAATCACGCCGCTGACGGGTGTGATCGGTCCACAGCGACAACAAGACTCCCGGGCGCCCCGCCGCAGCCATCACCACGCGCTGCGTGCCAAAGTCGAGCACCCGCCCCCCCCGCTCGAAGCGGTGTTCGCCCCGGCTCACCGAAGGCGCCGCCGTCGCCGCGCGCTGGTCCGCCGTCTTGATTGCCTGCACGTCGGCCAGCGACACGATGAGCTGACCGTCGGTGCGCCCCACGATCTGCTCCACCGACGACACCCCGAGGAACGCCAGCATGGTCTCGTTGGCCCAGCGGTAGGTGCCGCTGGCCATGTCCTTGAGGGACACCATCACCCCGTCCTGCTGAAGACAGGTCAGCAGTCCGGCGTTGAGCATCGCCTCTTCGGCGCTGGCAGGGGTGTCGGTGTTCATGGGGCGGATTCTCGGGCACCACACCGCACGATCCGTACCCACGGACCGCGACGGCGTGACGAAATGTGTCCAACCCGCCGAGATCGATTCATCCGATCAGCAACTGCATGCTGTGCTCGTACTCGTCGGTGAGCCGGTCGAACTGGCTCAGCAGCTCCTCGGACGCCGCCGCCAGGGCGAGACGCCCCGCCGCCTCCCCACTGGCCTCCACCCCCTGCAGCATCTGCTGCCACGACGACTGCACCGCCTCGAGTTCACACCGGATGGTGTCGTTGCTCAGCGGCAGACGACGCAGGAAATCGAGCGAGGACTCGAAGGCACGGCGGGTTTCGCCCGCATCGAGCTCCGCGCTCGCGTGATCGACCGGCAATCCTGGCTGAGACAGCGCCGCCAGCAGCGCCTGCTTGGCCAGGCGCTGCGTGAGCATGCGCTGGCGCCCGGACACGTTGATGACTTCCAGGGTCGTGACCGTGCCAGCGCGGGCCAGGGCCCGCGTCAGGCGTTCGGCATGCCCCAGCAGGTCTTCTCCCAGGCGGTCCACCACCTCCAGCTGAGCGGCGGACACGGCCGCATCCAGCGCCAGCCGCAGGTCTTTCCATGTGGTGGCCACGGCGCTGGTCAGATCGCCAAAAGTCGGCCGGGAAAGCGACTTGTCGAGATGCGCCAGGATCTGCTCCACCTGCTGGCGGGAGTCGGCCAACAGCGCCCGGGAACCGACCACCTCGACCTTGGCCACCAGCAGCGCGTAGAGCTTGACCATGCGCTGCGACAGCATGCGCAGGCGCCCAGCGCGGTTGATCGCCTCGGCGTACAGCACGGCATCGATGACCTGCTGCGACACCTGCCCCAGGCGCATCTTGCTGTGCATGGAGGCACTGCGCAGCAACCGGAACGCCTCTTCCTCCGACACCTGGCGGGAAGACATCAGGATGCCCTTGGCCCGGTCCACCAACTTGCGCTCGTTGAACCGCTGGTTCACCTCCGCCAGTTCGGCCTGCAGCGCCGACTCCACCCGGAAGCGCGCCTGGCACAACTGGATCAACGGACGAAGCCGCTCCGGTGCATATCCATTGACCACCCAGCCATGCACCCCGCTTTTCAGCGCCTCTTCCATGGGCTCGGCCCGCACATCGCTGGAAAAGACCAGCACCGGACGCGGCGCGGCCGCCGCAAGCAGGCGCGTGGCCTCGAACAACTCTGCACCGGGCAGCGGCTCCCAGATCACGACCGCGTCTGGTGCATGACGCACCGCTTCGCGCACCAAAACGCTGCATTCACAGCGCCCCACGACTTGAAAACCGGCTGCAGCCAGATCCCCGGAGAGTTCGGGCATGAACGGAGCCGCAGTGGTGGCCAGGAGAATCTTGGTGATCACGATGGGGGACTGTTGATTGGAGGGCGCCAGCGGCGCGAAAAAAAGCGCGTCGAGGCACACGCACCGCTCAATCCCATACAAGCCTCATGCCACCTCTCGGTGCACTGTGCGCTGTGCTTGTGCCCAAGTCCCAATTGTGGGGCTCCAGCGCCACGATGCCCAAGGCCCTGCAGGGCGAACTGGAATTGGCACACGGTTTGCTAGTTTCTTCTCGAAGCCCCGGAGTCGCGGCTTCGACCGGTCGATCAGCACCGCCGGTCATGTGCACGTCGTGGTGCACAGCCATGTGCATCTTCCCGCCGAGGGCCTTCTTCGACGGGCGTCTGAACTTCAGATGACGGACACATGCGCCACTTCCATTGCCCCCCGTTCTGCCACCCCGTGATCCCTGCCGGTCACGGGCACCAATCTCCCGACCCGATCATCCGGTCCGGCCTTCGCACCCGGTTCGCGAGCCGGTGTTTCCACCTTTTCGCCTGACGCCCCCACGGGAAACACGCCCATGAACAAGATGAAGCTGGTGATGATCGGCAATGGCATGGCCGGCGTGCGCACGCTGGAAGAGTTGCTCAAGATCGCCCCGGACCGTTACACGATCACCGTGTTCGGTGCCGAGCCCCATCCCAACTACAACCGCATCCTGCTGTCGCCCGTGCTGGCCGGCGAGCAGACGCTCGACGAGATCGTCCTCAACCCGCTGGCCTGGTATGAGCGCCACGGCATCACCCTGCACCTGGGCAAGAAGGTGGTCGACGTGGACCGCGAGCGTCGCCTCGTGATGGCCGACGACGGGACGACGGCCGAATACGACCGGCTGATCATCGCCACGGGCTCCCAGCCCTTCATCCTGCCAGTGCCCGGCAAGGACCTCGACGGCGTGATCGCGTACCGCGACATCGCCGACACCCAGGCCATGATCGAGACGGCCCGCACCCACCGCCACGCCGTGGTGATCGGCGGCGGTCTGCTGGGCCTGGAAGCCGCCAACGGACTGATGCTGCGTGGCATGGACGTCACGGTGGTGCACTTGATGCCCTGGCTGATGGAACGCCAGCTCGATGAAGTGTCGGCCCGGTTGCTGCAGAAGTCATTGGAAGACCGAGGCCTGAAATTCCGTCTGGGCGCCCAGACCCAGGCGCTGCTGGGCGACGACGAAGGTCGCGTGCGTGCCGTGCGGTTCCAGGACGGCAGCGAGGTCTGCGCGGACCTGGTCGTCATGGCGGCCGGCATCCGTCCGAACACCGAGCTGGCCGAAAAGATCGGACTGGCCGTTCAACGCGGCATCGTTGTGTCCGATCAGTTGCAGTCCAGCGACCCGTTCATCTGGGCCGTGGGCGAATGCGCCAGCCACCGGGGCATCGCCTATGGCCTCGTGGCTCCCTTGTATGAACAGGGCCAGGTGCTGGCCGCCCACCTCGCGGATCCCCTGACCCCCACCGCCTACACGGGCAGCCTGACCTCCACCAAGCTCAAGGTCACCGGCATCAACCTGTTCTCCGCCGGTGACTTCATGGGCGGCGAACAGTGCGACGAGATCCTGCTGTTCGACCCGCCCGGCGGGGTCTACAAGAAACTGGTCGTGAAAGACGATCAACTGGTGGGGGCTTGCCTCTATGGCGATACCGCCGATGGCGCCTGGTATTTCCGCCTCATCTGCGACGGCACCCCCGTGAACGAGGTCCGAGACCAACTCATGTTCGGCGAAGCCCACGCCGCCCGCACCGCCTCCACCCCGAGCCTGAAGGAAGCCGCATGACGACCCCGGCCCCCCGGACCACACGATCCACCTGCCCCTACTGCGGCGTGGGTTGCGGAGTTCTCATCGAAAGCCTCGGCGCGCAGATCACCGGTGTGCGGGGCGACCCGCACCACCCCGCCAACTTTGGCAAGCTGTGCACCAAAGGCTCCACCCTGCACCTGACGGCCTCGGAGGCCATCACCCGCACGACCCGGCTGCCCCTACTGCGGCGTGGGTTGCGGAGTTCTCATCGAAAGCCTCGGCGCGCAGATCACCGGTGTGCGGGGCGACCCGCACCACCCCGCCAACTTTGGCAAGCTGTGCACCAAAGGCTCCACCCTGCACCTGACGGCCTCGGAGGCCATCACCCGCACGACCCGGCTGCTGCAGCCCCTGGTGCGCCCGAGCCGGGACGCCGCCCCTCAGCCGATCGACTGGGACAGCGCCTACTCGCTCGCTGCGGACCGCTTTGCCGACATCATCCGCACGCACGGCCCCGATGCCGTCGGGTTCTACCTCAGCGGGCAGTTGCTGACCGAGGACTACTACGTCTTCAACAAGCTGGGCAAAGGCCTGATCGGCACCAACAACGTCGACACCAACTCGCGGCTGTGCATGTCCAGCGCCGTGGCCGGCTACAAGCGCACGCTGGGCGCCGACGCCCCACCGTGCAGCTACGAGGACTTCGCCTTCGCCGACACGGTGTTCATCAGCGGCAGCAATGCCGCCTGGGCCCATCCGATCCTGTTCCGCCGCCTGGAGGAGGCGCGTCGCGCCCGGCCGCAACAGCGCTGGATCGTGGTCGATCCCCGACGCACCGAAACCGCCGACAGCGCCGATCTGTTCCTGCAGATCCAACCCGGCACCGACGTGGCGCTCTACCACGGCATGCTCCACGTGCTGCTGGCCGAAGGCTTGTGCGATCCGGCCTACATCGATGCCCACACCGAAGGTTTCGAGGCGTTGCGCGAGACCGTGCACACGTGGACACCGGCGCGGGCCGCCCAGGTCTGCGGCATTGCCGAGGCCGACCTGCTGCAGGCGGCGCGCTGGTTCGGCCAGGCCGACCGTGACCGCACCGGAGCGTCCCGCGCCCACACCCTGTCGCTGTATTGCCAGGGCCTGAACCAGAGCGCCAGCGGCACCGACAAGAACGCAGCGCTCATCAACCTGCACCTGGCCACCGGCCAGATCGGCCAGCCCGGGGCCGGCCCCTTCTCGCTGACTGGCCAACCCAACGCCATGGGGGGACGCGAGGTCGGTGGCCTGGCCAACCTGCTGAGTGCGCACCGCGATCTCGCCAATGCCGAGCACCGCGCCGAAGTCGCCCGCCTGTGGGGCCTCCCCGAGGTGCCGGCCGTCCCCGGCAAAGGCGCCGTGCAGATGTTCGAGGCCGCCGCCGACGGTGAGATCAAGGCCCTGTGGATCGCCTGCACCAACCCGCTGCAGTCGCTGCCCGACGCCGCGATGGTCAAGCGGGCCCTGGAGCGCGCCGAATTCGTGGTGCTCCAGGAAGCATTTGTCACCACGGCCACCTGCGCCTACGCCGACCTGCTGCTGCCTGCCACCACCTGGGGCGAAAAGGACGGCACCGTGACCAACTCCGAGCGCCGCATCAGCCGGGTGCTTCCGGCCGTGGCGGCGCCCGGCCAGGCCCGCCACGACTGGCTCATCGGCGTGCAGTTCGCGCAGGCCCTGGAGCAACGGTTGCCCGACCGCCTGAACGGCCAGTCCACGCTGTTCCCCTATCCCACACCCGAGTCGGTGTGGAACGAACACCGCGAAAGCACGCGTGGCCGCGACCTCGACATCACGGGCCTGAGCTATCCAATGCTCGAACAAGGGGGGCCACAGCAGTGGCCGCTGCCCGAAGGGGCCGCCAGCGGGCGCCCACGCCTGTACGAAGACGGCGTATTCCCAACCGCCTCCGGCCGCGCGAAGTTCTCCCCGGCCGACTTCCGTCCGGTGGCGGAACCGCGCGATGACCACCACCCGTTCTCGCTGACCACCGGACGCCTGCGCGACCAGTGGCACGGCATGAGCCGCACGGGCACGCTCGGGCGCTTGTTCGGCCACATCGCCGAGCCAGTGCTCGAAGTGAACCCCGCCGATCTGGCTCAGCAGGGCCTGACCGAAGGCGACCTGGTCGAAGTCACGTCGCGCCGGGGTTCGCTGGTGCTGCCGGTGGTGGCCAGCGACACCGTGGCCCCCTCACAAGCCTACGTGCCGATGCACTGGGGACCGGAAGTGCTGGGCGGGCGCGACGCCCAGGGCCGCGAACGCCTGGGCATCAACGGCCTGACCCTGCCAGCCACCTGCCCCACCTCGAAACAACCCGAACTCAAGCACTGCGCCGTGCGCATCGAGTCCACCCACCTGCCGTGGCGCATGCTGGGCCTGGCCTGGCTGCCTCAGGCACAAGCCCTGCGCGCCCGCGACGCCCTGCGCGAATTGATGGGTGAACACGCCTACGCCCTCGTGCTGCCCTTCGGCCGCGAGCCCCACGCCGACGGGCTGTCCGGGGTGCTGTGGCGCGCCGCCTCCGTCTTGCCGGCCGCGCCGGAGCGGGTCCGCGAAGTGGCCCGGATCCTCGGCCTGGACACCCCCGACACGCTGCACTACGAGGACCGTCGCCGCGGCCAGCAACGCCACGTCCGCATGGAAACGGCCACGGCCACCGACGGGTCGAGCTACAAGGTGCTGCGCGGCGTGCTGCTGGCCGGCGACACCCGCGCCGAAGCCTGGATCAAGACACTGCTGCAAGACGAACAACCCGCACAGCGCTTGGGTCACCTGCTGCTGTCGGGCAGCCCGACGGCGCCGGTGCCGGTGGTGGCCCGTGGCAAACAGGTCTGCACCTGCTTCAATGTCAGCGAGCCCGAGATCGTCACGGTGCTGCAACGCTGTGGCGGCTCCGGCGACGAACGCATGGCGCAACTGCAGTCCACGCTGCGTTGCGGCACCAACTGCGGCTCGTGCCTGCCGGCCCTGCGCACCCTGATCCAACAACATCCGGCTGCGCCTGCGCAGGCCCAACCGACCGAGGAAGCCGCCACCACCGGTTGAAGCCCCCTCCACCGCCCCCATTCCCCCAATTCCAGTCCCCCTGCCCAGGCCACGGGACCGGACACCGCGGCATCCGAAACCGCGGGTACCGGCCCCGACCGACGGCACCCACCGAGTGAGACCCCATGGCCGACTACAAAGCCTTCATCAAATCCGGACACTGGCCCACACTGGCCGCGTCCTTCCTGTACTTCGACTTCACATTTGCCATCTGGGTGCTCAACGGCGCCATGGCACCGTTCATCAGCGAGACCTTCCAGCTGACCCCGGCCCAGAAGGGCTTCATGATCTCGGTGCCCATCCTGGCGGGCGCGCTGATGCGCTTCCCGCTGGGCATCCTGGCGCAGTACATCGGTCGCAAGAGCGCGGCGCTGACCGAGATGTTCCTCATCATCCTGGCGCTGGCCTATGGCTATTTCATGGTCGACACGCACAGCGAAGTCATCGCCATGGGCGTGCTGCTGGGCATCGCCGGCGGCAGCTTCGGCATCGCGTTGTCGCTGGGTTCGGGCTGGTTCCCTCCGCGCTACAAGGGCCTGGCCATGGGCATCGCCGGGGCCGGCAACTCGGGCACGGTGCTGGCCGTGCTGTTCGCCCCGCCGCTGGCCATGAAGTACGGCTGGCAGGCCGTCTACGGCATTGCCGCCTTCACCATGGTGCTGCCGATGATCGTCATGGCCGTGTTCGCCAAGGAGCCGCCCGACCACGAGCACCAGACCTTCCGCGAGCACATCTCCTGCCTGTTCGAAAAGGACGGCTGGGCCTTCAGCCTGATCTACGTGATCACCTTCGGCGGCTTCATCGGCCTGGCCAACTTCCTGCCCACCTATTTCCACGACCAATTCGGCGTGACCAAGGTCGAAGCCGGCCAGCTCACCATGCTGGCCACGCTGATGGGTTCGGCCACCCGCGTGCTGGGCGGCTACGTATCGGACCGCGTGGGCGGCGTCAACGCCCTGACCGGCGTGCTGGTGCTGGTCATCATCTCGCTGGTGATCTGCGGCACGATGGGCGACAACCTGGCCCTGACCACCGTGCTGTTCATGTTCTGCTTCGCCTCGCTGGGCGCGGGCAATGGCGCACTGTTCCAGCTGGTGCCGCTGCGCTGGCCGGTGACGACGGCCGTGGCCGGCTCGATGATCGGCGAGATCGGCGCACTGGGCGGCGGCTTCATCCCCAACGCCATGGGCCTGTCCAAGCAGCACTTCGGCTCGTACTTCGGCGGCTTCGTGGCCTTCGCGGCACTGGGTGTGGTGGTGATCGTGATGATGCGCATCATGCAGATCCGCTGGACCCGCACCTGGG